>JASFQN010000019.1:0-24421 GCA_050115425.1 Gammaproteobacteria bacterium | reverse complement strand
CTTCTCCTGACTCGTGGCATTTGGCGCGTGCATCGCGATGAGTGTCACGACGAATGCGGCCAGCAAGCGGCGCGGTGCGTTCATTCATCCCCCCAGGGCACGACCACCGGTTTGTCCAGAACCCGATCATCCAGGATGACGCGCCCGTCGTCGAGACGCAGGCGATTGTTCAGGAACCAGCGGACGACCTGCGGATAGACCCGGTGTTCCACCGACTTGATGCGCTGGTCCAGGCTGGTCTCGGTGTCGTTCTCGAGTACGGGGATTTCCGCCTGCAGAATGACCGGTCCGCCGTCGAGTTCCTCGGTGACGAAATGCACGCTGGTTCCGTGCAGGCGGTCGCCCGCCTGGAGGACGCGCCGGTGCGTATCCAGACCGCGGTAACGGGGCAGGAGCGAAGGATGAATGTTGAGCATGCGTCCCGCGAAGCGGCCCGTGAAGGTGCGGCTGAGAATGCGCATGAAACCCGCCAGCACCACCAGGGAAGGGTTGAAGCGTTCGATGGTTTCCTGAAGGACGGCTTCCCAGGCCGCCCGGTCGGCATGATCCCGGGGTACCACGGGTATCGCAGGCAGACCCCGGTCGGCGGCGCGCGCCAGGCCTCCCGCCTCGGCACGGTCGCTGATGACCGCGCGCACGGTGGCCGGTTCCAGGGCATCCAGCAGGGCAGCCAGGTTGCTGCCTTCGCCTGACAGCAGCACCACCACGCCGCCTCGCTCGGGGCGGGAGACGGCTTCCATCACTCGACCACGGCGCCCTGTACACCGGCCTCGACGGTGCCGATGCGGAAGACGGTTTCGCCCGCCTCGCTGAGCAGGGCGAAGGCCGCGTCGGCATCGGCCGCCGGGACGCAGACCACCATGCCGATGCCGCAATTGAAGGTGCGCAGCATTTCCCGGTCGCTGATGTTGCCCTGTTCCTGCAGCCACTCGAAAACAGGCGGCCGCTGCCAGCGGCCCCGGCCGAACACCGCGCCCACGCCTTCAGGCATGACGCGCGGCACGTTCTCCAGCAGGCCGCCGCCGGTAATATGAGCCAGCGCGTGGACCGGATGCTTTTCAAGCAGCTTCAGAAGCGGTTTCACATAGATTCGGGTCGGCGCGATCAGGGCTTCGGCGAGGGTGGTGTCGCCCAACGGCATCGCCAGGTCGGCACCACTGACTTCGAGCACCTTGCGAACCAGTGAATAGCCGTTGGAGTGGACGCCCGAGGACGCCAGGCCCAGCAGTACGTCGCCCGGTCGCACCCGGCTGCCGTCGAGCAGGCGTTCCTTTTCCACAATGCCCACGGCGAAGCCGGCGAGATCGTAGTCGCCGTCCTGGTACATGCCGGGCAGTTCGGCGGTCTCTCCCCCGATCAGGGCGCAGCCGGCCTGTTCGCAGCCGGTGGCAATGCCCTCTATCACCGAGCGGGCGACCTCCACGTCCAGCTTGCCGCTGGCGTAATAGTCGAGGAAGAACAGCGGTTCGGCGCCCTGCACAATGATGTCGTTCACGCACATGGCCACCAGGTCGATGCCCACGGTGTCGTGACGGCCCAGTTGCAGCGCCAGCTTGAGCTTGGTGCCCACGCCGTCGGTTCCCGAGACCAGCACGGGTTGCCGGTAGCGGTCCACCGGCAGTTCGAAAAGTGCGCCGAATCCACCCAGGCCGCCCATGACGCCGGGCCGGCGGGTGCGCGCCGCGGCTTCCTTGATGCGGTCGACCAGTGCTTCGCCGGCATCGATATCCACTCCGGCGTCCCGATAGGTGAGAGGTGGCTTGGAGGTCATGTTTCCTGAATGGCCTGTCTGGCCGCGACTGGCGTTCGCAGCGTTGAGTGTTCCCCGGGAGCGGGCGATGCTGTGATATTGTACATAAGCCCGCGACAGCGGGCGACGTCCATCGAACGGGAATGCAGCGATTGTGAGCAGACGGGTGAATGGTTTCTGCACCGGCCTGACGGCCGTGCTTTTGCTTGTGGCGTGGTTGCCGGCGAGCCTCCGGGCCGCGGAAGTGAAGGGGCTCTACCAGGCGACCGTGCCGGTGGCCGACCAGTCCGCGGACGCGCGCCGGCAGGCCTTCGGCGACGCACTGACACGCGTACTGGTGAAAGTGACCGGGCAGGCGCAGCCCGCCCGGGATGACGGGCTGGCGCAGATCATCGGCCAGGCTTCCCGCTTTGTACAGCAATACCGTTACCAGGCGCCGCAGGCACCCGCCGACGCGGGGGCACCGACCGCCGCCGACACACCGGCTCTGATGCTCTGGGCCCGTTTCGATCCGGACGCACTGGGCAACGCGCTGCGCGATGCGGGAGAACCGGTCTGGGGACGTGAACGCCCGGTCACGCTGGCCTGGATTGCCGTGCAGTCGGGTGCGGAGCGTGATCTGGTGGGGACCGATGCCGACAGCCCGGTGATAGCGGCCGCCAATGACGCGGCGAATGCACGTGGCATTCCGGTTGTTCTGCCACTGATGGATCTGGAGGATCGCGGTCGGATCAGTTTCACCGATGTCTGGGCCGGGTTCGAGGATCACATCCGCCAGGCATCCGCACGCTACGATGCCGATGCGCTGCTGGTTGGCCGTGTCTCTGCCGGCGCGGACGGCCAGTGGTCGGCGCACTGGACCCTTTACCAGCACGAGCACGTCAATCAGTGGGACTCCGGGCCGGCTGATCTGGCCGCCGTGGTGCACGACGGTGTGGACGGCACCGCCGACCTCTTTGCGAACCGCTTCGCGTTGCCGGCCATTGCGCTTGGCGGCTCACGTGCGCGTGTTCAGGTAAGCGGTGTGAGCAGCCTGGATGCCTATGGCCGGGTGCTGAATTTTCTCAACGGGCTGAGTGTGGTCGACCATGTGGGCGTGGACCAGGTTCAGGGCAACACAGTCACCTACAGCTTGGATCTGCGTGGCGAGGTCCGCAATCTCCGCCAGGCAATCTCGCTCGGCCACATGCTCGAGGAGGAAGCGCAGCCGCAACTGCCGACCGAGGATGCCGATCTGCCGCCGATGACCGCGCCGATCAACGGCAACGACACGCTCTCCGTACCGGATACCGCACCGGCGGCGCCGTCCTCGCCCCCGATTCCGCTGCTGAGCTATCACTACCAGTCGTGAAGGGCCTCGTTCCCAACGCGTTGAGCCTGTTCCGCATCGGCCTGGTGGTGCCCGTCGTCTGGCTGATGGACGGCGAACGCTATCCCGAGACGCTGGCGGTCTTCGCGCTGGCAGGGTTCACCGACGGGCTGGACGGCTTCCTGGCCAAACGCTTCAACGATCAGACGCGGCTCGGTTCCTTTCTTGATCCCCTCGCGGACAAGCTCCTGCTCGTGAGCACTTTTCTCATGCTCGGCCTGAAGGGGCTGGCGCCAACCTGGCTGGTGGGACTGGTCGTGGGGCGCGATGTGGTGATTGTGGCGGGGGCCGTGGCCTACCATTTTCTGGTCGGCCGTTTTCATGGCGAGCCGACGCTGCTCAGCAAACTCAACACGGTGACCCAGATTCTTTTCGGGCTGCTTGTTGTCGCAAATGCCGGCTGGCACTTTCTCCCGGCGGCCTCGATCGGGGCGGCGGTGCTGGTGGTCACCGGCACCACGCTGGCCAGCGGTGTGGACTACGTGTGGATATGGGGGCGCCGGGCCCGAAGACATTTCAGGGAGGCGCGGCGCGAGTGATGGAACGACGCTTGCTCATTCCCGTGGCGCTGCTGATCGTCGGCTGGCTGATCTATTTGCTCGGGCCGGTGCTTACGCCTTTCCTGGTCAGCGCCCTGCTGGCCTATATGGGCGACCCACTGGTTGACCGGCTGGAGTCGTGGCACCTGCCGCGGAGTTTCGCGGTGACGCTGGTCTTTGTTTTCACGCTGGCACTGGTCGCGCTGGTGCTGCTGGTCCTGATCCCGGCGCTGACCCAGGAAGTGTCAGCCCTGCTGGCACGCATTCCGGCCTATATCAAATGGGCGGAGGAACATGTGCTGCCATGGCTCACGGCACGCCTGCATGTCAGCGCCGCCGACATCGATGCGACCCGCCTGTCGCGGCTGGTCTCCCAGTATCTGGGATCGGCCGCCGGACTCGCCGCCGGCACGCTGGGTTCGGTGACCCGTTCCGGCGGAACCCTGGTGGCCTGGATCAGCAACCTGGTCCTGGTGCCGGTCGTCACTTTCTATCTGCTTCGAGACTGGGACGTTCTGATGGCCCGGATCCGCGATCTGCTGCCGCGGCGAATCGAACCGGTCATCAGCCGTCTGGCGCGTGGTTGCGACGAGGTGCTTGGTGCCTTCTTCCGCGGCCAGCTGCTGGTGATGGTGTCGCTCGCGGTCGTTTATGCGGGTGGCCTGTCGCTGGCCGGCCTCAACAACGCCGTGGCCATTGGCGTGGTGGCCGGGCTGGTGAGTTTCGTGCCTTACCTGGGCGTCATCATCGGGCTCTCGCTGGCATTGCTGACCGGCCTGATTCAGGGCGACGGGTGGCTGCTGCTGGGCTGGGTGCTGGCGGTCTTCGCGATCGGGCAGTTGCTGGAAAGTTTCGTGCTCACGCCACGGCTGGTGGGCGAGCGTATCGGTCTGCATCCGGTCGTGGTGATTTTTGCCTTGATGGCAGGCGGTCAGCTTTTCGGATTCAGCGGCGTGCTGCTGGCGTTGCCCGCGGCGGCGGCCATCATGGTGGTCTTGCGGTATGCGCACGAGCGTTACCGTATGAGCGAGGTCTATCAGGACCGGGGCGAGGCCTGACGATGGCCGCGACTTCCCTGCCGGGTCATCAGTTGCCGCTGGGCATTGCCCTGCGTGTGGGCGCGGATCTGGAAGGATTTCACGCCGGGGCCAATGCGCAGGCGTTGCGGGCCGTGGAGGGCATCGCCAGCGATCCCGGTGAAGCTTTCGTTTATCTCTGGGGTCCCGCCGGGGTTGGCAAGTCGCATCTTCTCCAGGCCGCCTGTGGTGCGGCGGGTAGGGCTTCGCGGCGTGCCGGCTATCTGCCACTGGCGGGTATCGGCGAACTGGGTCCCGCCATCCTCGAGGGTTGGGAGCACCTTGATCTGGTCTGCCTGGACGATCTCGAGGCCGTGGCCGGCAACCCGGACTGGGAGCAGGCGCTCTTCCATCTGTTCAACCGGCTTCGGGATGAAAACCACCAGCTTCTGGTCGCGGCACGGAATTCGCCGGCGGCCAATGGTATCCGGCTGGCGGATCTGGCTTCGCGACTGACGAGCGGATTGACCGTGCGCATGGAACCGCTCGGCGATGACGATCTGCTCGCGGCACTGGCCCTGCGCGCCGAACGCCTGGGCCTGGAGTTGCCCGAAGATACCGCGCGTTATCTTCTGCGGCGGTTCCGGCGCGACATGCGCCATTTGTGCGATCTGCTCGACCGGCTGGACCAGGCCTCACTGGCCGCCCAACGCCGGCTTACCGTGCCCTTCGTGAGGGGCGTGCTCCCCGATCAATGACGCCTGGCGGCGGACCGTTGCCGGGCAGCCATGCGCAGCGCCACGGTGCTGGAGATGAACACTCCGCAGGCAAGCAGGCCTTCCAGGCCCGCGGACAGCCTGACGCCCGGGTGGGCGACCAGTTCCATGACCCCGTGTGCGAAATACCCCAGGGATGCAAACCCGGCCAGTGCCAGTGCCGTGGGGCGTTGCCGCCAGGCCGGTCCGGCCAGCATCAGCAGTGGCAGCACGGCGATGCCCAGCAGGGTGTACTGGGCGCTGCCGGTGACCGGGTCGGCCAGCAGGTACCAACAGGCCAGCAGCACGGCGAGGCCTGCGAGGTGGGCGGCGCAAATTGCTCCGGCCCGACGGCTCATGCCCGGCCCCGCGCAAGCTGCCATGATATTTCCGCCACGCGCCTGCCAAGGCGCCGACACAGAATTCGTTCTTCCTCGCTCACCGCAAGATCGCTGTCCATGCCCGCCAGATGGCTCGCGCCGTAGGGTCCGCCGCCGGTGCGTGTTTCGCTGAGCAGCGTTTCGGTATAGGGGATGCCGACCATCAGCATGCCGTGATGCAGAAGCGGCAGCATCATGCTCAGCAACGTGCTCTCCTGGCCGCCGTGCATGCTTGATGTGGAAGTAAAGACCGCCGCCGGCTTGCCCGCCATGGTGCCGTTGGGCCAGAGGCTGCCGGTGCCATCGAGGAAGTGCTTGAGCGGCGCGGCCATGTTGCCGAAACGTGTGGGGCTGCCGAGGATCAGTCCACTGCATTCACGCAAGTCGCCCAGTGTGGCGTAGGGTGGGCCTGCGTTCGGGATGTCGTCTTCGACGGCCTCGCATACGGCCGACACCCGGGGCACGGTCCTGAGGCGTGCCTGCATGTCGGGTACTTCGCCGACGCCGCGAGCAACCTGGCGGGCCATTTCAGCGGTCGCGCCGTAGCGGCTGTAATACAGAATGAGAATTTCGCTCAATCGAGAATCTCCATCACGCTCTCCGGCGGGCGGCCGATGCGCGCCCGGTCGCCGGCAACCACGATAGGCCGTTCGATCAGGATCGGGTGGCTGTGCATGGCAGCGAGTATGGTTTCGTCGTCGACGTCGGGTGCGTCCAGCCCGGCTTCGGCGTGGGCCGCTTCTTTGGTGCGCAGGAGTTCGCGCGGACTGATGCCCAGCTTCGCCACCAGGTCCCGGAGTTCGTCGATCGAGGGGGGTGTCTCCAGGTAGTTGACGATGCGGGGTTCGACGCCGCGGTTGCGCAACAGCTCAAGTGTCTGTCGGGACTTCGAACAGCGCGGATTGTGATAAATCGTGACTTGCATGCCGGGCCGGCTCCCTGTGGTTGTCTGGAAGGCGGCCCATTGTAAAGCATCCCGCGGCCGGTCAGGACCCGTCTTGACGATGCCCGGGCGCGCTGCTAGCTTGCCGACTTCACCCCCCGGAACGACAAAGCGTGGAAACAACTCGCAAACACTTGTTCATCCGGTTGGCCCTTGCGGCCTTTCTTGCCATGAGCGTGCTGGGCGGTTGTTCTGTTGCCCCGGTGCAGGAGATGAGCAATGCACGCCAGGCGGTGCAGGCCGCAGTAGATTCGGGTGCCGGCGACGAGGCCCCGGACGACCTGGCCGCGGCGCGCCGATACCTCCGGCAGGCGGAGGATGCGCTTCGGCAGGGCCATTATGCCGAAGCGCGGCACCGAGCCATCCAGGCGCGACGTCGTGCCCAGGACGCCCTGGAAGTCACCCGCACACATTCCGATGATGCCAATTCCACCCCCTCAGGCAATGCTGGCGAATGAGACTTTCGTCACCGTAAAAGTCCTGTAATTTCCTTATGTTAAACGCGACTTTTGCGCTTGACATTGCGCAAAATCGAGTGATACTTTGCTGAATAGCGGAATTCAGGCGGGAAGCCCGCAAGAACAACAACGCGCATCTGGAGTGAGTCTAATGAACAAATCCCATTTCAAGCAGTTGGGCATCGTCGCTCTTGCCCTCGGTGTGGCTGTTGGCTGTGCTTCCAAGCCGGCCGAGCCGGAGAAGCCGGCCGGGCCCAGCGCTGCGACCACGCAGGCCATCAATGATGCGCAGGCGGTGATGAATCAGGCGACTGCGCCTTGCACCGATACCGGCAACGCGGCCGATCTGCTGGCCCAGGCCCAGACCGCGGCGCAGGCGGGAGATGACCAGAAGGCGCAGGATCTGGCCGGTCAGGCGAAGTCCGCCGCCACGCAGGCGCTGAACGATTGCTGGCAGACACAGGCCAGCCAGCAGATGGACGAAGCCAAGTCCTACACCAATCTCACCGCCGACCAGATGGCGCGTCTCAACGACGCTGAAGCTGCCATGGCCAGCGGTGACTACAAGCGTGCCTATGACACGCTGAGCGCGCTCAACGCGGAACTGCGTGCGGCCACCATGTCCTACACCGTGGTGCGTGGCGACAGTCTCTGGAAGATCTCCGGCAAGTCCGAAGTGTACGGCAACCCGTACGAATGGCCGCTGATCTACAAGGCCAACAGCGACAAGATCAAGGATGCCGACTTGATCTATCCGGGCCAGAACTTCGACGTCAAGCAGCATCCGATGCAGTCGGATGTCGACGCCGCTGTCCAGCACGCCAAGAACCGCGGCGCCTGGTCGGTGGGTCCGGTCGAGCAGTCCGATCAGGACTACCTCGCCCACTGACATGCGTTGACAGATCCGCAAGTGATCGAAGGAGGGCCCCTGCGGGGCCCTCTTTTTTTTCCGGCAATGGCGAAACCGGCAAGGCAAGGAGGGCGTGATGACTGAGTGCCGTCTCTATCTGGTCTCCGGCCGCGTTCAGGGTGTGTTTTTCAGGGCGAGTACCGCGCGGCAGGCATCCAGGCTTGGCATCAGGGGGTGGGCGAAGAATCTGCCTGACGGCCGGGTTGAAGTGCTGGCCTGCGGGGAGCGTGCGGCGCTTGCGCAACTGGAGGACTGGTTGTGGGACGGCCCCGCCACTGCGGAGGTGGATGACGTGGTCAGCCGGCCCGCCGAGGTCGAGCCTCCTTCCGGCTTTGTGGCCCGCTAGGAATTGCCTTGTTCAGCGCTGGAACCACTTCTGGCTCAGTCGCTTGAAGACCTTGTCCGGGTAGGTGCGCTTGCCGATGCTGCCGTTGTAGCGCGCCAGTGCCTGGCGGAGATCGCCGTGTTCCTTGTCCAGGTAGTATTTGAGAATGGTGCAGCCCAGCCGCAGGTTGGTGCGGATGTGAAACAGGTTGTCATGGGGGTGACCGATTTCCTTGAGCCAGAAAGGCATCACCTGCATGAGCCCCTGTGCGCCCGATTCGGAAATGGCGAAGCGGTCGAAACCGCTTTCCACGTCGATGACCGCGAGAACGAGTTCCGGCGGAAGATGAGCGCGCCGTGCCTCGGCATGCACTTCCTTGAGCAGGTCAAGGCGGTGTTTCGCATTCGGAATGCGACCCGCGAGACGGTGTGACATGTCAACCAGCCAGACCTCAGCCTCGTATTTGTCCTTGAAGCTCGAATGATCCGCGATGGCCTGTTTGAGCAGGAGGCGCAGCCGTGGATCGGGTTTGGCCGGGGTTGCCGCAACCAGGCCCGGTGTTGTGACAAGACTGCCGGCGACAAGGATCGCGCAAAGGGCGCTTGCCCTCATCCCGCGTCCACCCGTGCGCTCCGCGACCGAAGAAACGCCACCGCCTGGTCGCGAGCGACCGGTGTGGCTTCGCTGTCGCGACGGCCCTTGTATTCCAGTTCGCCGTTCTTGAGGCCCCGTTCACCGACGACAAAACGATGGGGGATGCCGACCAGTTCCATGTCGGCAAACATCACGCCCGGTCGAACCTCGCGATCGTCAAGTATCGCGTCGAAGCCCGCATTGCGCAGCGATTCGTAGAGCGCTTCGGCCGCCGTCCGGACGGCCTCGGAACGGTGCATGTTCATGGGCAGCACCGCCACCTGGAAGGGCGCAATGGGTTCGGGCCAGATGATGCCCCGCTCGTCATTGTTCTGTTCGATGGCGGCGGCGACCACGCGGCTCACACCGATGCCGTAGCAGCCCATCATCAGGGTACGCTCGTTGCCATCCTCGTCGATTACGCGGGCATTCATGGCCTCACTGTACTTGCTGCCCAACTGGAAAATGTGACCGACTTCAATGCCCCGGGCGATGCTCAGCGTGCCTTTGCCGTCGGGACTCGGATCCCCGGCCACGACATTGCGAAGGTCCGCGACTTCCGGCTCCGCGAGATCGCGGCCGAAGTTCACCCCCGTCAGATGCCAGCCGTCTTCGTTGGCGCCACAGGCAAAGTCGGCCAGCACCGCGACCGATCGATCGGCAAACACCGGAATTTCCAGGCCCACCGGCCCGACCGAACCCGGTCCGGCGCCGAGCGCTTCGCGAATCCGTTCGGGCGATGCCATGCGCAGCGGGGTCGCGACGCCCGAAAGCTTCTCCGCCTTCACGGCATTGAGTTCGTGATCGCCTCTCACGAGCAGGGCAACCAGCCCGTCATCCTCGCCTTCCACGATCAGTGTCTTGACGATACGGGCGGGCGCGAGGCCGAGTTCGGTCGCCACCTGCTCGATGCTCCGCGCCTTGGGCGTGGCCACCCGTGCCATCGTCTGGCCCGGCGACAGGCGTTCTTCCACCGGGGCCAGGGCCTCGGCCATTTCCACATTGGCGGCATAGTCGCTGCGATCCGAGAACGCAATGGCGTCTTCACCCGAGCCGGCCAGGACATGGAATTCGTGCGAATAGTTGCCGCCGATGCTGCCTGTGTCGGCTCGCACCGGGCGGAAATCCAGCTGCATGCGCGAGAAAATGCGGGTGTAGGCCGTGTGCATGGCTTCGTAGGTGGTCTGCAGCGAAGCTTCGTCGGCATGGAACGAGTAGGCATCCTTCATGATGAACTCGCGGGCCCGCATCACGCCGAAACGTGGACGAATCTCGTCGCGGAATTTGGTCTGAATCTGGTAGAAGTTCAGCGGAAGCTGCTTGTAGCTGCGAATCTCGCGACGGACGATATCGGTGATAACTTCTTCGTGAGTCGGGCCAAAGCAGAATTCACGGCCATGACGATCGACCAGGCGCAGCAGTTCGGGCCCGTATTGCTCCCAGCGTCCTGATTCCTGCCAGAGTTCCGCCGGCTGCACGGCGGGCATGAGCATCTCAACGGCGCCCGCGCGGTTCATTTCCTCGCGGACGATGGCTTCCGCCTTGCGCAGGACCCTGAGACCCAGCGGCATCCAGGTGTAGAGCCCCGCGGCCAGTTTCCGGATGAGGCCGGCGCGAAGCATCAGCTGATGGCTGACGATTTCCGCATCCGCCGGTGTTTCCTTGAGAGTCGTCAACGGGAACTGGGAAAGCCGCATTCGTGTGGGTCCTTGTGTTCTGTCTGGTCTGCGCAAACCCGCATTTTAGCCACCCGCGGGGCTCCGGGTACAGGCGCTGCACCCGCCATGGCTTGATTTCAGCGCCCGGAGGTTTTAGCTTACGCCGACTTTTCGCCCCCGGGAGTCTGGCCAGGCATGCTCTATGAAAAGGATACCGACCCCTCGCTGATCGGGGCCCGCCGCGTGGCGGTGCTCGGCTTCGGCGCCCAGGGTCGCGCCCACGCACTCAATCTCCGGGATTCCGGTGTCGAGGTCGTGGTCGGGCTGCGCCCGGGCTCGGCAACGCGCGAGGCCGTGCGGGCCGAGGGACTGCCGGTCGCCGATGTCACTGAAGCGGTGGCCGCCTCGGACGTGGTCATGATGCTGGTGCCGGATGAGGTGCAACCGGACCTCTACCGTGAAGAGCTGGAGACCGTCCTCAAACCCGGTGCGGCACTGGCTTTCGCTCACGGGTTCAATATTCGCTATCGGCGACTGGTTCCGCGAGCGGATGTTGATGTGATCATGATTGCCCCGCTGGGTATCGGCGACCAGGTGCGCGATGTCTACGCGCGTGGCGGCGGTGTTCCCGGTCTGGTCGCGGTGGCGCAGGACGCGACCGGCCAGGCCCGCGACATTGCCCTTTCGTATGCCTGGGCCAATGGTCATGGTCGCGCGGGCATCATGGATACGACCTTTGCCGAAGAAACCGAAACCGACCTGTTCTCCGAGCAGGTGATACTCTGCGGCGGGGTCACGCATCTCATCGAGGCCGGTTTCGACACACTGGTGGAAGCGGGCTACGCGCCCGAGATCGCCTATTTCTGTTGCCTGCACGAGCTCAAGCTGATTGTGGACCTCATCCACAGTCGTGGTGTTGCGGGCATGCGTGAATCCATTTCCAGTACGGCTGAATTCGGTGATTACACGCGCGGCCCGCGCATCATTGACGCCGGTGTTCGCGAGGAGATGCAGCGCATATTGGATGATATCCGCTCCGGCCGCTTCGCGGATGAACTGGCCGAGGAAATGGCCGCGGGACAACCCGTGATTCGTCGCGGACGCGAGGCGAGCCGGGCGCACCTTCTCGAGACGGTGGGCCGGCAGCTGCGCTCCGTGATGCCGTGGCTCAAACAGTGAGCGCGGGCATGTTTCCTTTCCAGTTCGCGAAGCCGCTGAACGTTACCTGATTTCGGAGTGATCGCATGGCGCCATCGGGTTTTCCCCTCCTGGCCCGTGAGGGTTGGCTTTTTCTGATTATCGCCGGGGTCGCGGCGGTGGCAGGTTATACGTGGATCGGCACGCCCGGCGCATTTCCCGGTGCGGGACTGGCATTTCTGGTGCTCCTGAAATTCCGTGACCCGGAGCGATCCGTACCGCCCGCACCGCTTGGGGTTCTGAGCCCGGTTGACGGGAGCGTGCTCGCGGTGGAACACGAGGCCGCGGGCTGTCTGGACCGGCCCGCGGTACGCATTACTCTCCGGGTTGCGCTGCTTGGCGCCTACAGTATTCGCAGCCCGGTGGAGGGCAAGGTCCTCGAGCTGCCGGGCAATGGCAACGGCGGTCGCGGTGTCTGGCTGCAGACAGACGAGAAGGACGATGTGGTCATGGTAATGCGCGGGCCCTCGATTGCCCGCCCGCGGGCGCGCGTGCGTTACGGTGAGCGGCTTGGCCAGGGACAGCGCTGCGGCTATGTGCGACTGGCACGGCGTGTCGAGCTCCTCGTGCCGGAGCAGTCGCGAATCAATGTGCAAGTGGGCCAGCGCGTTCGTGCGGGCATTACGGTGTGTGCGGAATTCATACATGACGGTGTCGCCGGGCGGGTGTAATCCGGGCGCCGAAATGGCATCATGATCGATCCACGAATTGTGCAGTGAATCCATGAACGACGCCACCAGCCAGCACGGCAACGCGGACCCGCAGGAAGACCAGGAGCGGCCACGCCCGCGACGGGGCATCTACCTGCTGCCGAACCTGTTTACCACCGCCGGCCTGTTTGCCGGTTTCTACTCCATCGTGGCCGCCATGGCCGGTCGCTACGAGGCTGCCGCCATCGCCATATTCGTGGCCATGATCATGGATGGTCTGGACGGACGCGTTGCGCGTCTCACCAACACGGTGAGCGATTTCGGCAAGGAATACGACAGCCTGGCCGACATGGTGTCGTTCGGTCTGGCGCCGGCCCTTGTCATGTACCAGTGGGGCTTCCAGGGCCTGGCCGCCTATGGCTGGCTCTGGGCCAAACTCGGCTGGATTGGCGCGTTCTTCTACAGTGTCGCCGCCGCATTGCGCCTGGCCCGTTTCAACACCCGCACGCGCGTCGTCGACAAGCGTTTCTTCCAGGGCTTGCCCAGCCCGTCGGCCGCGGGGCTGGTGGCCGGCACCGTCTGGCTGGGGCCGGACTTCGGTCTGCCCGGGGGGGATCTGATCATCCCCGCCTACGTCATCACGGTGGCGGCCGGTGCGTTGATGGTCAGCAACATCAAGTACTACAGCTTCAAGGATGTGAATTTGCGCGGCAAGGTACCGTTTGCCTATGTCCTGCCCATTCCCCTGCTGTTCATGCTGGTAGCGGTCAGTCCCGCCAAGGTCCTGTTCGGGGTCTTCTTCCTCTATACCCTGCAGGGACCGGTCCTTGCGGTGATCCGCTGGCGCCGCCGCCGGCGCGTGCAGCGCGCGGCCGAACGCCAGGGCCGGGAATAGGAAGGAACAGGCGTGGATGCCCGTCGGCTGAAATACCTCGAGGCCATGGGCGTGGATGTCTGGGAACGCCGTGCTCCGAAGGCATCTGGGCCATCCGCTGCGACGACACATGTCGAGCCTCCTCTCGCGGCAAGTGAATTCCCGCCGACTGCGGACAACGCCGGACAGCATGTCCCGGTTGTGGCCGAGCGGCCGATTTCAGAACTCGACTGGGATGAACTCGAAGCCCGTGTCCGTGATTGCCGGGCCTGCCCGCTCTACGCGACCCGCACACAGGCCGTGTTCGGTCGCGGAGGGCGGGATGCGGACCTGATGGTCGTCGGCGAGGCGCCGGGGGCCGAAGAAGACCGCCGCGGCCAGCCTTTCGTCGGTCGGGCGGGTCAATTGCTGGATGTCATGCTGACCGCCATCGGCCGCGGACCGGATGATGTCTACATTGCCAATATCCTCAAGTCGCGCCCGCCCGACAATCGGGATCCACTGCCCGAAGAAGTGGCCGCGTGCATGCCCTATCTGAAACGACAGATCGCGCTCGTAAAACCGAAGCTGCTGCTGGCGGTGGGCCGCGTGGCGGCCCAGAATCTTCTCGGCGTGACAACCAGCCTCGGACGCTTGCGCGGAACGCTGCACAGCTTTGGGGAGTCTGCCATTCCGGTCGTGGTGACTTACCATCCCGCCTATCTGCTGCGTCGGCCGGCCGACAAGCGCAAGGCCTGGGAGGATCTCAAACGGGTGCGGGCACAACTCGAGCGCGGAGACCCATGAGCGTCATCCGCCGCGAGACCATTCCCGAGCCCCGGCCGATGGTCGAGGCCGACATTCCGGCCATCCTGCGAATCGAAAGACGAGGTTATGCCTATCCGTGGAGTGCCGGCATCTTCCGGGACTGCCTGCGGGTGGGCTATTGCTGCTGGGTTCAACCGTACGCCGGCGACCTGGCAGGGTACGGCATCATCTCGGTGGCAGCGGGGGAGTGCCATGTACTCAACGTCTGTGTGGATGTGGATCTGCAGGGCCGGGGCTTCGGCCGGCGCCTGATGGAACACCTGCTTGAGGTGGCGCGCGGACACGGGGCGGAACAGGTGTTTCTGGAAGTGCGCCCGACCAACCTGGCGGCCGTGGCACTCTATCGCAGTCTGGATTTTCACGAAGTCGGCTTGCGCCATGCCTACTACCCCGCCGACGGCGGCCGGGAAGACGCACTGGTGATGGCCCGCGCCCTCTAGGTCACCGCCCCTGCCCGGGCCATTTCGTACCCGGACCGGATAGCTGTAGAATGCCCGGTCCCCGGGAATGTCCCGCGGCAGTCACACGGCATGCCCGTCGCCGCGTGAGCGCGGCAGAGGTTCCCTGTCCCGATTCATCGACCCCGGATTCCGGAACATGTTTGACAAGGAAATTGCGCGGCGACGCACGTTCGCCATCATCTCGCATCCCGACGCCGGCAAGACGACGCTGACCGAAAAGTTGCTGCTGTTCGGGGGCGCCATTCAGATGGCCGGTACCGTCAAGGGGCGCAAGGCCGCCCGGCACGCGACGTCCGACTGGATGGCGCTGGAGCAGCAGCGCGGTATTTCCGTCACGTCATCGGTCATGCAGTTCCCCTACGCGGAGCACATCGTCAACTTGCTGGACACGCCCGGCCACGAGGATTTCTCGGAGGATACCTACCGGACCCTGACCGCAGTGGATTCCGCACTCATGGTGATTGACTGCGCCAAGGGCGTCGAGGAACGAACGATCAAGCTGATGGAGGTCTGCCGGCTGCGCGACACGCCGATCTTCACCTTCATCAACAAGCTCGACCGCGAAGGCCGGGACCCGCTGGAACTGCTCGACGAGGTGGAGTCGGTGCTCAGAATCCAGTGCGCTCCGGTGACCTGGCCCATCGGCATGGGCCGCGGGCTGAAGGGTGTCTACCATCTGATCGAGGACCGCATCTATCTCTACCAGCCGGGCAAGATGGGGCGCATGGGCGAGACTCGTGTCATCGAGGGACTGGACAACGCCGAATTCGACGAGTTGCTGGGCCACGAGGCCACGGCCTATCGCGAGGAAGTCGAGCTCGTGCGCGGCGCGTCGCATGCGTTCTCGCCCGAGGCGTATCTCGCCGGGCGCCAGACGCCGGTCTTTTTCGGTTCCGCGATCAGCAACTTCGGGGTGCGTGAATTGCTGAACAGCTTCGTCGAGCACGCACCGGCCCCGCGTCCGATGCAGGCCTCGACCCGCGAGGTCCACGCCAACGAGGAAAAGCTTACCGGCTTCGTCTTCAAGATCCAGGCCAACATGGATCCCAAGCACCGCGATCGCATCGCCTTCGTACGTCTCTGCTCGGGGCGCTACACGCCCGGCATGACTGTTCGACATGTGCGTGCCGGGCGGGATCTGAAGATTCCCGATGCACTGACCTTCATGGCATCCGAGCGCGAGCAGGTGGAGGCCGCCTATGCGGGCGACATCATCGGAATCCACAATCATGGCACCGTGAGCATCGGCGATACGTTCACTCAGGGCGAAGAACTGCAGTTTACCGGCATCCCGAACTTCGCGCCGGAGTTGTTCCGGCGTGCCGTGCTGCGCGACCCGCTGCGGATGAAGGCCTTGCAGAAGGGCCTCTCCCAGCTCTGCGAGGAAGGCGCCACGCAGCTCTTCCGGCCCCTGCGCAGCAATGAACTCATTCTGGGAGCCGTGGGTCAGCTTCAGTTCGACGTGGTCGCCCATCGGCTTCGCGAAGAGTATGGCGTGGATTGCGTGTTCGAGGGTGTCTCGGTCGCGACGGCCCGTTGGGTCTATTGCGAGAGCGAGAAGAAACTGGACGAATTCCGGCGCAAGGCCCACGACAACCTGGCTGTGGATCACAGCGACTCGCTGGTCTATATTGCGCCGACCCGTGTCAACCTGGACCTCACCATCGAACGATGGCCTGATGTGGAGTTTCGCGCGACACGCGAACTGGCCGCCTGAGTGCCGCGGTGCGGACCGGTGTCAGGCCGGGCGCGCACGAAGCCGCAGCCGCCGTACCCGGCGGCGCAGTTCCGCGAGGTCGTCGGAACCGGCCTGGTCGACATACCGGAGATCAATGTAGAGCCGTGTGATCGCGTGGGCATCGGCGGCCAGGTCGGGACGCGTCCGTGCAATGCGCGCTTCGAATGCCAGCGGTCCTTCGTTGGCCCGGCATTTCAGACCGGCCCGCCGCATTCGTCGGCAGAACGCCAGATAGAGCCGCCGGGGCTCGTCCAAACGGTGCGGTCTCAGGCGGCGGGTCGCCAGCCATGCCGAGACCAGTCCCGCCAGCAGGCTGGCTGCAACCATCGCCAGAATCATTCGCTCAAGGCTGGGGTGATGCATGCCGAAAAAGCTCAACACGCGTCGCTGCATTTCCGGCCCGTAGGCGAGGAACCAGGCATCCCATCCCGCGTTTGCCGCGTCCCAGGCCAGTGACAGCCGATGCAGCCAGCCAGCTTCGCCGAGCCAGCCTCCCAACCGCTCGCCCGCTGGCAGGGCGGCGTCCAATCCGGCCTCCACCCGTTCCGGCGCGACCGCGGCGGTGGGATCCACACGCACCCAGCCGCGATCCTTGAGCCAGACCTCGCTCCAGGCATGCGCGTCGGACTGGCGCACGATGAGGTAATCGCCCATCGGGTTGGTTTCGCCTCCCTGATAGCCGATCACGACCCGGGAGGGAACGCCCGCGGCGCGCATCAGGAAGGTGAAGGCGCTTGCATAGTGTTCGCAGAATCCGCGGCGCGTCGAGAACAGAAAATCGTCCACCGACTGATAGCCCAGCGGCGGGGGATTCAGGGTGTAGACGAAGGGCTGCTCTCGAAACATGCGCAGGGCGCGATTGACAATGTCGTTGGCGCCCCGCGCCTGTTGTCGCCAGCGGGTTGCGAGGGCGCGCGCCCGGGGGTCGCGGCCGGCCGGCAGCTCAAGGGCGTTGCCGAACGTTCCCGGTTGCAGGTGTTCGCCCAGCCGGTAACGCGTATGCGAAATGACATCGTATTCCCGCAGCTCGCGCACGGGTGTGGCCGCCATGAGTGTCAGACCACCCGTCAACCGACTGCCCGGCGGTCCGTCGATCGGGACCGAGAGTGCCGGCAGCCAGCGTTTGTCGCTGGGCTGCAGGGTGATGGTATAGCGGTAGGCGGGCCCCTCGACGAATAGACGGCCGGAGTAGGTGCGGCCCGCAGACCAGGTCCGGCCATCGAAGCGGTCCAGGATCCGGATCCGCCAGTAGCGTTCGTCGGGCGCGGGTGCCCGGCCGTGAAAGGTCACGCGAAAGGCCACCGCGTCGGAACGCACGAGTTGACTGATGGCGCCCGGCTCGATTGTGTCCGGCAGTCCGGTGGTGGCGGACTCGGCGGGGCCGGGACGCCCCCAGAGCGGGCCCGAAAGTCTCGGGAACAGCAGAAAGAGCACCGCACAGACGGGCAGGGCAAGCAGGATGAAGCGTCCGGCCTGCGAGGCGGCGGCGGCGAGGCGCAGTCGGCCGCGTGGATGCGTGACGACCAGGAGATTGACCGTGAGCAGGCCGACCGCGGGGATCAGCGCGAGTGCGCGCGGTATGGACTGGGAGTGCAGCAATCCGGCCAGTAGCAGGAAGAAGCCCAGAAATACCAGCAAGGCGCAGTCCCGGACGGTGCGCGTTTCCAGGAGCTTGAGCGCCAGCATCAGCACCAGCAGCGTGGTGCCTGCATCGAGACCGTTCACGCCGCGAAAGCGCACCAGCACGAAGAGCAGACCGGCTACCGCGAGCGTGGCCCGGAGGTAGGCCGGCGGCGAACCCCAGCCACGCCATTCCGCTGCCGCACGCCAGCCGATGAGCAGGCCGGCCAGCCCCAGGATCGCCCAGGGAATATCCCCGGCCAGCGGCAGGAGCACAAGAGTCAGCGTGGCCAGCAGCAGGTGCATCTGGCCGGGTTCCGGGGCCAGGCGGATGGAAAAGGGATCCTGCGTCCCGGTGCGGCTCATTTTGCGCCCCTTGTCGGCCGGAAGCGGGCCAGCGCATCCAGGCACGCACGCAGATGCCGCTTGCCGCCACCCGGTGCAATCTGCTGCGCCGGCAACCGCAGGCCGTAGCTGTCACCATTCCGTTCGGCGTCCAGCAGCCAGCGGCAGAGAATTTCAAGGCGGGTCTCGGCGTCGCCTGCCGGTACCTGGTCAAAGTCCAGCCAGCGTTTCTGCATCTCGCCGCCGCCGAATTGCTTGGTCATCAGTCCCTGTTCGCGCGCCAGCGCCTTCCAGGCGATATGGGCGGGCGAATCGCCCGGCTGATAGTCGCGAAGACCGCTGAAGTCATCACTGCTGGCGGCGCCGTGGGCCGGGCCGCTGCCACCCTGAGCGGTCGCCGGCGGCGGTGGTGGCGAGTCGGCGGGCGCCGGCCAGACGAGACACTCGAGTGGCATGTCGATCCAGGCCCAGGCCTGAAAGAGGCCAAAGGGATAACGCGTGCGAAGGCCGAAGCGGCCACTCGCCAGTCGTCCTCGGCGCGGGGCGGGGACCGGCAAATCCAGTGCCAGGCCATCACCTGCGTCCAGATCTGCCCAGCCGGTCGCCCGCCCGTTCAGTGTCAGGCAGAGCCCGTTGCGTGGCTGGGTTGCGTTGTTGACCAGGCGTACGCTGAAGCGCGCGGTGTTGCCCGCGAATACCGAGTCGGCCGGGGCGCCCGCCACTTCCAGCCCGGCGAGGTTGCGATGGCAGGCGTGCATGGCCAGAAAGCCGAGGCCGGCAAGCAGGAAGGTCAGTACGAATCCCAGGCTGTTGCTGTAGTTGAGGGAAGCCAGCAGCATCGCGAAGAGAATGGCCGCGAACATCAGGCCGAAGCGCGTGGGAAGAATGTAGATGCGGCGCCTGTCGAGGCGCACCACCAGCGGGTCGCGGCCCTGCCGACGCCGCGCCCAGCGGCGCGCGCGCGCGGTCAGCCGGTCCCCGAGGATTCCCGCCATGCCAGCCATGCTCACGGAATGGCGACCGCCTCCAGGAGGCGTGCCGAGGCGCTGCGTGCCCGGCCGGTGGCCGGGTTGTCGCGCAGGCGGACGCGGTGCGCCACCACGCCGGGGAGGATTGTCTGCAGATCCTCGGGAACGACGCCCCGGCGACCGGCCATGAAGGCCCAGGCCCGTGCCGCGGAGAGCAGGGCGAGAGCGGCGCGGGGCGACAGCCCGGTCTCGAATTCGCCGGACTCGCGGCTGAATCGGACCAAGGCCTGCAGGTAATCGAGCAGGGCGTCCGACACATGCACATTGACTACCTGCCGCTGAAAGTCCTGCATCTGCCCGGGCGTGAGAGCGGGCTCCAGGTCTTCGAGAAGCCGGCGACGATCATCGCCGCGGAGAAGTTCGCGTTCCGCGGCCCTGTCCGGGTAACCGAGCGTTATGCTCATGAGGAAGCGGTCCAGTTGCGACTCCGGCAGCGGGAACGTGCCCACCTGGTAGTTGGGGTTCTGGGTGGCGATCACGAAGAAGGGCTCGGGCAGCCGGCGGGTCTCGCCCTCGACGGTCACCTGGTGTTCCTCCATGGCCTCGAGCAGCGCGCTTTGCGTCTTGGGCGTGCTGCGATTAACCTCGTCGGCGAGCACGACCTGCGCAAAGACGGGACCCGGGTAGAAACGAAATTCACCAGTGTCGCGCTGATAAACCGAAGCGCCGATGATGTCGGCGGGCAGCATGTCACTGGTGAACTGGATGCGCTGATAACTCAATCCCAGTGTGCGCGCGAGCGTATGGGCGAGAGTGGTCTTGCCGACACCCGGTATGTCCTCGATCAGCAGATGGCCGCGCGCCAGCAGGCAGGCGAGGCAGAGCCGGATCTCGGTTTCCTTGCCGAGAACGATCTGTCCGATGCGCTGGATTGCCAGGTTGAGCAGGTCCGGGGCGGAACCCCTGTGGCTTGATGCGGTCAATGACATGCAGTTCGGCCCTCGCGGCCAGGCGGAAATTTGAAACGGAAGTCTGAAGTTACGTAATCGGGCCGGCGCTGTCCATCGACGCGTACCGACCGTTCAAATCGGAGGAATGCACGTGAACAGGACCATTCGTGGCGCTTTGCTGCTATTGCCCGTATTGTGCTTGTCCCTGGCGGGCTGTGGCGACCGGACCGGGGGTGGCGACAACGCCAAGGCGTTGAATTCGCTGCTCGCTGCGGACCGCGCATTCTCGGGCATGTCCGCCGACAAGGGCGCGCGGGCGGCGTTTCTGGCCTATGTGGCGGACGATGCCGTACTTCTGCCGCAGGGCGGCAAGGCCGTCAAGGGGCGCAAGGCCATTGGCGATCTGTTCCCAGCCGACAGCAAGGTGACGCTCACCTGGACACCCCAGGGTGGCCAGGTCGCCGGCGCCGGCGACATGGGCTACACATGGGGGGTCTACGAGGCGCGTGGGAACGACGAAAAGGGGCGGGCCACCGTGAGTTACGGCAAGTACATCACCGTCTGGCACCGCGACGCGGGCGGTGACTGGAAAGTGATCGCCGACGGCGGCAACACCAGCCCCGGACCTTGAACCAGATTGCCGGTGCGCCGGCCAGGCCGGCGCACCGGGGACTCAGTCGATGGCCTCGATGCGGGCTACCTGCTCGCGCAATTGTTCGATGGATCGCGAGATTTCCGCGGCGCGTTGGCGTTCCTTGTCGACCACCGCCGCCGGCGCATTGGCGATGAATTGCTCGTTGGCCAGTTTGGCCTGTGCACGGCTGAGGTCACCGTCCAGTTTTTCCAGCTGCTTCGCCAGTCGGACGAGCTCCGCATCCTTGTCGATCAGGCCGGCCATGGGTACGAGGATCTGCATGTCACCGAGCAGGGCGACCGCGGACTGGGGTGCCTGCTCGTCCGCGTCCAGCACCCGGATGGACTCAAGCCGCGCCAGGCTGGCAAGCAGGTCCCGTTGCGCGTCGAGGCGGCGAAGATCGTCGGCTCCGGCATGCTGGAGCAGGACCGGCAACGGGCGCGAGGGCGAAATGTCCATCTCGCCACGAATACGGCGCACGCCGAGGATGAATTCCATGACCCAGTGCATTTCCGCTTCGGCCACTTCGTCGCGCCTGAACTCGTCTTCGGACGGGTAGGGCGCGCGCATCACGGTGTCGCCCTGGCGGCCGGCAAGCGGGGCGGCCCTCTGCCATATTTCCTCGGTAATGAACGGCATCAACGGATGCAGCAGCCGCAACATGGCTTCCAGAACGACCACCAGCGTGTTGCGGGTACCACGCTTGCGTTCGGCTGAGTTGTCTTCCGCCTGCAGGACCGGCTTGGACAGTTCCAGATACCAGTCGCAGTATTCGTTCCAGACAAATTCGTAGACCGCCTTGGCGGCCATGTCGAAGCGGTAGCCGCGTATGTGGCGTCTCATCTGGCCGGCGGTGTCCGCCAGGCGGGACAGAATCCAGCGGTCGGCCAGGCCGAGCTCGAAGGATTCGACGAGGCCGGTGTCCCGGCCTTCGGTGTTCATCAATACGTAACGCGAGGCGTTCCACAGCTTGTTGCAGAAGTTGCGGTAACCCTCGATCCGTCCCAGGTCGAAGCGGATGTCACGGCCGGTGGTGGCCAGCGCCGCGAAGGTGAAGCGCAGTGCGTCCGTACCGAAGGCGGGAATGCCATCGGGAAACTGCTTGCGCGTCGACTTTTCGATTCTCGCGGCCATCTGCGGCTGCATCAGCCCGCTGGTGCGCTTGCGCACGAGTTCGTCGAGCCCGATGCCATCAATCAGGTCCAGGGGATCAAGCACGTTGCCCTTCGACTTGGACATCTTCTGGCCTTCCTGATCCCGGATCAGGCCGTGGATATATACCTCGTGGAAAGGCACCTCGCCGGTGAACTTGAGACCCATCATGATCATCCGAGCCACCCAGAAGAAAATGATGTCGAATCCGGTCACCAGCACACTGGTCGGATAGAAGGCCTTCAGTTCCGGTGTGGCATCCGGCCAGCCGAGCGTGGAAAACGGCCAGAGAGCGGAGGAGAACCAGGTATCGAGCACGTCCTCGTCCTGTCGCAGCGCCCTGTCGCCGAGGCCATGCTTCTCGCGCACTTCCTGCTCGCTGCGGCCGACATAGATGTTGCCTTCGTCGTCGTACCAGGCCGGAATGCGGTGACCCCACCAGAGCTGGCGGCTGATGCACCAGTCCTGAATGTTGCGCATCCATTCGAAGTAGGTCTTGTCCCAGTTGCCGGGGACGAAACGGATGCGGCCGTCTTCCACGGCACGTATGGCGGGCTCGGCAAGCGGGCCTGCCTTCACGAACCACTGATCGGTGAGATAGGGTTCGATCACTTCGCCGCTGCGGTCGCCGCGGGGGACCATCAGCCGGTGGTCTTCAACCTTCTCGAGCAGGCCCCGCGCATCCATGTCCGCGACCACGCGCTTGCGCGCTTCGAATCGGTCCAGTCCGCGATAGGCTTCGGACGCATTGTCGCTTATTGCTGCACTGGGCGTGAGCACGTTGATCAGGGGAAGGTCGTGCCGCTGGCCGATCTCGTAGTCGTTGAAATCGTGCGCCGGCGTGATTTTCACGCAACCGCTGCCGAATTCCGGATCCACGTAATCATCGGCGATGACAGGGATTTCGCGCTCGGCAAGCGGCAGGCGGATGCGCTTGCCGATCAGATGTGTGTAACGCTCGTCGTCAGGATGCACGGCCACTGCGGTGTCGCCGAGCATGGTTTCCGGGCGCGTCGTGGCCACGGTGACGTGACCGCTGCCGTCAGCAAGCGGGTAGCGGAAGTGCCAGAGGTGACCGGACTCTTCCTGGGCGACCACTTCCAGATCCGAAACCGCCGTATGCAGAACGGGGTCCCAGTTGACCAGGCGTTTGCCACGATAGATCAGGCCTTCCTCGTGCAACTGGACGAACACTTCGGTCACGGCCCGGGACAGGCCTTCGTCCATGGTGAACCGCTCGCGCGACCAGTCGAGCGACGCTCCCATGCGACGAAGCTGGCGGGTGATTGTGCCGCCGGATTCGTCTTTCCATTTCCAGACCCGTTCCACGAATGTTTCCCGGCCGAGGTCGTGGCGGGTCAGGCCTTCGGCATTCAACTGACGCTCGACCACCATCTGGGTGGCAATGCCCGCATGGTCGCTGCCCGCCTGCCAGAGCGTATTGCAGCCCTCCATGCGGTGGAAACGGATCAGTGCATCCATGATCGTGTCCTGGAAGGCGTGACCCATGTGCAGGCTGCCTGTCACATTGGGTGGCGGGATCATGATGCAGTAGGCCGGGCCGGAACCGCTCGGGGCAAAGTG
This sequence comes from Gammaproteobacteria bacterium, assembly GCA_050115425.1. GTDB lineage: Bacteria > Pseudomonadota > Gammaproteobacteria > Natronospirales > JASFQN01 > JASFQN01. Next base: position 705 of record JASFQN010000019.1, on the reverse strand, counting down.
ACCCTTCGTTTCCCAGAATTCGTACCAGCGGGTTTCTATGGAATGAGGCTCGTAGGTCTTTTCCATGTGTCTTCTATAGATGGTTGCAGTTCTCGGCCGGTGCCGCGGCCGCGGGGACCCGGCAGTATAACGTACCTTCGGGGATCAGGCCTTTTGGCGCAGGGCCCGCGCCACGAGTTCCGGCAGATCCTCTTCCAGGCTCTTGAGGATGTCGTCGCGCAGACGCGTCTTGTAGCGGGCAAGGGCGGCGTCCACCAGAGATTCCAGGCGCTCGCTGAGTACCGCGTGAACGGCATCCTGCAGCTGTTTCTCTTCCCTTGAGACCCGGTAGCGTTCAAACAGGTCCAGGTTGTTGGACGGCCGGTTGGCGGATGCTGTCTCGCCGGGATCCACGATTTCCTGCAGCACCGGTATCGAGGTACCGTCCTTTTTGGAATCCTGCTCGTCGTTCATAGGCGGTGCGTCTTCAAGGGGTAGCCGCGATCCTTGTAGAAACGATAGCGCTCGCGTGCCGTTTGTCTAGCGGCTTCGTCGGCGGGGACGATTTCCGCCACGCGCTCGAACCGGCTGAAGAACAGTGGCACTTCGCTGTGCAGATTGACCAGGGTCTCGAAGCCGTGTGGAGGTTCCTGTCCATGCCCGATCTGTACCGGTTCGACCGGGTCCGTCGACGCCGCCAGGCCGTGGGGTATGAAGCTCTGTTCG
>JASFQN010000018.1:0-25051 GCA_050115425.1 Gammaproteobacteria bacterium | reverse complement strand
AGGAGTTCAACCGGGAAGCCAATACCCTGGGTTCCAAGTCGCAGGACACCGAGACCACGCGAATCTCGGTGGACATGAAGGTGCTCATCGAGCAGATGCGCGAGCAGATCCAGAACATCGAATGAGTCGCCCGGCCCGCGGCGGCGAAAAACGGAATGCCTGGACCATGACTGATTCCAGTTCCCAGACACACGGCCGACTCTTCGTGATCAGTGCGCCCTCAGGGGCCGGCAAGACCTCGCTGGTGCGCGAACTGGTGCATACCGACCCGTCGGTCTGCTTCTCGATCTCCTACACGACCCGGCCGGCGCGCAATGGCGAGGTCGATGGCCGGGACTATCATTTCGTCAGTCCCGCACGCTTCGAGGAGATGATTGCCGCAGGGGAATTCCTCGAGCATGCCGAAGTGTTCGGCAACCGTTACGGCACGTCGCGCCGCCAGGTCGAACTGCTGATGGCCGCCGGCCGGCATGTGATCCTGGAAATCGACTGGCAGGGGGCCGCCCAGGTGCGCGCCGCCATGCCTGCCTGCACGAGCGTATTTGTCCTGCCTCCTTCGCGCGAGGAACTCGAGCGCCGGCTGCGCAACCGGGCCACCGACAGCGATGAGGTGATCGCGCACCGGCTGAGCGAAGCCCGCGCGGACATGTCGCACTGGCACGAATTCGATTACGTGGTGGTCAACGACGATTTCACCCAGGCTCTGGAGCGGCTTCGGGCTATCGTCCATGGCGCGGACGAGGCCTGGCGGTCGGATCGCCCGGAAATCGCCGCGCTGGTACGCGATTTGCTGGCCTGAACGCCGTGCGTAAAGTAAACTCTGATATAGGCAATCCCGCTGAATTTTCAGGATTTTCCGCATTTTCCCCGGTCCGGCCGGGCCGTGCCGGCTCCGCAAGACGCGGAGTGGCCGCAAAAACGGAGGTCCCTCAGCCCTGAATTCGGAGTTTTTTATGGCGCGCGTCACTGTTGAAGACTGCATGGACAACGTGGAAAACCTTTTTCAGCTGGTACTGGTCGCTGCCAAGCGGGCCCGTCAGCTGAGCCACGGTGTGGAGCCCAAGGTCGAGCTCGAGAACGACAAGACCACCGTCGTCGCCTTGCGTGAAATTGCGGACGGGCACATCGGCCCGGACATTCTCGGCGAGGCAGACAACCCGATTGCCGAAGAACGGGCCCGGCAGGAGGCCGAAGCGGCCGCCGCCGCGGAAGCAGAACGGGCGGCTGCACGCGGCGACTACGAGGAGCCCGCCTGAGGCCCGTGCCGGGCCTTCGAGTGTCATCGTGAGCCATGCGGCGTCGATTTTCGGCAGGGCGGCCCGCGCCCGGCGTGACACCGGCATAGCCGACCTGCTCGGCCAGTTGCGCGGCTACCTTGCGCCCGACCAGGTCGACCTCGTCTACAAGGCCTTCCAGTTCGGCGCCGAGGCCCACGAGGGCCAGCGGCGCCTGACCGGCGAGCCCTACATCTCGCATCCCGTGGCGGTGGCCGGCATCCTTGCCGAACTGCACATGGACTACAAGACGATCGTGGCAGCCATTCTCCACGACGTCATCGAGGACACCCCCACCGCCAAGGAACAGATCGCCGAACGTTTCGGCGAGGATGTCGCCCAGTTGGTGGACGGGGTCAGCAAGCTGACCCAGATCCGCTTCCGCAGCCGGGCCGAAGCGCAGGCGGAAAACTTCCGCAAGATGCTGCTGGCCATGGTCGAGGATATCCGCGTGATCATGGTCAAGCTGGCCGACCGCTTGCACAACATGCGCACACTCGGCGTGATGCCGCCCGCCAAGCGCCGGCGCATTGCCCGTGAAACGCTGGATATCTATTCGCCCATCGCCGGGCGGCTGGGCATCAACACGATCCGCCTGGAACTCGAGGATCTCGGTTTCCAGGCACTGTATCCCACCCGCTACCGCGTGCTTGCGCGCCGTCTGCGCAAGGTTCGCTCCAACCAGCGCGAATTCGTCAAGAAGATTGCTTCCAGCCTGCGCAAGGCGTTGCGCCAGGAGGGTATCGAAGCCACCGTGGCGGGGCGCGAGAAACATCTCTACAGCATCTACAAGAAAATGCGCATCAAGGGCTTGTCCCTGGCCGAGGTGCTGGATGTCTACGGGTTCAGGATCGTGGTGGACAAGGTGGATACCTGCTATCGCGTTCTGGGCGTGGTGCACAATGTCTACAAACCGGTGCCCGGACGCTTCAAGGACTATATTGCCATCCCCAAGGCCAACGGCTACCAGTCGCTGCACACTGTGTTGTTTGGTCCGCACGGCGGGCCCATTGAAATTCAGATCCGTACCGAGGACATGCAAAAGATTGCCGAGTCGGGCATCGCCGCGCACTGGCTCTACAAGTCCGGCGAAAACTCGGCATCGGCGCCGGAAGTGCGCGCGCGCGAATGGCTGCGCGGCGTGCTGGAGATGCAGAAGGGCACCGGCAACTCCATGGAGTTTCTGGAGAACGTCAAGGTCGATCTGTTCCCCGACGAGGTGTATGTGTTCACGCCGCAGGGAGACATCCGGCGCCTGCCGCGCGGCGCGACCGCCGTGGACTTTGCCTACGCCGTGCATACCGACGTGGGGAATGCCTGTGTCGCGGCCAAGGTCAATCGACGGCTGGTGCCACTGCGCACGCCGCTGACCAATGGCCAGACGGTGGAAGTGATTACGGCCAAGAATGCGCATCCCAACCCGGCCTGGCTGAACTTCGTGGTGACCGCCAAGGCGCGCGCCAACATCCGTCACTACCTGAAGAACCTGCAGCAGGAAGAGGCCGCCGATCTTGGCAAGCGCCTGCTGGCGCGTGTGCTGTCGGGTTTCCGAATCAAGCTGAGCAAGGTGCCCGAAGAGCGTTTTCGATCCGTGCTCGCGGATTTCAACCTGTCCTCTGTCAACGAACTCTATGAACAGATCGGGCTCGGCCAGCGACTCGCGCCGCTGGTGGCCCGGCGACTGCTCCCCGAGCGCGAGGGTGATGACAATCTGCCCAAGCCCCGCGGACCCCTGGCGATCAAGGGCACCGAAGGCATGGTGGTGACGCTCGCGCGCTGTTGCCACCCGATTCCGGGCGACGCCATCATGGGCTATCTGAGCAGCGGCCGGGGCATCGTGATCCATCGCGACAACTGCCCGAACCTCGCCGAGTATCGCAACCAGCCCGACAAGTGGATCGAGGTGCAGTGGGAAAAGGACATCGAACGCGACTTCTCCGTGGAGATCCGGGTGGATGTCTTCAACAAGCGCGGCGTGCTTGCCAGCGTGGCCGCCAACATCGCCGAACTCGGCTCCAATATCGAACAGGTCGACGTGCTGGAGCGGGACGGCGCCACCTCCACCCTCAATTTCGTATTCCAGGTCCGTGACCGCAGGCAATTGGCCAGCATCATCCGCAGCCTGCGCAGCATGCCCGAAGTGATGCGCATCGTTCGCCCGCGGGCCTGAGCGGGGCTTTCCTCGTTTATTCCATTCCCCGACTTCGTGTAGAGTCTTGGGCATTGGACACGGTGCCCACGCGGCCGCGCTTCCGGCCGTCCGGGTAGCGGTCGCGGGTGTCTATACCAGGTTGCTGCGAGGAATGTCACATGGCGTACACGGTCATCCACACGGACAAGGCTCCCAAGGCCATTGGCCCTTACTCTCAGGCGGTCAAGATCGACAACACCGTCTACCTTTCCGGGCAGATACCGCTTGATCCCGAAACCATGGAGATGGTCACCGGTGATATCGACGTCCAGGTCCGGCGCGTATTCGACAATCTCAGGGCGGTGGCGGAAGCCGCTGGCAAGGGCCTGAGTGACGTGGTCAAGCTGACGATCTATCTGACCGACCTGGGCAATTTCGCCACGGTCAACGAAATCATGACCGAGTATTTTGACGAGCCCTATCCGGCCCGCGCGGCCATCGGCGTTGCCGCCCTGCCCAAAGGGGCCGAGGTGGAGATGGACGCCATTATGGTCGTCTGAGGGCTGCCATGCCGGCCCAGACGGCATCCGCGCCGGCGGCTTCCGGGGAGGGCCGGCCGGTGACCGAGTTGCGCGGCGTCGGCCCCCAGGTGGCCGCCCGCCTGGCAAAGCTGGGCATTCACACCGTCCAGGATCTTCTCTTCCATCTGCCCCTGCGTTACGAGGACCGCACTCGCGTCGTGCCCATCGGCAGCCTGCGTCCCGGTGCCCAGGCCGTGGTCGAGGGCGAGCTTGAACTCGCGGAGGTCGTCTACCGCCGGCGCCGCAGCCTGCTCTGCCGGTTGTCGGACGGTACCGGCGCGCTGACCCTGCGATTCTTCCATTTCTCGAAAGCCCAGGCTGACACGCTCCAGCGGGGTACGCGCTTGCGTTGTTTCGGAGAGACTAGGCGGGGCCCGCGGACCCTCGAGATGGTGCACCCGGAATACCGCTTCCTCGACGCCGGTCCTTCCGATGTGGAGGAGACGCTGACTCCCGTCTATCCGGCGACCGAGGGCGTGGCACAGGCCAAGCTCCGGGGTCTCACGGAGCAGGCCCTTTCTCTGCTCCGGCGTGATCCTTCCCTGCTGCACGACTGGCTGCCGACCGAGGTGGCCGCCGGCGCCGGTCTGCAACCCCTCGTGCCATCGGTGCAGCTTGTGCATCGTCCGCCGCCCGATGTGTCGGTCGCCCAGTTGGCTGATGGCCGGCATCCGGCGCAGCGGCGCCTGGCGTTCGAGGAACTCCTTGCCCACCAGCTGAGCCTGCGACAGCTTCGCCGGCAGGCGGACCATCACCGCGCGCCGGTATTGCGTGGTGATCGGCACCTGAAGGATGCCTTCATCGAGAGCCTTCCGTTTCGACTGACCGGCGCCCAGCGGCGGGTCATTGACCAGTTGCTGGAAGACATGACCCACAGTCATCCGATGATGCGGCTGGTACAGGGCGACGTCGGGTCCGGCAAGACCGTGGTCGCCGCGGCGGCGGCGTTGACCGCGGTCGAAGCCGGCTGCCAGGCGGCGCTCATGGCGCCGACGGAATTGCTGGCCGAACAGCATTTTCGCAATTTCGACCACTGGCTGGAGCCGCTGGGACTGCGCGTGGAATGGCTGTCCGGGAAGCTCAGAAGCCGCGTTCGCGATCAGACGCTGCTCAATATCGCCCAGGGCGACGCGCCGGTGGTGGTGGGGACCCACGCTCTTTTTCAGGAGAGTGTCCGTTTCCGGCGACTGGGGCTGGTTATCGTGGACGAGCAGCACCGCTTCGGTGTGCACCAGCGACTGGCTCTGCGCGAGAAGGGTGCCAGCGAAGGGCGCTATCCCCATCAGCTCATCATGACCGCCACGCCCATCCCGCGCACCCTGGCCATGACCGCCTACGCCGATCTGGACAGTTCGGTGATTGACGAACTCCCGCCGGGGCGCAAACCGGTTTCCACGGTGGCGATTCCCGAGACGCGGCGCGCCGAAGTGGTGGAACGGGTCGAGCATGTCTGCCGCGCGGGAGGGCAGGTCTATTGGGTGTGCCCCCTTATCGAGGAATCCGAGCACCTGCAATGCCAGGCGGCCGAGGATACAGCGGCGGTGCTGGCGGGGGCACTCGATGGCCTCACCGTGGGCCTGGTGCATGGCCGCATGAAACCCGCCGAAAAGGATCGTGTCATGAGCCGGTTCAAGGCGGGTGAGGTGCAGTTGCTGGTGGCCACCACCGTCATTGAGGTGGGCGTGGACGTACCCAACGCCACGCTGATGATCATTGAAAATGCCGAACGGCTGGGCCTGGCCCAATTGCACCAGCTTCGCGGACGTGTGGGCCGTGGCACGGGCGAGAGTACGTGTGTGCTGATGTACCGTGGTCCCCTTGGAGCGCTTGCGCGCGAGCGGCTGGCGGCAATGCGCAGGACCAGCGACGGCTTCGAGATAGCGCGGCGCGACCTTGAACTCAGGGGGCCGGGGGAAGTGCTGGGAACCCGCCAGACAGGTCTGATGCAGTTGCGTATCGCGGACCTCGTGCGCGATGCTGACCTGCTGGACACGGTTCAGGAAGTTGCCCGCGAGCTACTCGACCGTCACCCGGAGGCGGCCCGCCACTTGATCCGGCGGTGGATAGGGGATGCGAGCCGCTTCGGCAGCGTGTGAGTCGAGTCCGTTTGCGGTTCGACGCTACAATGTGCGGATGCGTGCCGATCCCGCGAGCAAGGAGCGATATTGAGTTATCCGGAGATCCAGCCCGATTCCGAACTCACTCCGACCTGGCTGCCTGCCGCCAGCGTGCCCGCCGCGCAGCGGCCGGCCGCTGAGTGGGCCTGGTTGACCGAGACGGGTTCGCTGACCGGCCGGGTGCGCAGACATTGCGTCGGCCGCTTTGCCCTGAGGGTACTGGGCGAAGCGAGTCATCGGCTGACCGACGCGGACACCGATTTCCTCGGGCTGTTTGCACCGCAGTCCGGGCTGGTGCGCGAGGTCGAGTTGACCTGCGACGGCCGGCCCTGGGTCTATGCGTGCTCGGTGATCCCTGACGTTACCCTGGCCGCGTACCCGGAACTGGCCCGCCTTGGCGAGCGCCCGTTGGGCGATTCGGTGTTTGGCGAACGCGGTGGGCGGCGTGGTGAGATCGAGGTGGCCGCACTTGCGCCTCCGATGCCGTTATACTTGCGGGCCGTGAACCGGGTGAAACGGCCGCCGGCGATCCTCTGGGCCCGGCGTTCGGTAATACGACTCGCAGACAATCCCGTGCTGGTGTGTGAATGCTTCCTGCCTCGAACCGGACAATCTCGGGCGACCGGCTGAAAGGCTGGCGTCGTCGCCTGCGTCGGCATCCCTGGGTGGCGCAGCGCTGGCCGCAGCTGCGTCGGCGCCTCGTGGACTATGCGCGGCTTATGCGCATCGATCGGCCGATCGGCGCCTTTCTGCTCCTCTGGCCGACACTCTGGGCCCTCTGGCTGGCAGGCGCGGGCCATCCGGATCCGAAGGTCTTTACCGTTTTCGTGGCCGGTGTCTTTGTCATGCGGGCGGCCGGATGTGTGGTCAACGACTTTGCCGATCGTTATTTCGATCCTCACGTGAAGCGGACCGTCGACCGCCCGCTGGCGACGCGCCGCGTGAGTGAGCGCGAAGCGATCGCGCTCTTTGTTCTGCTCTGCCTGATCGCCTTCGGCCTGGTTCTGAGCATGAACCGGCTGACCATACTGCTCTCGCTCGTGGGCGTGGTGCTGGCGGCCACCTATCCGTTCATGAAGCGCTATACGTATCTGCCGCAACCGTATCTTGGCGCGGCATTCGGCTGGTCCATTCCCATGGCCTATGCCGCACAGGTCAACCACGTGCCACCCGTGGCCTGGCTGCTCTTCATCGCCAATATTCTCTGGGCCACGGTATACGACACCATGTATGCCATGGTCGATCGCGATGACGACCTCAAGATCGGCATCAAGTCCAGTGCGATCCTCTTCGGAGATCTGGATCGGCTCATCATCGGCGTTCTGCAGGTCACCATGCTGCTCGACATGGTTCTGATCGGACGCCAGATGCATCTCGGTGCGGCGTACTACATCGGCCTGGGCGTGGCCGCATGCTTTGGCCTCTATCAGCAGTATCTCATCCGGGATCGGGAACGGGCACCCTGCTTCAAGGCCTTTCTCAACAATAACTGGTTCGGGGCTGCCATCTTTTTCGGCATTCTCTTGCACTACACATTCGTGATTTCGTCCTGATCCGCCTGCGGATTTCTACATTGCGTGCTTGATACCCGCACGGACCAGCCACCAGTTCGCGGGGTAGGTGGTGAGGAAGCCGACGATCATTGCGATCTGCATCATGAACCAGTACACGGGGTTGCCCACCGAGGGCTCGTTGCCGGGCCACATCGTGAAGGCGAGGGCGATCGAGCCGAACATGCCGATTTCAAAAGCAGTCAGCGACAGGGTATCCGCCTTGATTGCATCGAGCAGTGCGCGGCCGGGTCCGCGGGTGCCCATCTCCATGATCGGAAGAACCTGGAACGCGATGCCGAACAGGTAGGCGCCGATGAACTGCCCGGCAAAGTGCCCGAGCAGGGTGGAGCCGGCCAGCGTGAAGCCGGTTGCCGCCACGATCGGTGCGGCAACCGAATCGCCAAGCGTGCAGCCGCCACCGCAATGGGTGGCGGAGACGAAGACGCTTTGCCAGAAGGGTTGGCCGGACTGCCGCTTGCCCAAGTGCGCCATCATGCGCCAGGCCGCAAAACCGATGATCGGGAGGTACAGCCCCGTGATCGGCCACGTGACATTCATGATACGCATGGGCTGGGGGTGACGCATGACATCAATGGCGATGGCGGATGCGGTCAAACCGCCGGCTGCCAGACTGATCCATGCAATCGTTGCGAGTTCGGACACGGGTTTCCTCCGGTTGCATTGTCGTCAGTGCAACATTCAGAGGTGGGCCGGGTCCAGTCCGGAGCCCTCGGTGGGCCGCTTGCGAGCGGCCGCGAATCGCTGTTTCCCGGAAGGGGCAGGCGGGTCGCTGATTTCGATTGAAACCGGTCTGCAGTAAAAGAAACGGGGCGCCCGCAAGGGCGCCCCGCGTGATTCCGGCACAGACCGGAATGCTGTGCACTACGGCAGCGTTGCCGGTGCCGAAGCGGCATCTTCCTTGGCCGCGTTGCTTCCATTCGAGGGATAGAAGTTGCGGCTGTCGGTCCAGATCGGGTGGGCTACGCCGTTGACGATGGTGATCTGGGCGTAGTCACCGTACTGGTTGGCGTTGTAGTTCGGATTGTCCGTGGAGTTTTCGTCCATGTAATCCACGGTGCTGTTGGTGAACTCCGAACTGGCCTGCGTTACCTTCTGGTTGCCGCTGAACGTGGAGCCGCCATCCGTAGAGTAGGCCATGTAGATCTGGGTCTTGCGGTTGTTGGCATCATTGCGCGTGTCATACCACGAGACCACGACCTTGCCCGATGTCGGATCGGTGGCGATCCAGGGGAAGAACTGGGTCGCCGAGCCGCTGTCGTCATTGACCTTTTGCGCCGAGCTCCAGGTGCTGCCGCCGTCCGTAGAACGCTGCACATAGACATTCAGGTTGGTACCCGAACTTGTGCCGGACGGAAAGTCCGTGTACGCGACGTAGAGATTGCCGTAGTAGCTCGACGAGGCATCGGTATCCACGGCGATGGAGCCGAAAGCGTTGATGCCGCGCTGGTCCTGCGCAGGCGGCGTGTTGTTGCTGCCAAAGGACAAGAGCCGATGACTGGTCAGCACCGAAGGCGAAGTCCAGGTGCTGCCGCCGTCGGTCGATTTGGCGAACACTGTGCTTTCGCTGGTCGAACCGCTGCGATTCCAGATGGCATACACCGTGCCGTCCGGGCCGATGGCCAGGTCACCGCCAATGTCGTTGGAGTAACCCCCGCTCTCCACCACGTTGGTAGTCCAGCTGCTGCCGTCGTCGGTGTAGGCAACCCGTTCCACATTGTTCTCGTCCCAGATCACATAGACCCGGTTGGAATGGGAATGGGCCTGACCGGAGGTCGTGTCGATGGCCATCATTTCCTTGTCGTCGAACACGCTGCTGTTGGTCAGGTTGTTGACCACTGTGCCCCAGGGCTGCCAGCTCGCGCCGTTGTCGGTGGTGCGGGCCACCACGATGGCGCTGGTGTTGGAGCTGCTGTTGCTGCTGATCAGCATGTAGGCCATGTAGGCATTGCCGTTGCTGTCGAAAGCGGCGGTCGGGTCGCTGCCGAAGTGGCTGGAATACGAACCCGAGCCGATGCTTGAGGGCCACGGCGCGCAGTTATAGGTCCAGGTGCTGCCACCGTCGGTGGAGAAGTACAGCGCCTGGGTGCCGTAGGTGTTGCCGCTGGGCGCCTGGCAGGCCGAAGTGGCATCGGCGTAGAACGTGTTGGCCCCGGCGGCCAGGTGCTGGCCGTTGTTGGGGTCGGCCGCAATCGTCACTTCGCCCTGGTAGGACGAAAGCTGGCTGCCAAGGTCGGCGTTGGTACCGATGGTGGCATTGCCACCGCCGCCACCGCCACCACCACCTCCGCCGGAGGTGTCATAGGAGCCGACCAGGCTGACGCCCGAGAACGAGCTGTAGCCGTTGATCATCACGTAGTAGGTGCCGGTCTGGATGGTCGAGATGTTGCAGGTCTCGTTGTTGCCGTTGATATAGGGCCGGCAGTCGTAGCTCGAGGTGGTTGGCACCGAACCGAACTTCACGTAGAGATCCGCATCGCCGGATCCGCCGCTCATGGCGAAGCTCAGGTTGCTGGCGCCCGAGGGCACGTCCATCTGGAAGTAGAGCTTGTCTCCGGCATTGCCGGACAGGTTGTCCACCGGCGTGCCGTTTTGCAGCACGGTGGGCGTGTCGAACGAGCCGACCAGGCTGACGCCCGAGAACGAGCTGTAGCCGTTGATCATCACGTAGTAGGTGCCGGTCTGAATGTTGGAGATGTTGCAGGTCTCGTTGTTGCCGTACTGGTAGGGACGGCAGTCGTAGCTCGACAGCGTGGGCTGCGAGCCAAACTTGACGTAGAGATCGGCATCGCCCGTGCCGCCACTCATCTGGAAGCTGAGATTGGCGGCTCCGGCCGGCACGTCCAGTGAAAAGAAGAGCTGGTCGCCCTGGGCGCCGGAGAGGTTGTTGACCGGTACGCCGTTCTGCAGAGCGGTGGTGCCGGCGGCCGTTCCGCCGCCGGACGCAGGATGGTGTTTCTTCCACTCCTCATGCGCTCTGATGATGCCGGGCGGCGCGTTGAGCGTGGTGTGGTTGTGTTCACGCCACTGTTCGAACTGGTCCAGCGGATCGCCTTTCGACGGATCCACCTGGAGCCGCGTCATGGGTTTTCCCGTGGCGACCTTGTCTTTGGATGGCGCAGCGGACACGGCCGGTGAGCCGGCGAGTGCCAGGGCGCCGGTCAGGGCCAGGCAAAGGAATGCCCGGCGAAGATTGGCCAGATATCTCATGAATGAACCCCCCGTGGGTAAGTATTGATGGACAACGCCCGGGCCAGCCGTGGCCATTGGTTGATGTCCCTGAAAGTGGGCGTGGAATCCCAATTCAAGAAGACAAGTCGGGGGAGTTCAAATTAACAATTGGTAATGTTTGGCCAAGGTCCCATCGAATCCGCCACTTGGCCCCGAACCGATCGCCGGCGCGAGCGTCGTGTCGGACCGGAATGGGGGTCATTCAGCGCGCGCGCAACTCAGGACCTGGACGTCAGTCGCACCCGCGCGACGCACCACCCGGGCGGCCTCGACGGCCGTGTTGGCCGTGGTGACCACGTCGTCGATGATCAGCACGCGTCGGCCGTTGACGTGTTTCAGGGCGGCGAACGCGCCCCGCAGGTTGCGCCGGCGCTCCTTGGCGCTGAGCCCGCGCTGTTCGCGGGTGGCGCGCTGACGGGAAAGCAGGGCGGGTTCCATGCGCGCGCCCAGGGTGCGCGCCAGGGGCCGGGCGAGTTCCGCCGCCTGGTTGAAGCCCCGCTCCCGCAGGCGGAGTGGGTGCAAGGGGATCGGCAGAATGACATCCGGCCCGGGGTGCGCGAGGAGTGTGTCGAGTTCCGCGGCCATCAGCTCCGCCAGCAGCGCGCCGGCGGCCAGGTGGCTCTGGTACTTGAAGCGGTGGATGAGGCGATCTACGGGAAAGGCGTAGCGAAAGACGCTGCGGATGCGCGGCGGTCGGCGCCGCCCGGTCAGGCACTTCCCGCAAAGGCCGCTGGTGCCGGCCGGCAGCGGCAGGGCGCAATGACCGCAGGCGTGGGAGTTATAGGGCAGGTCGCCGCGGCAGGCGTCGCAGATTCGGTCAAGTTGGCCGGATCGCGCGTGGCAGAGCAGGCAGGCGCCAGTCAATCGCACGTGCCGCTGCCAGAACATCGTCGGACCCCCCTTATCCCGTTGAAGCCGCCGGACGGCGGCCGATACCTTCATCCTGACGCACCGCAATAAGGATCGCAAAGTCACTGATGCCAGCCTGCATGGTCAATGAGTAACCAGTTGTTAACATTAATGGGTCTTCAGGTTGACAGCCGGGGTGCGCTAAACTGCTCGCCCTTCGGCCGGCGGTGTCCACGTCCGGCGCAAGTGGAATTCAGGGGAGAAACTCAATGAGTGCGACAGGCCAATCCGCCCCATCGGGGGATATTCGGCATGACTGGACCCGGGAGGAAGTGGCGGAACTGTTCACCCGGCCTTTCAACGACCTGATCTTTGCCGCCCAGCAGGTGCACCGGCGCCATTTCCCCGCGAATGAAGTGCAGGTCAGCACGTTGCTCAGCATCAAGACAGGCGCCTGCCCGGAGGATTGCAATTATTGTCCCCAGAGTGCCCGCTTCGAGACCGGACTGGAGCGGGAAAAGCTGATGGATGTGGAGGCCGTGCTGGAAAAGGCCCGCACGGCCCGCGCCAATGGCGCCACGCGGTTCTGCATGGGCGCGGCCTACCGCAGCCCGCGGGACAAGGATCTCGACCGGATCATCCGCATGATCCAGGGCGTGCGGGACCTCGGCATGGAAACCTGTGCCACGCTGGGCATGCTTACCCCGGAACAGGCCGACCGCCTGGCCGAAGCGGGCCTGGACTACTACAACCACAACATCGACACCTCGGAAGAGTACTACCAGGAAATCATCACCACGCGGTGCTTCGAGGACCGGCTGCAGACCCTTGATCATGTTCGCAAGGCGGGCATCAGCGTCTGTTGCGGCGGCATTGTGGGGATGGGCGAGTCGGAGCTCGACCGGGGCGAGATGTTGCGCACGCTGGCCAATCTGGATGTGCATCCGGAGAGCGTACCCATCAACCAGCTTGTACAGGTCAAGGGCACGCCGCTTTACGGTGCCGAAGAGGTCGATCCCTTCGATTTCGTCCGGGCGATCGCGGTCGCGCGGATTCTGATGCCAGCTTCCCATGTGCGCCTGTCGGCGGGCCGCACCGAGATGAGCGACGAAATGCAGGCACTGTGCTTTCTCGCCGGCGCGAATTCCATTTTCTACGGTGAAAAACTCTTGACCACCGAGAATCCGGATGCCAACCACGACATGCGCCTGTTCCGCCGTCTGGGCATTCGGGCCGAGCCGGCCGAGCGCGTGGAAGCACGGCGCGGCACCGAGTCCGGGGATCAACAGGCCACGGCGTGAGCGCATGATGGGGTCCGGCCTGTCAGCAAGGCTTGCCGCGGAGATCGAGACGCTGGAGGCCCGAGGTCTGCGGCGGCGCCGGAGCGTGCTCGAGGGCGCGGCGGGACCCGTTCGTCGCCTGGACGGTCGCGAGTTCCTGACCTTCTGCAGCAATGACTATCTGGGTCTGGCCGCTCATCCCGAGGTGACCGCCGCTTTCGAGCACGCTGCCCGCACGTGGGGAGTGGGCAGCGGCGCGGCGCATCTGGTCACCGGGCATACGCGCGAACACCACGCACTGGAGGAAGAACTGGCCGAGTTCACCGGCCGGTCGCGGGCATTGCTTTTTTCCACCGGCTACATGGCCAACATCGGCATCGCCCAGGCCCTGCTCGATCGTGGCGACTGGCTGTTCGAAGACCGGCTCAACCATGCCTCGATGATCGACGCCGCCCGCGTTTCCCGGGCGCGCATGCTGCGCTACCGGCATGCCGATGCCGACGCGCTGGAGCAGCGGCTGGCACAGGTCGAGGGCGGTCACCGCCTGGTGATGACCGATGCCGTGTTCAGCATGGATGGCGATCTCGCCCCGCTGCCCGACCTGGTGGCGGTCTGCGGGCGGCACGAGGCCTGGCTCATGATCGACGACGCCCACGGCCTCGGGGTACTGGGCGAAGGCCGCGGCAGCGCGGCGCATTTCGGGCTCGGGCCCGACCAGGTCCCCATTCTCATGGGAACGCTGGGAAAGGCGTTGGGCGGTTTTGGTGCCTTTGTCGCCGGTGACGAGGCGTTGATCGAGTACCTGATCCAGCGTGCGCGCACCTATATATATACGACGGCGCCGCCGCCGGCGGTCGCCGCTGCGGTCAGGGCCGCGCTGAATGTGTGCCGCCGGGAGCATTGGCGGCGCGACCATCTGGCGGACCTGATCCGCCGGTTCAGGGCGGGCGCCGGCGCCCTGGGGCTGGAGTTGCCGGAGTCGGACACGCCCATCCAGCCCCTGGTGGTGGGCAGCCCGGAAAGAGCCATGCGGCTCGGGGAGCTGTTGCTGAAACGCGGCATTCTGGTCACGCCGATTCGGCCGCCCACGGTGCCGGAGGGTACTTCGCGCCTGCGGGTGACACTCTCGGCCGCGCACACAGAGGCCGACATCGGGCGGCTGCTCGACGCACTTGGCGAGGCCTTGCAGGAAGAAACAGGAGAGTCATGAGTCTGCATGTGGAAACCGAAGGGCGTGGACCGGATCTGGTTCTGGTTCATGGATGGGGACTGCACGGTGGCATTTGGGACGATCTGGTGCCGCGTCTCGCGGAGCGATACCGGGTTTCCCGAGTCGACCTGCCTGGCCACGGCCACAGCCGTGACGAGCCGCCCAGCGCCGAATTGACCGAACTTGCCGCCCGGGTGGCGGACGCGGTGCCCGGACCGGCCACCTGGCTGGGCTGGTCGCTGGGCGGAATGGTGGCGATGCGTGTCGCCCTTGACCGGCCGGAGGCGGTGCGCAGTCTGGCGTTGGTGGCTACCACGCCCCGTTTTGTCACCGGTCCGGACTGGCGTTGCGCGGCGGCGCCCCACACGCTGACGCGGTTCGCCGACTCGCTGCATCGTGATTATCGGCAGACGGTGGAGTATTTCCTCACCCTGCAGGTGCATGGCGACGATCAGGCACGGCCCCTGTTGCGGGACTTGCGCAGGCGGGTGTTTGCTCATGGTGATCCGGACCCGGCGGGACTGCAGGCCGGTCTGGACATTCTTCGGGATGCCGATCTGCGCCACGAGGTGGCGGCCATCCGCGCACCGACACGCGTGATCATGGGCCAGCGCGACCGGCTCACGCCACCGGCGGCCGGAGAGTGGCTGGCGGCAGCGATTCCCTCGGCGGAGTGCATCACCATTCCTCGCGCCGCACACACGCCTTTTGTTTCCCACATCGCCGAGTTCCGGACAGCGCTCGAGGGTCTGCCAGCCGATCCCGGGGTGGGGGCGAGCGCATGAACGATTTCCCCGATGATTGCTATCGCCTTGATCGCCGTCAGGTGCGCCACGCCTTTGACCGGGCCGCATCGGAATACGATGCGGCGGCGGTCCTGCAACGGGAGGTCCGGGGGCGGCTGCTCGAGCGCCTCGACCTGATGGCCGTGACCCCGGCACGTGTTCTCGATCTGGGTTCTGGCACCGGCCAGGCGACCGTGGCCTTGCGCCAGCATTTCCGCAAGGCGCAAGTGGTGGCTCTGGACGCGGCACCGGGTATGGCCAGGCGGACCCGCGAGCGTCGCGGATTCAGGCGGCGATTCAGTGTGGCCTGCGCCGAGGCGGAGAATCTGCCGCTCGCCGATCAGAGCATCGATATCATCTTCTCCAACCTGATGCTGCAATGGTGCGACGACCTGGATCGTGTTTTCCGGGAATGCCGACGCGTGCTGCGTTCCCACGGCCTGTTGATGTTCACCACCTTCGGGCCGGACACCATGCGCGAAGTGCGCGCCGCCTGGGCGGAGGTGGACGGCTACAACCATGTCAACCGTTTCGTGGACATGCACGATATCGGCGACGCCCTGGTGCGGGCCGGACTGGCCGAGCCGGTCATGGATGTGGAGCATCTGACGCTGACCTATCCGGACGCCCTGAGCCTGATGCGCGACATCAAGCGCATCGGGGCTCACAACGTCACGGCCGGTCGTCCGCGAGGTCTCATGGGCCGCAGACGCTTGCGTGCCGTGGCCGAGGCATTCGAGTCCTGGCGCGGAGAAGACGGGCGCCTGCCGCTGACCTATGAAGTGGTTTACGGCACGGCCTGGAATCCGCTGGCGTTGCCCCGGGCCGGCGAGCCCGCAATTCTCGAGGCGGTCCGATGAGCTGGCGGGGCTTTTTCGTGACCGGGACCGATACCGAAGTCGGCAAGACGCTGGTCAGCGCGGCGCTCCTGCGCCGCTTCGCCGAACGCGGCCTGCGCACCGTCGGCATCAAGCCCGTGGCGTCCGGCTCGCAGTTGCGGGAGGGCAGGCTGGTCAACGAGGACGCGCTGGCCCTGCAGGCCGCGGCCTCCCGGCGATTGCCCTACGAGATCGTCAATCCCTATGCCTTCGAACCGCCTATTGCGCCGCATATCGCGGCCAGCGAGGCCGGCGTCCAGATCCGGCAGGCCCGGATTTTCGAGTGCATCGAAACGGCCGGCGCCGGGGCGGACGTGGTCATCGTGGAAGGCGTGGGCGGCTGGCATGTCCCGCTCGGGCCGATTCTCAGCACCTCCGGCCTGGCGGCCGATCTGGGCCTTCCAGTGATCATGGTGGTGGGTGTCCGGCTGGGCTGCATCAACCACGCTCTGTTGACCGCGGCCCAGGTCCGCGCCACCGGCCTGCGGGTGGCTGGCTGGGTCGCCAATTGCGTCGACCCCGCCGCGGCTCGCCGGGAGGAAAACATTGTCGCTCTGCGTGAGCGCCTGGACGCGCCGTTGCTGGGCGTGATCCCGCCACTGGCTTCACCGTCACCGGAGCTGGCCGGCGGGTATCTCGAACTGGATCGCCTGTCTCTTGCCCCGCAGCATTGAGCGCCGGCGCGCGACAGGATTCAGGTGATTTCGTAAGCGCCTGTAATCGCGAATTATTTCATCGCGCGGCCAATTGCCCTCAAGTTGCGCGCAACACAGGGCTTGAAGTAGCATACGCGCCTTGAGTCGGCTCCGGTCAGGCAGCCGTCAAGGCTGCGGAATCGGCCGTGACAGCAGGACCGCTCATTGTTCCGGAGGACCGACGCAGGGACTCCCGGCTGAAGGGAGCGGGCGGTCCCGGAGTTTCTTGATCTCCCGGCGCAAGACTACGGCTCGACGGGGGTGGCTTTTGACCGAGCTTGGTCCCCGATCCGGCACGCCCGAGACGCGCATCGTGGTGGAACCCAACCGGTCGCTCTCCCTCAGGGGGACGATCTGGATCGTGCTCGGTATGCTGGTGATGCCCCTGGCACTCTATGTGCTGCTTACCGCCGAGGGCTTCTGGCCGGTATTGCCGATCGCCGCGTTCGAATGGCTGATGCTCGTGCTGGCGCTGGCCATCTGGCGGCGACGCAGCCGATACAGGGAGACGATTACGGTCGCGCCCGAGGAAATTCGGGTCGACATTTACGATGGTCGCAGGGAACACCGCTTCGAGTTCAACCGGCATTGGGCTCACGTGGAGTTGAGGCATCCGGCCTACCGGCTGCATTCCACGCGGTTGTTCATACGCTCTCACGGAACGGGGTGCGAAATCGGGCGCTGTCTCACGGACGACGAGCGCGAGTCGTTGGCCGATCGGCTGGGCAGCCTGATCGGCGGCGTGGCTCAAGCGCCAAAGCTGGACTGACTGATTTGATTGGCTGCGGGATTCCCGCACAAAGGTGCAGAAATCCGGTCCCGCGGGAACGGCTGTGATATCCAGGCAGGAGTATCTAACGCATGTCCATTAACAAGCTCAAAGGCGTTCTGAGTGGCGCGGCCCTGGTCGCCATGGCGCTGTTCTCCGGGAACGCGTCCGCGGACTGGACGCTGAACATGCCCGAAGGCGTCACGCCCATCAGCCACGATGTGTATCACCTGCACATGCTGATCTTTACGGTCTGTGTGGTGATTGCGGCGATCGTGTTCGGCGCCATGATCTTTTCGATCATTTTCCATCGGAAGTCGCGCGGTGTTCAGCCGGCCCACTTCCACGAAAGCACCACCGTGGAAATCGTCTGGACCGTCATTCCCTTCCTGATTCTGGTCGCCATGGCCATTCCCGCGGCAAAAGTGCTGGTGAAGATGGAAGATTTCAGCGGCACGGACATGTCCATCAAGATTACCGGTTATCAGTGGAAGTGGCGCTATACCTACATGGGCGAGGGCGTCGACTATTACTCCACCCTGGCCGATTCCAGCAACAAGGCCCGTCAGGTTCGTTCAGGCATCGACCCTAACAGCGTGGATCACTATCTGCTCGACGTGGATCATCCGCTGGTCGTGCCGACCCACAAGAAGATTCGCCTGCTGATTACCTCCGGTGATGTCATCCATTCCTGGTGGGTTCCGGATTTCGGTGGCAAGAAGGATGCGATTCCCGGTTTCATCAACCACTACTGGATCGAGGTCGACAAGCCCGGCACGTACCGCGGCCAGTGCGCCGAACTGTGTGGCCGCGGCCACGCGTTCATGCCCATCGTGGTAGTGGCCAAGACCCCGGAAGAATTCAAGAGCTGGCTGGCCGAGCAGAAGAAGCAGTCGGGCAGTGACCAGGGGCAGTCCATGGCCATGCAGGCCGGTGGCGCGCCCTCCACCCTGACGGCCGCACGCTAAGGCTTACGCGGAGGAAACCCAATGAGCACTGCAGCAGTTGCACACGAGCATCACGAAGAGCATCCGAAGGGCCTCAAGCGGTGGTTGTTCACGACCAACCACAAGGACATCGGCACGCTCTACCTGATCTTCAGCCTGACCATGTTCCTGGTGGGTGGCAGCTTCGCCATGGTGATCCGCGCCGAGCTCTTCGAGCCGGGCCTCCAGTTCGTGGATCCGTTGTTCTTCAACCAGATGACCACCATGCATGCGCTGGTGATGATCTTCGGCGCGGTGATGCCCGCGTTCGTGGGACTGGCCAACTGGATGATCCCGATGATGATCGGCGCACCCGACATGGCCCTGCCGCGCATGAACAACTGGAGCTTCTGGATCCTGCCGTTCGCATTCACGCTCTTGCTGCTGACGCTGTTCATTCCCGGCGGCGGCCCGGCCGGCGGCTGGACCATGTACCCCCCGCTGATGCTGCAGACGGGGCATGCCTTCCCGTTCGTGATCTTCGCCATTCACCTGATGGGCATCTCCTCGGTGATGGGCGCAATCAACGTCATCGCCACCATCCTGAACATGCGCGCGCCGGGCATGACCCTGCTCAAGATGCCCATGTTCGTCTGGACCTGGCTGATCACCGCCTACCTGCTGATCGCGGTCATGCCGGTGCTGGCCGGGGCGGTGACCATGCTGCTCACCGACAAGTATTTCGGCACCAGCTTCTTCAGCGCCGCGGGCGGCGGCGACCCGGTGATGTTCCAGCACATCTTCTGGTTCTTCGGGCATCCCGAGGTCTACATCATGATCCTGCCGGCCTTCGGCATCGTTTCGGAGATCATCCCGACCTTCGCGCGCAAGAAGCTGTTCGGCTATGACTCCATGGTGTACGCCGTGGCCTCCATTGCCTTTCTCTCGTTCATCGTCTGGGCCCACCACATGTTCACCGTGGGCATGCCGCTGGCGGGTGAGATGTTCTTCATGTTCAGCACCATGCTCATCGCGGTACCGACGGGCGTGAAGATATTCAACTGGACGGCGACCATGTGGCGCGGCTCGATGACCTTCGAGACGCCCATGCTGTTTGCACTGGCATTCCTGTTCCTGTTCACGATCGGTGGCTTCTCCGGTCTGATGCTGGCGGTGGTGCCGGCTGACTTCCAGTACCAGGATTCGTACTTTGTGGTGGCCCATTTCCACTACGTGCTGGTACCGGGCGCCGTGTTTGCCATCATGGGCGCGGTCTATTACTGGCTGCCCAAATGGACCGGCCACATGTACAACGAGAAACTCGGCAAGCTGCATTTCTGGCTGTCGGCGATTTTCGTCAACGTGCTGTTCTTCCCGCAGCACTTCCTGGGCCTGGCGGGCATGCCGCGTCGAATCCCCGATTACAATGTACAGTTCACCGACTTCAACATGGTGTCCAGCATCGGCGGGTTCTGCTTCGGCCTTTCGCAATTGCTTTTCGTGTACCTGATCATCAGCACGATTCGTGGTGGCAGGAAGGCGGAAGCGCGTGCCTGGGAAGGTGCGCATGGCCTGGAGTGGGAATTGCCCTCGCCGCCGCCCTACCACAGCTGGGAAGTGCAGCCCGAGGTCAAGTAACACGATGTCCGACGAGGGACCCCGCAATTCCGGACGGAGCCGTGCGAAACGCACGGCTCTGATCCTCGCCCTGGTGGCTCTGGGGTTCTACGTGGCCGCGTTTCTGGTGAGGCACTGGAAATAGGGAGGGCGGACCGAGAACCGCCATCCGGATGAAATGACAACCGGCGACCGCCCTGCGGGCGGGCCGGGCAAGACAACACGGATCTGCAAGGCACAAGCGGAGCGAGGATCAAAACCATGGCACATGCACACGGGAACTACTATGTCCCGCACGGCAGTCACTGGCCCATCGTCGGGTCTGTGGGGCTGTTTACCACGATGCTCGGCGTCGCGTCGTGGCTGAATGACATGAGCTTCGGCATGCCGGTGTTTTTCGCCGGGCTGGCCATCGTGCTGTTCATGATGTTCGGTTGGTTCGGCACCGTCATTCGCGAGAGCGAGGGCGGCATGTACAGCCAGTGGGTGGACAAGTCCTTCCGCTGGGGCATGATGTGGTTCATCTTTTCGGAAGTCATGTTTTTCAGTGCGTTTTTTGGCGCGCTCTTCTACGCCCGGCATTATTCGGTGCCCTGGCTGGGGGCGGAAACGCCGCACGGCTTCTGGACTCATCTGATGCTCTGGAAAGGCTTCGAGGCGCAATGGCCCACCAACGGTCCCGCCAACGTGGGCGGCGCCTTCGAGAGCATGGGCGCCTGGGGCCTGGCCGCTATCAATACGGCCATTCTGCTTTCCAGTGGTGTTACCGTGACCATCGCGCATCATGCGCTGAAGGCCAACAAGCGGGGCCTGCTGATCGTCGGTCTCCTGGCCACCGTGATCCTGGGTTTCACCTTCGTCGGTCTCCAGGCCCACGAATATCATGAAGCCTACACGGCCATGAACATGAAGCTCTCCACGGGCATTTACGGCTCGACCTTCTTCATGCTGACCGGCTTCCATGGCGCTCATGTCACTATCGGGGCGATCATGCTTACGGTCATCCTGATGCGTTGCATCAAGGGTCATTTCACGCCGGACCATCATTTCGCCTTCGAGGCGGTAGCCTGGTACTGGCATTTTGTGGACGTGGTCTGGCTGGGCCTGTTCATCTTCGTCTACTGGCTCTGAGGCATCGCCGCGGCGGTCTGCCGGGGACAGCACGGCACATTGCAAAGGGCGCCTGATCATCGGCGCCCTTTGCATCTGCGAATGCGGTTCGTGGCGGGCTGGCGAGGCCGGAAAGGGTCCTGCTAGCGCCCCGGGTTGATGCCGTGGGGATGCAGATAGCCGGTAGCAAAACCGATGATGAGCAGGACAAACAGCAGTACGGACAGGCCGATGCGGAAGGTCAGGGCTTTCATCGTGCGTTTGCTTTCTCCGCGATCCTTGACCAGATAGAACATGCCCGACGCCAGGCTGACGAGTATCGCGGCAAGCAGCAGAATGGCGATGAGTTTGGGCAGCATTGACTATACCTCGGAGTAGACGAATTCCTGAGCATTCGATCAGGGATTCATGTTCAAATTATCACGTGACGACAAAGACCGGCAAACGACAATTCCGACCCGCCCTGGTGCCGACCCTCGCAGCCGTGGTGCTGATCGCGGGCTTTTGCCGACTGGGATTCTGGCAACTCGATCGTGCGGCCGAGAAGCGTGCCCTGTTTGCCGCCTTCGACGCCGGGCAGAGCAGCCAGCCCATCGCATTTTCCCGTTGGCTGGCAAAGCATGATGGCCGCCGGCGTTACGGCAATGTGCGACTGGAAGGGCACTTTCTGGGAGACCGTCAGATTCTTCTCGACAGCATGGTGCACGATGGCCGGCCGGGGTATCAGGTCGTCACTCCTTTTGCTGCCCGAGGGCAAAGCGCACTGGTTCTGGTGAACCGTGGCTGGGTGCCGCAGGGCGACGATCGAACCAGGCTGCCTGATGTGCGCGTGTCGTCGAAGAATCGGGTCATTGTAGGCCAGGTGGCGGACTTGCCGCGTCCGGGCCTGGATATCGGTGCCGGAACGCCGGCGGCCGGACATGACTGGCCCGTGCGACTGGAGTATCCGCACTACGGTGACATCCAGTTGCTGCTGGGGCGCAACGTCATGCCGCTGGTCATCGACCTGTCGCCATCGCAGCCCGACGGCTATGTTCGCGACTGGCGACCGAATGTCATGGGGCCAAGACGTCATCTCGGCTATGCGGTGCAATGGTTCGCGCTCGCGCTGGCGGTACTGGTGGTGTATGTAGCGGTCAATCTGCGCCGCGTGGAAACTGATACGGAGCACGACGATGGTTAGCAAGGTGGTCAAGGCACGGCTGATGCTGTTGCTGCTCGCGGCAGTCTTCATGGGCCCCCTGGCGGTGGCCACGCTCTGGTACTACGGAATTGGCTGGCAGCCTTCGGCCACGACCAACCAGGGCCAATTGGTGGATCCCCCCAGGCCTTTGCCACATGTAGCGTTGCCTTATGCGCTGCGGGACGGTATCGGCACGCGCGATTTTCTCCATGGACACTGGAGTATCGTCTACGTCGGACAGCCACCCTGCAGCGAGGCTTGTATCCGCGCCTTCTACATCATGGCGCAAACCGAGTTGCATCTGGGCAAGGACATGTCGCGCGTGCGGCGTTATTACCTCGTGGACGGTATCCCGGAAAATCCGGATTTCCTGAAACGTGCCGAACCGGGTCTCACGGCATTCCGTGTCGACAATGCCGAGGGACAGAAACTGCTCCAGCCGTTCCGGCAGCTTGTGGGCGGCTCCTTGGGCACCGCGCATCGCATCTATCTCGTCGATCCGTTGGGCAACCTCATGATGAGTTACCCTGAAGGCGCGCCGCCCAAGGGTCTGCTCAAGGACCTCAAGCATCTCCTCAAACTCTCCAACGTGGGCTGAACGAATGAACGCCATCTGGTTCAAGCGCATCGCCTTCATTGCCGCCTGCCTGGCCCTCGTCGTCGTTGTCCTGGGGGCCTATGTCCGCCTGTCCGATGCCGGCCTGGGATGTCCCGACTGGCCGGGCTGCTACGGCCATATCGATGTTCCCGAGGCGGCTCACGATGTGGCACGCGCGAATCAAGCCTGGCCCGGCCGGCCCGTGGAAGCGGGCAAGGCCTGGAAGGAGATGATCCACCGCTATTTCGCGGGCAGCCTGGGGCTGCTGATTCTGGCGTTGGCCGTCATGGCCATCCGCCGTGGGCGCCGACCCAACCAGCCTTTCTGGTTGCCGCTTGGCCTGGTCGTGCTGGTCATGTTCCAGGCCTTGCTCGGAATGTGGACAGTCACCAAACTGCTCAAGCCCGTGGTCGTATCCATGCACCTGCTGGGCGGCATGGCCACCCTGGCGTTGCTCTGGCTGCTGTTCTTCCGTGCCTCCGGCCGCGTCAGGACACGTCTTCGGACAACGCCGGGTCAGCGACGCCTGATTACCGCGGCGCTTGTCGCGGTCGCCTGCCAGATTGCGCTGGGTGGCTGGACCAGCACGAATTATGCCGCGGTTGCCTGTCCGGACTTCCCGACCTGCCAGGGGCAATGGTGGCCCGCGGGAGCCGATTTCAGTGACGGCTTCACGCTGTTTGCCGGTTCCCACGCCGTGCCGGCCGGCGGGTTGCCCGCCGATGCCAAGGTGGCCATCCACTTCACGCATCGTCTCGGTGCCCTGATCGTGTTCCTTTTGGTGGGCGGAATGAGTCTCTGGCTCTGGTTGCGTTCCCGCGATTCCCTGTTGCGACACCTGGGGCTTGTCGCGGGCGTGCTGATGATCGTCCAGATCGTCATCGGTGTCTGCATGGTGGAATTCGCATTGCCGCTGCCGCTCGCCGTGGCCCACAATGGCAACGCGGCATTGTTTCTGATCAGTATGGTGGCACTCGCCCGCGCGGCGTGGAGCCCGCCCCGCAATGAACTCGGAGGTTAAGCCGCCCGTGATGAGGAATCTGCTCAGACGCGCCGGCGACTACTATGCCGTGTGCAAACCCAGGGTCGTCGCATTGATCGTATTCACCGCGATCGTGGGCATGTTTCTCGCCGTACCCGGGATGGTGCCACTCGGGCGGTTGGTGTTTGCGACGCTGGGCATCGGGCTCGCCGCCGCTTCGGCGGCCGCCATCAATCACCTGCTGGACCGGCGAATCGATGCCGAAATGGCGCGCACCCGTAACAGGCCCCTGCCGAAAGGCAACCTGAGCGGGGCGCAGGTCCTTGCATTCGCGCTCAGTCTGGCCGTGATCTCCATGGCAATCCTGGTCTTTCTCGTCAATCCGCTGACCGCCATCCTCACCCTTGTCTCGGTGATTGGCTACGCGGTGATCTATACCGTCTACCTCAAGCGCGCCACGCCGCAGAACATTGTCATTGGCGGGGCGGCGGGCGCGGCCCCGCCGGTGCTCGGCTGGACCGCGATGACCGGTCAGGTGTCGCCGTATGCGCTGCTTTTGTTTCTGATCATCTTTACCTGGACTCCGCCGCACTTCTGGGCCCTTGCGATACATCGGCGGGAAGAATATGCCCGCGTGGACATGCCCATGCTGCCAGTGACGCATGGCGTGCGCTTCACGGGCTGGCACATCATCTTCTATACGGTGCTGCTCGTCCTGGTGAGCCTGTTGCCGTATCTCACCCGCATGAGTGGACTGCTCTATCTGGCGATCGCGGTGCTGCTTGGTGGCTGGTTTCTCTACTACGCGGTGAAGCTGAACTTCTCGGACGACCGCACGTTGCCCATGAAAACCTTCGGTTTTTCCATCGTCTACCTCATGGGGCTGTTCTCAGCGCTGCTGATCGATCATTACCTGCCACCGGTCGGCGTGATGTTCTGAGCGATCCTCCGCACACAGGCAATGAAAAAGGCCGGCTAAAGCCGGCCTTTTTCATTTCGTCCATTTTTCCCTGGCAGTTCAGGTCGCGATCAGGCCACGAAGCTTGCGGATCGCATTGTTTTCCAATTGCCGGATGCGTTCCGCGGAAACGCTGTACTCATCGGCCAGTTCCTGCAGCGTCACCTTCGGTTCCCGGATCCAGCGCTTGTGCAGGATATCGCGGCTGCGCTCATCCAGGCTTTGCATGGCATTGGCCAGCCGCTGCTCGCCCTTGCTCTCCCAGTCGGCCGCCTCCACGGAGGTTGCCGGATCGGAGTCCGGTTC
>JASFQN010000017.1:0-25237 GCA_050115425.1 Gammaproteobacteria bacterium | reverse complement strand
TGGCGGGCATGCTCCAGGCCCTGGGCGCCGAAGTCAGCCAGCTGGTGCGCTACCAGGGCATCCTGCGGCATTTCGAACCGTTGCTCGCGGAGATGGCAGGCGAGGAGATGCGCCGAAGCGGCATCAATCTCATTACCAGCGCAATCCCCACGGCGCTCGAGAAGACCGGTCAGGGACTCGAATTGCACACGGCGGACGGCCGTCGGCATGGACCGTTCGACTCGGTCATCTGGGCTATTGGCCGGGAGCCCCTCACCCGTGATCTGGGACTGCATTCGGCCGGCGTGGCAACCGATGACGCCGGCTACATCATCACCGATCTTTATCAGGACACCAACATCGACGGCATCCACGCCATCGGTGACGTCACCGGTCGCGACCAGCTCACACCGGTGGCCATTGCGGCGGGGCGACGCCTGTCCGATCGCCTCTATGGGGGTCAGTCAGGCCGACACCTCGATTACCGCAACATCCCCACCGTGGTCTTCAGTCATCCGCCACTGGGCACGGTCGGCCTCACCGAGCCCCAGGCCCGTGCCGAGTACGGCGACGACGCCGTGACCGTCTATCAAGGCCGGTTTACCCCGATGTACTACGCGCTGACCGAGCACAAACCGAAAGCCGCGGTGAAACTGGTTTGCGCCGGACCCGAGGAGCGGGTCGTCGGTTGCCACATGTTCGGGCCGGGTTCGGACGAGATGCTGCAGGGATTCGCAGTGGCGGTGAACATGGGCGCGACCAAGCGTGATTTCGACGATACGGTGGCCATTCATCCCACCAGCGCTGAGGAACTGGTCACACTTCGCTGAGCCTGTTCACCTATCCTTGACGGGTTGAGGAACGATCGCGCGGGGGATTGCATGGCCGGACACAGCGGACTGCCGGGCCCCAGGGGCCACTGGCTGCTCGGCAGCCTGCCCGAGTATCGCCGCGACCCGCTGGGTTTCCTGGCGCGTTGTGCGGCCGACTACGGTGCCCTGAGCGCTTTCCGGCTCGGCCCCACGCGTTATGTGCTGGTCAACGAGCCAGGCCTCATCGAGCAGGTGCTTCAGCCCCGTACCGAATCCCTGCGCAAGCCCCGGGATGTCCGCAAGCTCCGCGTGCTGCTCGGCAACGGCCTGCTGACCAGCGAAGGCGAGGCCTGGCGCCGCCAGCGACGGTTGCTCCAGTCGGTGTTTCACAATGAGCGCATTGCCGCCTGTTCGGGGATCATGCTCGAGGAAAGCGAGCGGCTGCTGGCCGAGTGGGTTCCCGGCCAGGTACGTGACATCCACCGGGATATGTCCGCGCTGGCCTTGCGCGTCGCGGGGCGCAGCCTGTTCGGGGCGGACGTGGGTGGCCGTGTGGAGGAAATCGGCCGGGCCATGGCGGGCATCATGCCCCGGTTCGAGGCGGTCATGCCGGCCGGGCGTCCGCTCCCTTTCAGCATCCCCTTTCCCGGCCACCTGGGCATGCGGCGGGAAATCCGTGCCCTCCAGGGCCTGATCGATGACATTGTCGAAGAGCGCGCGGCATCCGGGCCGGGCGACGATCTGCTCTGGGCGCTGCTCACGCTTGGCCAACGGGAGCCGACGGCGATGACCGCCGGCCAGTTGCGCGATGAAGTGATGACCCTCCTGCTGGCCGGCCACGAAACCACCGCGCTGGCGTTGACCTGGAGCATCCATTTGCTGGCACGCGACCTGCCCGTGGCGGCTCGAGTGGCTGCCGAGGCCCGTGGACTGGCGCGGCCCGAAGACGCGCCCGTCGAGGCGGTATTGATCGGCAACGTGGTGCGCGAAAGCCTGCGCCTGTATCCGCCGACCTGGGCGGTCGGCCGGGAGGTCACCCACCCCTTCCCGCTGGCCGGTCGCGAGCTGCGTCCGGGGACACAGATCCTGATGCTCCAGCACCTCATGCATCGCAGTGCGCGCTATTACCGTGATCCGGAGCAGTTCCTGCCGGACCGCTGGACCGATGAGTTTCGCCGGCATCTCCCGAAGTACGCCTATTTTCCCTTTGGTGGCGGGCCGCGTTTTTGCATTGGCAGCCATTTTGCAATGCTGGAAGCCATGCTCGTACTGGCGGCGATTTACCGGAAATTCACCCCGGAAGCGGTGCCCGGCCATGAAGCCGGTCTCCAGGCCGCGGTCACACTGCGGCCGCGGAGTGGAGTCCGTGTGATCCTGCGTCCGGTCTGACGGGATTGCCCGGTCGCTCTATAATCCGGCCCCCAGGTATCAACAGGAGTACCGGTTCATGACCCTGCGCGCTTTCCGGGGCATCCGCCCCGACACCGGTCAACGCTGCTATGTGGATGATGCCGCCGTGGTCATCGGCGACGTGATCCTCGCCGATGATGTCTCGGTATGGCCCGGCGCGGTGATTCGGGGCGACGTCAATCGCATCCGTATCGGCCCCCGCACCAATATCCAGGACGGTACGGTGATTCACGTGACCCACGACGGGCCCTACTCGCCGGGCGGCTTCGACACGTTTCTGGGCGAAGAAATCACCGTGGGGCACAAGTGCCTCCTGCATGCCTGCCACGTCGGCCATCGATGTCTCATCGGCATGGGCGCGATCGTCATGGACGGTGCGGTGCTGGAGGATGAAATCCTGCTCGCCGCGGGCAGCCTGGTGAGCCCGGGCAAGCGGTTGCGGGGTGGTCGCCTGTATCGCGGCAGCCCGGCGCGGGAGGTGCGTGAACTGACCACCGACGAGAAAGCCATGCTGGCCTACTCGGCCAACCACTATGTGCGTCTCAAGGACGACTATCTGGATGGAGCGACCTCGTCCGCAAGTCCTTGACGCCGTCCGCGCCCCGCAGCGCCGAAAGGGTCAGGCACGGCCCCTGCCGGTGGAATGCAGAACCGCCTCCGATGCCTGCTTCAGGCTGCCCGGCCGCCCGATCCAGCGTGCCGGCAGATCGGGCAGTGCGCTGATCAGCGACATGACCACCGAGGCCAGGTAGGGCACCGCCTGAATCACCAGCATGATCTTCCAGATCGCCATTTCGCGCGTGGGCGGCATTTCCGGGGCCATGAGGCCGGCAAACGCCAGTAGCAGTGCCAGACCGAGCAGTGCTTCTTCGCGCGCCGAAGCAAGGGCCATGCCAAGCGCATGCCCGCGAGCCCGTTTGGGCGTTCGGAAGAACGGCTGCTCGCGCACGGCGAGTCCGGTCAATATGGCCTTGCCTATCGTGTGGGTCAGCGCCAGTCCCGCGACCGCGGCGGCCAGGGTCTGGCGGAGGTTGGCTTTCACTCGCGTGCGGTAGAGGTGGAAGAGCTTGACCAGTTTGAAGCCGAACAGCGCCAGCGGAAGCGCAGAGAAGACCAGCAGGGGCGCCTGGACATGGCGGGGCGCGGCCAGCATGGCCACCGACCAGGCAAGGGCGCCGATATTGAAGGCCAGGTTGAAGCCGTCGGCCAGCCAGGGCAGCCAGCCGGCAATAAAATGGTAGCGCTGCCCGGCGGTCAGCGCGCCCCGCCAGGGGAGCAGCAGGGCGCCAAGATGCCGGCGCAGGATCTGCATGGCGCCGAAGGCCCAGCGGTAACGTTGTTTCTTGTAGTCGAGGAAGGTGTCCGGCATCAGGCCGCGACCATAGCTGCGGGGAATGTAGGTCGCGCCCCGGCCGCTTTCGAAGAGGCGCAGGCCCAGTTCCGCATCCTCGGTGATACACCATTCGGCCCAGCCTGAAACGGTTTCCAGGTCGCGGCGCCGGACCAGGGTCATGGTGCCGTGCTGGATGATGGCGTTGCGCTCGTTGCGCGTCACCATGCCGATGTAGAAGAAGCCACGGTACTCCGCATAGCACATGGCCTTGAAGGCATTGCCGTCGGCATCGCGATAATCCTGGGGCGCCTGGACGATGGCCAGGTCCGGCCGCTCGAAAGCCGGAATGAGATCCGAGAGCCAATGCCGGTCCACCACATAATCGCTGTCGATCACGGCGATGAATTCCGCCGCCGGGTCGCTGTGTTCCAGCGCAAAATTCAGCGCGCCGGCCTTGAAACCGGCCAGCGGCGCCACGTGGTAGAAGCAAAAGCGCGGACCGAGCCTCCGGCAATGGCGTTCGACAGGCCGCCAGATCGCTGCATCCGGAGTGTTGTTGTCCACCACGACGACCTCGAAATTCGGGTAGTCCAGTGCCGCCAGGGCGTCCAGGGTTTCGATCAACATGCCGGGCGGCTCATTGTAGGCCGGCACGTGTATCGACACGCGCGGTGCCGGGTCTTCCAGTGGACGTCCGGGGCTGTAGAGCCGGCGGTGTTCCTGGACCCAGTTTGCTTCGGCCCATTCATGCGCTTCGGCGAGGAGCACCAGGATCACGCCGAGCATCCCGGCAAAGAGCAGGATGCCCACCGCCACGCTGGTTGCGCTCTGGTATTGCTGGCTGTACTCGTAGAGGATCCAGACCAGCGTGGTTGCGGTGGTGTACACGATCACCGCAAGGAAACTGCGGCCACGCTTGCCCAGCGTGCTGCTGCCGGCGAAGAAAAGTGTGAGCACAAGCCCGGCGACGCCCACCGAGACGGCGGCCAGCGTACGCCAGGCGGGAATACGCACGATCGGCGAGGTGAAGGCGAACTTGGGCTGGCGCGCAGCATTGTACACGCCCCAGTAGGCGCCCACCGCGCCTTCGGTCCGGGCCTTCCAGGGCTGGTCGAAGGCCTCCAACACGTAATAGACGTAATCATTGTTCTCGGCGCGGGCCAGAAACCGCCGCAGAAAAAGTGCTTCGTTGGACGGCGAGGCCACGGCGGCGCCCCGCGTACGGCCGTTGCTGGGCCAGCCGACCTCGGCAACCACGATGGGCTTGTGCGGGAAGGCCTTTTGCAGATCCTGATAGCGGTCCACGGCATAGTCCACCGCGCGATCGACATCGATGCCTTCCCAGTAGGGCAGGAGGTGGACCGCGAGGTAGTCCACGTGTTGCGCCAGCTCGGGGTGGCGCAACCACACGTGCCATGGCTCGGCAGTACTCACGGGCTGGCGGATGGCGCGCCGCGCGCGATCCAGATAGCCGAGCAGGGTCTTCTCGGGGATGTCTCCCCGCAGGACCACTTCGTTCCCCACGATCACGCGCACGATATTGCGCTGGCTGCGGGCAAGATCGATGGCCCGACCGAGCTCCGATTCGTTGTGTTCGAGACGCGCGTCGATCCAGGCGCCCAGCGCTACGTTCACACCCAGGGGACGGGCGAGTCGTGGCACGTCGCCGAGCGTACCTTCCACGGTATAGGTGCGTACCGCGTTGGTCTTGCCGGCCAGCAATTCGAGGTCGCCGCGGATTTCCGCATCGGTCGGGAGCCTGCCGGCCACCGCATCCTCGTCCGCCTGAAAGGGTGAAAAGGCGAAGCCCTGGACGCGCGCCGGCCACGCGGGTTCGGTTTCCGGCCGGTTGAGCCAGGCCCAGAGGCTGACCGTCAGCGCGGCAAAGGCCACGCCGATGATGACGCTGGATTTGTACATGTTCCGCCCTGTTGGCTCAGCCAGCCGCCGGCCGTGTGCGCAGAAGGGAGCGGGTGTCGGGCCTCACCCCCCGCCAGAGGCGGAAGGACTCGGCGGCCTGTTCCACCATCATGCCCCAGCCGTCCGCGGTTCGGCCGGCACCGCGCAGGTCGGCCCAGACCAGAAAGGCGGTCGGGGTGTCCGCGTAGAACATGTCGTAGCACAGAGTTCGGGGACCGACTACCGAATCGGTCACTTCCGGAACGGTGCCTGACAGGCTGGCGGAGGTGGCATTGATCACCAGCTCGAAAGCCGGGCCGTCGATGTCCAGGCCGGAGGCATGCAATGCCGGTTCACCGGCAAAGCGCGCAACCAGTTGGCGGGCGCGGCCGGGGGTGCGGTTGGCGACCAGAAGTTCCGCTGGCCGGGTGGCGAGCAACGGGCCGATGGCGCCTGCGGCAGCGCCGCCCGCGCCCACCAGAAGAATACGCTTGCCTGCCGGATTGAAACCCAGATTGTCGACCAGATCGGCGGCCAGGCCGGCACCATCGGTGTTCTCGGCACGCAGCCGGCCGCCGGGCAGGTGAACCAGGGTGTTCGCGGCCCCGGCGGCTTGCGCCGCCTCACCCGCCTCATCGGCCAGGGCCAGTGCACGCGCCTTGAAGGGGAGCGTCACATTGGCGCCGGCGCCCCCGTCGGCAAAGAAGTCCCGCGCGCGTTGCTCGAAATCGTCGTCCGGACAATCGATCAGGCGGTAATGCAGATCCTGCCCGGTCTGTCGCGCGAACGCCTCGTGAATCGCCGGCGACCGGCTGTGTGCGACCGGGTGGCCGAAGAGTGCGTACTCGGCGGTCATGGCAGACGGACGGACACCGCTAGCTCGACAGCCACTCCGCCACTCGCTTGGCGAAATAGGTGAGAATCGCGTCGGCACCCGCGCGCTTGATGCCGATCAGCGATTCCATGATCACCGCCTGTTCGTCCAGCCAGCCATTTTCGGCCGCCGCCATCAGCATCGCGTATTCGCCGCTCACCTGATAGACGAAGGTCGGCACGCCGAAGGTTTCCTTGACGCGACGGACGATATCGAGATACGGCATGCCAGGCTTGATCATGACCATGTCCGCGCCCTCGGCGAGGTCCAGTGCGACTTCCTGCAGCGCTTCGTCGCTGTTGCCGGGGTCCATCTGGTAGCTGTGCTTGTTGCCGCCGCCGAGGCTCGCACTCGAGCCGAGTGCATCACGAAACGGGCCGTAGAAGCTGGAAGCGTATTTCGCGGCGTAGGCCAGCACGCGGGTGTTGGTATGGCCCTCGCGCTCCAGCGCCTCGCGAATGGCCCCGATTCGGCCATCCATCATGTCCGAAGGCGCGACCATGTCGGCGCCGGCGTCGGCGTGGGAGAGCGCCTGGCGCACCAGCACGTCGACGGTCTCGTCGTTGACCACATAACCGGAGGCATCCACCAGGCCGTCCTGTCCGTGACTGGTGTAGGGATCGAGCGCCACATCGGTAATCACACCCAACTCGGGAAATTCCGACTTGAGCGCGCGGACGGCATTCTGTACCAGGCCGTCGGGATTGAAGGCCTCCCGGGCGTCGGTGGTGCGCAATCCGGCGTCCACGACCGGAAACAGGGCCACGGCGGGCACGCGCAGGCGCACCAGTTGTTCGGCCTCGGTCAACAGCCCGTCGATGCTCAGGCGCTCAATGCCGGGCATGGAGGCCACCGGCTCGCGTCGACCCTCGCCGTCGAGCACGAACATGGGATAGATCAGGCTGTCCACCGTAAGCGTGGTCTCGCGCATCAGCCGGCGTGAGAATTCATCGCGCCGCATCCGGCGCATCCGCGTTACGGGAAAGCCCCGTCCAACCTGTCTCGATCCGTGCATCGGTCCCTCCAGTACACGCGTGGATTTGGTCAACGCCGCATTCTACACCTCGGTATGGACACCGTCCCGTTCCGGGCCGGCCCCGCGGTCCCGGGCACTGGACACGGCGCGGCGAATGCGCTTTTCTGTGCACCCCCCTTTTTTGTCGGAAGCCAGGCATTCATGATCCAACCGAAGCGCTGCACCTGGGCCGAAAACGGCACGCCTCTGGACCGCGATTACCACGACCACGAGTGGGGTGTTGCCGTCCGCGACGACCGGCAGCTCTTCGAGTGCCTGACGCTGGAAGGTGCCCAGGCGGGCCTGAGCTGGTCGATCATCCTGCGCAAGCGCGAAGGCTATCGTGCGGCGTTCGCGGGTTTCGCACCTGAGGTCGTGGCCCGTTTCACCGCACGGCGCATCGAGCGTCTCGTGACGGACCCCGGCATTGTGCGACACCGCGGCAAGATCGAATCGGTGGTCGACAATGCGCGCGCGCTGCTCGCCATCGTCGAGGAATGCGGAAGTTTCTCGGGGTATCTGTGGAGTCACGTGGACGGCCGCCCCATCGTGAATCGCTGGCGGCGCCAGGCGGACGTGCCCGCCTCCACGCCGCTATCGGAACAGTTGAGTCGGGACCTCAGGCGGCGCGGGTTCCGCTTTGTGGGACCCACTACCTGCTATGCGTTCATGCAGGCCACCGGAATGGTGGTCGACCACCTCGTGACCTGTTTTCGCCATCCCGATCAGTCCTCCGGATCGTCCTCGTTGCGATAGCCGGAGCGTTCCTCCTCGCTGGTGGCGACCCCCAGGCCAAGGGCAATCCGGTTGACAAAATTGAAGTATGCCGCGACCAGATCAATATCCAGAATATCGCGATCGGAAAACCCGACCCGGCGCAGTTCCTCGACATCAGACGGCTCGATCTGGCCGGGTGAGGTCGTCAGTTTCAGGGCGTAGCTGAGCATGCGCGCACGCCGGTCCGGCAGATCCAGGAAACGGAAGTCGGTGACCATGCTCCTGAGATGGCTGTTGTCCTTTTCGTAACGCGACAGCGCCTCGGCATGATGGTTGACGCAATAGGCGCAGTTGTTGGCGGCCGAAACCACCACGGCAATACTTTCGCGTTCGGCTCTGCTGAGCCCGGATTTTCCGAAGAGGAGGTGCATGTACAGGTCGAGATGCCGTTTCATGGCCTCGGGGTTGAGGCTGTGCACCTTCATGATATTGGCTATCTTGCCCCGCTTCCGGGCCAGTTCGTCGTAGGTCTCGGCAAGCTCGCCGCTTGCTTCGTCCTCGTCAATGACTTCAATCCAGGCCATGCCGCTTGTACCTCTTGCTCGGACCGTTGACGATGCCGGGGCAATGTCTCATTCTCGACGCTCCTATTCTAGGCCTGTTATTCCGAATGCGCCCGATTTCCAAAGAGCGGATCGAGACCTTCGATTTCCGGCCCGGCCGGCGGCTGGGCTCGAAGTACGAGGTCGTCGAGTTGCTCGGGCGGGGCTACGAGGGCGAAGTCTACAAGGTTCGCGAAATCGCCACCGGCATCGAGCGTGCCGCCAAGTTCTTCTTCCCTCAGCGGAACCTGGGCCACCGCGCGATCAACTACTACGCCAACAAGCTCAACCGCCTGAGTCAGTGCCGGATCCTGATCACCTACCTGACGCATGACACCGTCCGCTTCCAGGGACGGACCATCAATTTTCTGGTTTCCGAGCTGGTGGACGGCATTCTGCTGGAGGATTTCGTCAAGGCCCAGCCCGGGCGGCGTCTGACCCCCTTCGAAGGCCTGCACCTTCTGCACAGCCTTGCCCAGGGGCTGGAGGAGATTCATGCCCTCCGCGATTACCATGGCGATCTGCATGCCGGGAATATCATCGTCAAACGGCGTGGCATCGAGTTTCAGGTCAAACTGATTGACGTCTACCGCTGGCCGGCCTCAACGGCCTACAACATCCGCGAGGACGTTTGCGACATTATTCGGGTATTTTATGATGTGCTTGGCGGTCGGAAGCACTATGCCCGTCACCCGATCGAGATCAAGCGGATCTGCTGTGGCCTCAAGCGCACGCTGATTCAGAAGAAGTTCCGAACCGCGGGCCAGCTCCGCGCCTATCTGGAGACCATGGAATGGGAGCATCCCTGACCTTCGCCGCCGCGGCGTTCCTGTTCGCCGGCCAGGCACTGGCTGCCCAGAGCCTCTCCCCGGACGTCATCGAATGCTTCATGAAGCATCAGTCAGTGGACGAGATGGCCGCGTTGCGCGAGTGCAACGACGGCCAGGTACCCTTTCAGTACAATCCGGAACTCAACGGCTTCGCCAGCCATGGCTGGGCCATGGACCTGGGCAGCAATCTCAAGGAGTTGCGTGCCAATCTTGGCGAGCCGAAAGGCCAGTCCAGCCGGCAGGTAAAGAACCCCTACACCGGCCAGGTCAACCAGTTCTGGACCCTGGACTATCCGGGTCTGCATCTGGAACTGGCCGTGCTCGGCGCGGACGCCAGCGCCGAGATGCTGCCCGTGGAGGTGTCCGTTCGGGCCCCGGACATTCCGGTGCAGCACGGTCTGGCCGTGGGCCAGGCGCGCGAGGACGTAATCCACGCCCTGGGCCCGCCCACCGAGACCGCGGGCGAGAACCTGATCTACCGCAACCTCAACGACGAGGTCGTGTTCAGCCTGCACGACGGAACCATCAGCGCCATTACCTGGCACCTCTACTTTGATTAGTGGCGCCTTTGTTGGCCGGGGGCGGCAAATGGTCTGATTTGCCTATACACTTGACAGGTGGCCCCGCGCTCGCGGGGCTTGAGTCCTGACGCCAGAGGGAACCAGAACGACTATGGAGCAGATCGAGGACCGCCGCGACTACGACCGCATCGAGACCGAACATTCGGTCAAGATCGTGGAAAGGGAAGGCACCGAGTTTCCCGCCATCGCCGCGGATATTTCGCTCACCGGCATGCAGTTGCTCTGCGACCGGCCGACCGCCTACCGCATTGCCCCGAAGGGGCACGAATCCACGCCGGACGAGGAAGTCGAAGTCCACGTGCGTGCGTCGCTGCCGATGCGCGACGGCAGTCGCGCGAAAGTCGGTGTGTACTGCGAGTTGGTCAAGATCCGCCGGGTTTCGGAGGACGAGTACCGCCTGGGTCTGCGTTATCGTCGGTTCGAAAATCGCAGCTACGACGAAATCGAACGCTGGGTGGACGACTGGCTCTGACCAGAGATTCCTTACTCCGGCGGATTGTCGGCCGCGAAGATGGCGCCTTCGTCGCGGAAGGCCTTGAACTCGAGGGCGTTGCCTGACGGGTCCCGGATGAAGAGTGTGGCCTGTTCTCCCGGCCGTCCCCGAAATCTCACCTGCGGCTCGATCAGGAACGGCACGTGGAGTTCGCGCAGGCGCTGCGCCAGGGCTTCCCATTCCTGCCAGGGCAGAATCAGACCGAAGTGACGCACGGGCACCTGTTCCCCGTCCACCGGGTTGGTCGCCACCGGCGCTTCGTGGTCCACGCAATGCGCGGAAATCTGATGGCCCCGGAAATCGAAGTCCATCCAGCGGGCAGCCTCACGTCCCACCCTGCAACCCAGCACGTCCACGTAGAAACGCCGGGTTTCGGCGATGTCGCGCACCGGGAACGCCAGGTGAAATCGCGCGCCCGGCCCACTCATGCGCCCGCCTCTTCCGCGAGCCAGTCGCGGGGTCGCAGAAACTCGGTGTAAAGCTGTTCCTCGGCGCTCCCGGGCTCCGGTCGCCAGTCGTACTCGAAGCGTACCCGTGGCGGCAATGACATCAGGATGGATTCGGTCCGCCCGCCGGACTGCAGGCCGAACAGCGTGCCGCGATCATAGACCAGGTTGAATTCCACATAACGGCCCCGGCGATAGAGCTGGAACTCGCGTTCCCGCTCACCCCATTCCATGTCCCGGCGTCGGTCCACGATGGGTACATAGCCTTCCAGAAAATGATCGCCGACGCTGCGTGTGAAGCCGAAGCAACGCTCGAAGCCGCCTTCGTTGAAATCGTCGAAGAACAGCCCGCCCACACCGCGTGGTTCCTGGCGGTGGCGGATGTAGAAGTATTCATCACACCATTTCTTGAAACGCGGATAGAGGTCCTCGCCGAACGGCAGGCAGGCTTCCCGGGCGACCCTGTGCCAGTGCAGGGCATCATTCGCGAAGCCGTAGTAGGGCGTGAGGTCGAAGCCACCGCCGAACCACCATACCGGCGGTGCTTCCTCGTGACGGGCGACAAAGAAGCGGACATTGGCATGCGAGGTGGGCACGTAGGGATTGCGCGGATGCAGTACCAGAGACACCCCCATTGCCTCGAACCCGCGGCCTGCGAGTTCCGGACGGTGAGCCGTGGCCGAGGGTGGCAGGGTCCGGCCGTGAACGTGCGAGAAATTGATGCCTGCCTGCTCGAACACGGCGCCTTCCTGCAACACGCGGCTTTCCCCACCGCCGCCTTCGGCGCGCTCCCAGCAGTCGCGACGGAATCGGGCGCCGCCGTCGAGCGCTTCCAGCGCATCCGCTATGCGCCCCTGCAGGCCCAGCAGATAGTCCTTGACCGCCTGAGTGTCAATGGCTTCGCTCATGCTTGCTCCCCGTCAGCCGCGCCGTGCCGGACGACCCGGCCGCTCGCGGCATCGCGAATCGTGCTGGGCCGAGTGTAGCCCAGGGTTTCCCCGCCCAGCACCGCGTCCAGTTCGTTGCCCAGCCAGCGCCGCACCTGCAGCGCCTTTCTGGCCGCCGGGCGCGACGACCGGTTGGCGCTGGTGGAGACCAGTGCGCGGCCGGCGAGCCGGCAAAGCGCGCGCGCCAGCGGGTGGCCGGGTACCCGTACCGCGATGGTGGGCCGACCGCCGGTCAGCCATTCCGGCACCCAGTGCGCGGCCGGTACCAGCCAGGTGGTGGGACCCGGCCAGGATGCCTGGAGACGGGCGACTGTTTCCGGGGAGATCTCGGCCATCCAGGGGCGGAGCTGGTCGAGATCGGCGCCGATCAGAATCAGGCCCTGGCGCCAGCTGCGACCCTTGATCGCGAGAATGCGGGCCACGGCCTCGGAATCCAGCGGATCGCAGCCGAGGCCGAATACCGCCTCGGTTGGGTAGGCCACCACGCCGCCCCGGCGCAGAATGGCGGCGCACTGCCGTACCGGCCAGCGTCGTTCAACTCCGCTCATGGTGTCAGGAGTCGGTCGTTTCGGGTTCCGGCGCCAACTCCGGCGCGGGTTCGGCGAACTTGCATTCCTTCTGCGGGCAGACCTTCTCGGTGCCCCGTCGCTTGGTGGTCTTGATCGTAAGGATCGGCCATCCGCAATCCGGACAGGGCCCGTTCATGGGCTCGTTCCAGACCGCGTACTTGCAGTCCGGATACCGCGAGCAGGAATAGAAGATCTTGCCATAGCGCGACTTGCGCTTGAGCATGCTGCCCTGTTTGCACTCCGGGCACTGAATGCCCGTGTCCTTGGGCTTCTCCAGCGGCTCGATATGCCGGCATTTGGGGTAGGCGCTGCAGCCGATGAACTTGCCGTAGCGGCCACTGCGGATGATCAGATCCGACCCGCAATCCGGACAGGTGCGACCTTCCACCACTTCCGGCTCCGCCTGGGCGGCATCCTCGTCCACATTCCGCGTGTAGTCGCACTCCGGATATCCGGTGCAACCAATGAACTTGCCGCGCCGACCCAGCCGGATGGTGAGTTGCTTGCCGCATTTGGGGCAGTTCTCGTCGAGCTGTTCCTGAGTGACTTCCGCGCGACTGACTTTTTCTTCCTTTTCGTCCACAAGATGTTTGAACGGCTGCCAGAAATTGCGCAGCAGCGGCACCCAGTCCTTCTCACCGCGGGAGACCTCATCGAGCTCGTTTTCCAGCTCGGCGGTGAAGTCGTAGTCCACATAGCGGGTGAAGTGCTGGGTCAGGAATTTGTTCACGACCGAGCCGACATCCGTCGGCTTGAAGCGCTTGCGGTCCATCTCCACATAATCGCGTTGTTGCAGCGTGGAGATGATGCTGGCATACGTCGACGGCCGGCCGATGCCATATTCCTCCAGCGCCTTGACCAGGCTCGCCTCGGTATAGCGGGGCGGTGGCTCGGTGAAATGCTGTTCGGTCTTGATCCCGGCCAACGTGACTCGTTCGCCCTCTTCCAGCGGCGGCAGGATGCGGTCCTCGTCGTCGTCCTTCTTCTTGTCGTCCTGGCCTTCCTGGTATACGGCGATGAAGCCCGGGCTGACCAGCACCGAGCCGGTGGCCCGGAAGATGTTGCCCTTGCCGGCCGCGAGGTCGGCGGCCACGGTGTTGAACAGCGCGTGCACCATCTGGCAGGCGATGGTGCGTTTCCAGATCAGTTCGTAGAGGCGGAACTGGTCACTGGTGAGCTTGCTCTTGACGCTGTCCGGATCACGCGCCGGCGAGGTGGGCCGAATGGCTTCGTGCGCCTCCTGGGCGTTCTTGGCGCGCGTCCGGTATTGTCGGGGTTCCTTGGGGACGTTGTCGCTGCCGTAGCGTTCGGCGATCACCTCGCGGATCTCGTCCAGGGCCTCCCGGGCCAGGTTCACCGAGTCGGTACGCATGTAGGTGATCAGGCCCACCGCGCCCTCGCCGGTGTCCACGCCTTCGTAGAGTTGCTGGGCCGTGCGCATGGTCCGCTGCGCCGTGAAACCGAGCTTGCGGGACGCTTCCTGCTGCAGGGTCGAGGTGGTGAACGGCGCGGCCGGATTCCGCCGCCGCTGCTTCTTTTCCACCTTGACCACGTCCAGCCCGCCCGCGGCGGCCGCCCGGAGCGTGTCTTCCGCAGCCCGCGCGGACTTTTCGTCGCCAAAGGTGAATTGCTCCACCTTCTTGCCATTGAACTGGCTGAGCTTGGCGGTGAACTCCTGCTGGTCCTTTGCTGCCTCGGCCTCAAGCGTCCAGTATTCACGCGCCTTGAAGCGCTGAATCTCTTCCTCGCGCTCGACGATCATGCGCAGTGCCGGGCTCTGCACGCGCCCCGCCGAGAGGCCGCGACGAATCTTCTTCCAGAGCAGCGGCGAGAGATTGAAACCGACCAGATAGTCGAGTGCTCGGCGCGCCTGCTGGGCATTGACCAGGTCGCTGGAAAGTTCGCGCGGATGCGCCACGGCATCCGCCACGGCGCGCTTGGTGATCTCGTGAAACACCACGCGGTAGACGGGCTTGTCCTTGAGGGCCCCTTTCTCCCGAAGCAGTTCGTAAAGATGCCATGAAATCGCCTCGCCCTCGCGGTCCGGGTCGGTGGCGAGATACAGGGCGTCCGCCTTCTTCAGGCTCTTGATGATCGCGTTGACATGTTTTTCGTTCTTGTCGATCACCTGGTATTTCATCGCGAAGTCGTGCTCTGGATCCACGGCGCCCTCCTTGGGTACCAGGTCGCGCACGTGGCCATAGGAGGCCAGTACCTCGAACTCCTTGCCGAGATACTTGTTGATGGTTTTCGCCTTCGCGGGCGATTCGACAATGACCAGGTTTTTGCTCATAAGAAGAATCTGTTTGGGCCGGGGACGGCGTGCAGAGGAAGCCTTGTCTCCGTCGTGAATGGCGGCGGAGGGGGTGTCGTTGAAGCGGGGCGGGCGCCGGCGTCAGTGCACCAGGCCAACCTTTTCGTCAAAGACCAGGTCTTCCATCCGGGCGTATTCCGCTTCCTGCCCCGGCTGGTTGAACAGGACCATGAGAATAATCCATTTGACCTGCTCCAAGTCAATTTCGTCCGTTTCCAGGGCCATGATACGGTCGATGACCAGCTCGCGCTGGACGGGGTTGAGGATGCCGATCTGCTCCAGATACATCAGAAAACCGCGGCATTCGGCGTCCAGCCGGTGAATCTCCAGCGGCGCGAAGATGCGCAGCGAGCCGGTGTCCTCGGGTGCGGCGTTGGCCTCCGGTTCGGCCTGGGCAAGTGCTTCCAGCCAGGCAAA
Source organism: Gammaproteobacteria bacterium (assembly GCA_050115425.1). GTDB lineage: Bacteria > Pseudomonadota > Gammaproteobacteria > Natronospirales > JASFQN01 > JASFQN01. Next base: position 9,999 of record JASFQN010000017.1, on the reverse strand, counting down.
GGCCTTGCCGATCTCGCGGCTGGGAAATCCGGCCTCCTGCAACTCGATCATCAGCATGTCGCGGTCGGGCTGTACCTCGCTTTCGTCGTCCATGTAGTTTTCGAAAAGGTACATGAGAACGTCGAGCACGTTTTCTTTCATCGGCTGATGCCCCTCAGTTGACACGGGTGTAGCGGCCGCCCGGCGTGGCTGCCACCTGGCCCTGGAGTTCCAGGATCAGGAGCATGGAAGACACCACGTCGGCCGACAGGCCGGCCCGCTCGACAATCGTATCGATGGATGTGGGTTCGTGGCCCACGCATTTCAACAATGCTTCCTTTTCAGGATCATTTCCCTCCTCGGTGGCCGGACGTCGGGTGGGCCGCGCGTCCTGATCGGGCGATGCGAAAACGACACCCGCCAGCGGGCCCAGCTCCTCGAGAATGTCGGACGCTGACTCGACCAGCTTGGCGCCTTCCCGTATCAGGCGGTGACAGCCGCGAGCCAGGGGATTGTGGATCGAGCCGGGGATGGCGAAGACCTCCCTGCCCTGTTCGGACGCCAGTCGCGCGGTGATCAGTGAACCGCTGCGCAGCGCCGCTTCCACTACGAGCGTGCCGAGGGCAAGGCCGCTGATTATACGGTTTCGGCGCGGAAAATGCTCGGGACGCGGCCCGGTTCCGGGCGGGAATTCGGTCACCAGGGCGCCCTTTTGCGCAATTTCGGTCGCCAGTGCCCGATGCCGCGCCGGATAGATGCGGTCCGGGCCGGTGCCCAGCACGGCGATGGTGGTGCCACTCTCCAGGGCGCCGCGGTGGCTGGCCGCATCGATGCCCGTCGCCAGCCCGCTGGTAATCACCAGTCCGCACGCCGAAAGATGGGCCGCGAAGGCGTGGGCGGTGTCGCGCCCACCCGCCGAGGGATTGCGGCTGCCCACCATGGCGAGTTGGGGTTCGGCAAGGAGGTCCGGATCGCCGACCACGAACAGCGCTACCGGGGCGTCGGGGAGTTCCGCCAGCAGCGGTGGAAATCTCGGGTCGTCACGGGTGATCAGATGGCGGTGGTCGCGAGCCAGCCAGTCCAGGTCCCGCTGGATCGACTCACGTTCGGGACTGCGCAAATACGCGAGGGTATCATCGGAGAGATTGAATTCGCCCAGCCGGGCGCCTGCAGCGGAGAAGACGGCTTCCGGAGCGCCGAATGCGTTCAGCAGCGCCCTCTGGGTGGCGGGGCCCGTGCCCGGGGTGCGGATCAGGGCCAGCCAGTCGGACAGTTCCCGCGATGGAATGGTCCCGTTCCTCCCTCTGGTCCCGATTGTGCGCCAGCCGCTCAGGCGGGGTTGGCGCATCCCCTGTGAGACACTATAACCCAGATTCGGGAAGGTGAAGCAAGGCCCCCGGGCGCGGTTGTGCGTCGCGGGGGCCCCACACTTGGCGGGACACCGCCTAGGGATTGCGCACGATGTCGAGGACGTGCGCCTCTCGCGTCAGTTTCATGACCAGGCCATAGCTGACGTGCCGGTAGGTCTTGAACACCATGAGCAGGCCGGCACGCTGTTCGGGCAGCGTGACTTCGTCACCGCCAAAGAATCCGCCCTTTCGCGAATACGGGTCGTTGACGGTGTCGCCCTTCTGGTAAATCGCCAGCACGCTTCCCACATCCAGACCGTCCTCGGCGCCCCGGTCCAGCGCCACCACCTGGTAGTTGCCGATCTGTGAGACGCCATCCTGCACGTGAATGATCTGGCCGCGGATCTTCTGCTCCGGAGAATGTGGCATGAAGTTGTCGTGCAGGATCTCCTCGTCGTCGGGCAGCAGGCGGTCACCCGGCAGGATTTCGCGGTTGCTGGTGGTCACCAGCAGCGTGGATGGATCGCCCCAGGTGGTGATCCGGCCCGAGCCAAGATAGATGGCGGAGTACCCCAGTGTCTTGCCGCTTGACGGGTCCACGAATTTCTCGCCCTTGCGGACCACACTGAAGCGTGTCGTCTTCTGATCTTCGAAGCCGCGCACGTAGAGCCGGTCGCCGGCCCCGGCCATGATCCGCTTGTGGGTGGTCTCAAGCACATACGGAGCGCTGTCCAGCGTTTCCTCATCGACGATCCGCGGCTGGGAAATGAACGACTTGATCGCCGAATAGGGAATGGTGGGGATCGCCTGCTCGATGGGCTCCACCCGGACCTTGGGCTCCAGTTTGACGATGGGCACGGTGCTCTGGGTGACGCGGCCGCCGTGTTCCACGCGCAACTGGGCCTGACCGTTGACGTAGAACAGGGTGATCACGTCACCCGGATAGATCAGGTGCGGGTTGTGTATCTGTGGATTGACATACCAGATCTCGGGCCACAACCAGGGGTCGTCCAGAAACATCGAGGAAATGTCCCAGAGAGTATCGCCTTTCTTCACGACATAGCGCTTCGGCGCCTGTGGCTTGATCGCCGGCTTCTTCGGCGCAGGCTGCGGCGCCGGTGCCTGCACCGGGGCCGGCTCGGGCTCCGGTTTGGGTGGCGGCGCACTCGCGCAGCCCGCCAGCGCCAGGCCGAGACTGGCCAGAGCAATGAGCGCCCCGCGGCGTGGTGAGAAGCCGGACAGATTGGCCGGGAACCGGACGGCGTGCTGCGCGTGGAACATAGGGTTGTTTCTCCGAGCTGATGCCACGACCTTGAAACCGCCGCCTCGCGCTCCCAGCTTGAAAGTGAGCAGTGGCGGCGTTTTTCCGCTCCAAACGGCGCCTCACGGACCGGCGGCCCCGCGCCGTTTGCTGTATCCTTGATATACGTGGCCGCCGCACTGCTGCGATCGGCGTGCGTTCTGCAATCCCCACAGGGGCCGGGAAGCCGCCGGGCGCGCCGTTACCTCGGCGGGCATTTTTAGTATGATCATAACTTTAGCAGCATTATGTGCTGAAATACACGAAATTGCGACGAGTCTGCCATGGCATTGCTGAACATTCTCCACTACCCCGATGAGCGGCTGCGCAACGTGGCGCGCCCGGTGGACAAGGTGGATGACGAGATCCGCCGGCTGGTCGATGACATGTTTGAAACCATGTACGACGCCCCCGGAATCGGCCTGGCCGCCACCCAGGTGAATGTGGCGCATCGGGTGATCGTGATCGACGTTTCCGAGGATCGCGGCAGTCCGTTGTGCCTGATCAATCCCGAGATCCTCGAACTCGACGGGATGGAGCGGATGGAGGAAGGCTGCCTTTCGGTGCCCGGCATCTACGCCGAGGTGCAGCGCGCCGAGCGGGTCAAGGTACGCGCCCTGGACCGCGACGGTGAAGCCTTCGAGCTGGAAGCCGAAGGATTGCTCGCGGTGTGCATCCAGCACGAGATCGACCACCTCGACGGCAAGCTGTTCGTGGACTACCTCTCTGAGCTCAAGCGCCAGCGGATCCGCAAGCGGCTGGAAAAGGAGCGCCGCCTGCACGGCCAGCCGACCGCGCCCCGTCCCACCACACCCGCCATCTGAAGCGTCGCGGATACGGCGCCCCGATGACCGAGCCACTGCGGGTCGTTTTCGCCGGCACACCGGATTTTGCCGTTCCTGCCCTCGATGCCCTGATCGACTGGCCGGGCGCCGAGGTCGTGGCCATCTATACTCAGCCCGACCGACCGGCCGGTCGTGGCCGCAAACTGCGTCCGTCGCCGGTCAAGCAGCGCGCCCTGGAACAGGGCTTGCCGGTGTGCCAGCCGGCCACGCTGCGCCTGGCCGAGGCACGGCGCGAACTGGCCGCATTCGCGCCGGATCTGATGATCGTGGTGGCTTACGGCCTGCTTCTGCCCGCGGATGTTCTGACGTTGCCCCGTCTGGGTTGCCTCAATATCCATGCCTCATTGCTGCCGCGCTGGCGCGGCGCGGCGCCGATCCAGCGGGCAATTCTCGCCGGGGACGCGGAAACGGGCATCAGCATCATGCGGATGGATGAGGGCCTGGATACCGGGCCGGTGCTGCTGGCGCGCGCTACGCCGATCGGTGCCGGAGAAACCGGTGGCGAGCTGCATGATCGTCTCTCGCGTCTGGGCGCCGAGGCGCTGATCGACGCCCTGCAGGGACTGGTAACCGGGCGTCTGGAGCCCGTCATCCAGGACGACCGCCAGGCGAGCTACGCCCGCAAGCTGGACAAGAGCGAGGCCCTGGTCGACTGGCGCGAACCAGCCGAACAGATTGCCCTGGCCGTCCGCGCTTTCAATCCCTGGCCGGTGTGTCACACCCGCTGGGGCGGCGAAACCCTGCGTATCTGGGCGGCCCGTGCGCTGCCGGAGGATGCCCGCGGGCGTCCCGGCGAAGTGTTGAGTTGCACGGCCCGGGGCGTGGATGTCGCCACCGGTCGTGGTGTCCTTCGTCTGCTCCGCCTGCAATTGCCCGGCGGGCGGCCGCTGGCTGTCGAGCAGTTCGCCAACGGCCGGGACCTCACCGGCGCGGTCCTCGGGTGAGTCGCCCTGCCGGCAAGCGTCCGTCCCGGCTGATCGCCGCGGAGGTGGTCGCCGGCGTTGTCGCCGGCGATTCACTCAACAGTCTTCTGGCGCCGGCGCTGGAAGGCGTGGCCGATGCCGGCGAGCGAGCCCTGGTTCAGGAGCTTGTCTATGGCACGCTGCGCTGGCATCCGCGACTGGCGGCACTTGCCGACCTGCTTTTCAACCGGCCCGTGCGGGCGCGTGATCGCGTCGTTCGGTTGCTGGCGGAGATCGGCCTGTATCAGCTCGCCGAGATGCGGATTCCCGACCATGCCGCGGTTTCCGAAACCGTCGCCGCGGCCCGCAAACTGGCCCGGCGGCCCTGGGCGGCCGGCCTGGTGAATGCCGTGCTGCGTCGCTATCTGCGCGAGCGCGAGACACTTGAGACGCGTCTCGCCGGGCAGGACGACTACCGCTATGCTCACCCGGACTGGCTGGTTCATTTGCTGCGGGAAGACTGGCCCGACGACTGGGAGAGCGTGCTGGAAGCCGGCAACCGGCGTCCGCCCATGGCGTTGCGCGTCAATCTGGACCGGCAGGATCGGGAAACCTGCCTGCGGCGTTTCGCCGATGCGGGGCTGGAGGCGCACCCCCACCCCTGGACGGACACAGCGGTGATGCTTGACCCGCCGGCGCCGGTGGATCGACTGCCGGGTTTCGCCGAGGGCGAGGTGTCGGTGCAGGATGTGTCGCCGCAACTCGCCGCCGGATTGCTTGATCCGCAAGCCGGGGAGCGCGTTCTTGACGCCTGTGCCGCGCCCGGTGGCAAGACCGTCCACCTGCTGGAACGAGCGGGCGGCGGAGCCGAGCTGTTCGCACTGGATGTGGACCCGGGACGGCTGGCGCGGGTCGCGGAAAATCTGGATCGTGGCGGGTACCGGGCCACGCTCGCGGCAGGCGACGCTCGCCGGCCCGACGCCTGGTGGGACGGTCGGCCGTTTCAGCGCATCCTGCTGGATGCGCCCTGTTCGGCGACCGGCGTGATTCGTCGGCATCCCGACATCAAGCTGCTCCGCCGCGAAGCGGACATCGCTTCGCTAGCGGAAATTCAGTTGGAGATGCTGGAGGCCCTGTGGCCGCTGCTCGCGCCGGGCGGCCGGCTGGTCTACTGTACCTGTTCGGTTCTGCGCCGGGAGAACACGGCAGTGATCGAGCGGTTTCTGGAACGCCGGCCTGCGGCCATGGTCCACACCATCGGCGGCCCGTGGGGGCGCGCCGACGGACCCGGTCGCCAGATTCTTACCGGCGAAGAGGGGGCAGACGGCTTTTACTATGCTTGCCTGATCAAGCGAGAAAACCAATCCGCGTGATGATGCGTTCACTGGTTCAGCGTTGGCGGGCCCGCTGGCTGGCGGTCCTTCCGGGAATGGCCGCCGGGCTCCTGCTCGTCGCGGGCACTCCCGTTCACGCTGAAGATGCCGACAATCAGCACTTCGCCGTTCGCACCGCCTATACCGAGTTGATCGGCGGCGTCTATTACCTGGACGCAGACGTTGAATACAATCTCACCGACGAAGCTCTCGACGCCCTGCAGAACTCGGTGCCGCTGCATATCGAGATGCAGATCGAGATCATTCACGTGCGAAGCTGGTGGTTCAACGAGACCGTGGCCAGTCTCACGCAGGGCTACGAGCTTCGTTATCACCCGCTGAGTCAGCTCTATATCGTCCGCAATCTCAACAGCGGTCAGCAACAGACCTTCACCAACTATCGAAGCGCCATCCTGAAGCTGGGGCAGGTCACCGATCTGCCGGTGATCGATGCCAGCCTGCTCGATCCTGAGGGCGAATACCGTATCCGCATGCGTTCGGTACTTGACGTGAAGGACTATCCGGCTCCCCTGCGACTGTTTGCTTCCCTGTGGTCAGACTGGCAACTGTCAAGCGACTGGTACGAATGGACACTACGTTCCTGAAACGTGTCGGGCTTCCGGTTCTCCTGGTCGTCGGCCTGGGGCTGATGTTCGTCTCGCTCTATATGCTCAGCGAGACGACACAGCATTCGGTGGATTTCGACCGCCTCCACGTCTGGCTGCTGCTGCTCAATGCCGGCGGCGTGGTGGCGCTGCTGGTCCTGATCGGCGTGAACCTCTACCGGCTGGTTACCCAGTATCGGCGGCACGTCCCGGGATCACGACTCACTGCACGGCTGGTCACGATGTTCGTGATTCTGGCCGTGGTCCCGGTGATTCTTGTCTACTATTTCTCGCTGCAGTTTCTTTCACGCGGTATCGACAGCTGGTTCGACGTGCGCGTCGAGCAGGCCCTGGACGATTCCCTCGAGCTGTCTCGCGCCGCGCTCGACTCACGGGTGCGGGAGCTGATGAGCCGGGTCGAACACGTGGCCGATGAAATGAACGGAACCAGCGACGCCACTGTCAGTCTCCGCCTGGACGACCTGCGCCGGACCAGCAATGCCTCGGAACTCACCGTGTTCGGTCCCAACGGCCGGATAATCGCCACCAGTTCGGCGCACACCATGTCGGTGCTGCCCAACCAGCCGCCCGATGACATCATGTTGCAGGTTCACCAGGGCCGCCCTTATGTGGGGCTGGATCCGCTGGGCGAGAGCGGCCTGTTCATTCGTGCGCTGGCGCCCGTACAGCCCGTGCGGCCGGGCCAGGACTTCCGCGTGCTGCAGGGTCTTTTCCCTGTTGCCGAGCGGCAGAACACACTGGCCCAGAGTGTCCAGGCGGCCTATAGCCGCTATCGCAAACTCACCTACCTGCGCACACCGCTGAAGTACAGTTTCATCCTGACCTTGTCGCTGGTGTTGCTGCTCAGCCTGCTCGCGGCGGTCTGGGGTGCATTTTTCTCGGCGCGACGGCTGCTCGCGCCCATCCAGAATCTGGCGGCGGGCACCCGCGCCGTGGCGCGGGGCGATTTTGACACCCGGTTGCCCATGCCGGCACGGGATGAAGTCGGTTTCCTGGTGCTCTCGTTCAACGAAATGACCAGCCGGCTTGCCGAAGCCCGCGAACAGGCCAGCCGCAGCCAGCAACAGGTCGAGAACGAGCGTGCCTATCTGGAAGCCGTGCTCTCGCGCCTGTCATCCGGCGTCGTTGCGGTGGACCGCGAGATGCGTCTGCGTGCATTCAATGCCGCGGCCAGCGAGATTCTTGGCGAAGATCTTCGCAAACACACCGACCGCCGCGTGGACGGCGGGGGCGACACCCGGAACATGTTCCGCGAGTTCATGCGTTTCTGCACGGAGCGGCTTTCCGAGGGACGCGATGAATGGCGTGAACAGATTCTCCTGCATGGCGCCAAGGGCCGGCGTGTATTGATGTGCAGTTGCGCGGCCCTGCCCGGCGACGCGGAGGACGGCGGCGGCCATGTCATAGTTTTCGACGACCTGACCGCGCTCATGCAGGCGCAACGCGATGCCGCATGGGGCGAAGTCGCCCGGCGGCTGGCCCACGAGATCAAGAATCCGCTCACTCCCATACAATTGGCTGCGGAACGCCTCCGTCACAAATATCTGGGGCGTGACGAGGGAAGCCGCTTTGAGGTACTGGATCGCGCCACCCACACCATCATTCAGCAGGTGGAATCCATGAAGGCCATGGTCAATGCCTTCAGTGAATACGCACGCACGCCCGAGATCATGCTCTCCCGTCTGGATCTGAATCACCTGGTGGGCGAAGTGGCGGAACTCTACCGCGGGCGCGGCGCCGGCATTGCGATCGACCTGGACCTGGCTGCAGACATGCCTGAAATCGAAGCGGATGCCGGGCGTCTTCGCCAGATATTGCACAACCTGATAAAAAACGCTTTCGAGGCCCTGGAGGGCAGCGAGGATGGCCGCGTACGTATCGCCACCCGCTTGCAACCGGTGCCCGGTGATGGCGTCATGGCGGAAATTGCGGTGGAAGACAACGGGCCCGGATTCGACAGCGATCTGCTTGGCCAGGTTTTCGACCCGTATGTCACGAGCAAGCCCAAGGGCACGGGACTCGGGCTTGCCATCGTCAAGAAGCTGGTCGAGGAACACGGTGGCACCATTCGCGCGGAAAATCCGGCCACGGGCGGAGCGCGCCTGACCGTACTGCTGCCCAGCGATGAAGAAACCCTGGCGCACTCGCTGATGCACGTGCCCCGCAACGAGGGAGAGCCGACACCATGAGCGCACCCCATATTCTGGTGGTCGATGACGAAGCCGATATCCGCAGCATGCTCAAGGAAATCCTCGAGGAGGAGGGTTACGAAGTCAGCACTGCGGGAGATGCCCAGGAAGCGCGGTCGGCCCGGCAACGCCGCGAGCCGGACCTTGTTCTCCTCGACATCTGGATGCCCGACATCGACGGTATCAGCCTGCTGCGCGAATGGGCCAACGGAGACGGCCTGCCCTGCCCGGTAATCATGATGTCGGGCCACGGCACGGTGGACACCGCCGTCGAGGCCACCCGTCTCGGCGCGCATGAATTTCTGGAAAAGCCGCTGTCCATGGCCAAGCTGCTCAATATTGTCGAAGGCGCCCTGGAAGCCGGGCGTTCCGAGCGTGACAAGACGGGTGCGCGCGCCAGCCTGGTGCCGCCACTGCTCGAGCCCATCGGCAAGAGCCGTCTGATGCAATCCGTACGCGACCAGGTCCGGCGGGTCGCCCCGCATGACAATCCGGTTCTGCTGCTGGGTGAAGCGGGTACGGGCCGTGAGACGCTGGCCCGCTACATGCACTCGCTGGGTTCGCGACGCGACGGAGAGTTCGTCAATGCCGTGCTGAGTGGCATCAACGATGACGAACTCGAGGTGCGGCTGTTCGGTGAGGAAAACGACGACGGCACGGTGGCGGGCCTGCTCGACCAGGCACGCGGCGGCACATTGTTTCTGAATGAACTGACCGACATGTCGCCGGCCATGCAGCGGTATCTGTTGAGCGTGTTCGAAACCGGGCGCTATACACGCGTTGGCGGCACGCAGGCCTTGCGTCTCGATGTGCGGGTGATTTCCTCGGCCTCGCCGCGCATCTCCGGCCAGGTGGAAGCCGGCCGGTTCCGCCGCGACCTGTATAACCATCTGGACGTCATTACCATTCCGGTGCCACCCCTGCGCGACTATCGCGAGGATGTGCCCGATCTGCTCCGCTACTACGTCGATGTGCTGGTGGATGCCGAGAATCTGTCTTTCCGTCGATTCAGCGTGGCCGCGCAGAACCGGCTGCGCAATTACCCGTGGCCCGGCAATATCCGCGAACTCAAGAACATGGTGCATCGTTTCCTTCTGCTCGGAGATCAGGAAGAAGTCAGCCTGGAGGAAGTCGAGGAGGTGATTCGGCAGCACTCGGTACCCACCGAGGAGCCGCTGGTCAAGCAGGATCTGCTGTCTCTGCCGCTGCGCGAGGCACGCGAGCATTTCGAGCGGGCCTACCTCGAGCAGCAACTCGCGCTGTGCGAGGGCAAGGTCGGACGTCTCGCCGAACGGGTCGGAATGGAACGTACACACCTTTACCGGAAGCTGCGTTCCCTGGGAGTGGATATCCGGCATGGCGGTGAGGAGCAGGACGGCTGAACCGCCGCCACCGCAGGCCGCAAAAGACAACGGCGGTCGATTGACCGCCGTTGT
>JASFQN010000016.1:0-26150 GCA_050115425.1 Gammaproteobacteria bacterium | reverse complement strand
GAACACCGAGTTGCGACCCAGCTCATTGGCAAACGCCGTGCAGACCAGTGCGTTGTAGGCGTCGTTGCTGGTCGCCGCGAGCAGGATGCCCACGTCGTTGAGCTCCAGCGACTCGACCGCCACATCCGAGAGAATCTCGCCATAATAGACAGACAGCCCGGCGAGCCGGGCGTGGCGCAGGCGGTGCCAGGAGGTGTCCACAATCAGCACCTTCTGGTCGAGATCCTGCAGAAGCCGCGCCAGCCCCGTGGTCCACGGCGAGGACCCCACTATGAGAATGCGATTGCGAGCCCTGGCAGCCAGACCCAACCGGCGGGCCAGCCACGAGAGTGACACGCCGTGCAGCAATACGGTTGCCATGATGAGCGTAAAGACGACCGGCACCAGCACCTGGCCGTCCGGGTAACCTCCCGCCACCAGCCGGGGCGCGAAGACACCGGCTACGGCGGCCGCCACAATACCGCGGGGCCCGACCCAGCCCACCAGCAGCCGGTCACGCAGATCCATGCCCGCACCGATTGTCGCCAGCCAGACGGCAAGCGGACGCACCAGCACCATGAGCACGACAATCAGCGGCAGGGCCCGCCATTCAAGATTCTGCAATGTGCCCGGATCGAGGTTCGCGGTGAGGAGAATGAACACGGCCGACACCAGCATGATGGTGATGTATTCCTTGAACCGGCGCATCTCCTGGATGCTGGGCAATCCCATGTTGCCCATGACGATGCCCTGGATGGTCACGGCGAGCAGCCCGGCCTCCTGCTGAACGAGATTGCCCGCCACGTAGACGATCAGCACCAGCGTCAGGGTAATGGGCATTTTCAGGTATTCGGGAACGAAACCGCGCCGGAAGGCCTGACCCGCCAGATAGCCTGCACTGCCCCCCAGCGCCACGGCCGAAAGCAGTGCCTTGCCCAGGCTGAGCATCACATCGCCATGCGGACTGCCTTCCCCCGAGAACACCAGGAACTGAAAGACCAGCACCGCCAGCAACGCACCGATGGGATCGTTGATGATGCCTTCCCACTTGAGATAGGAAGCCGTGCGGCGGTTGAGTACCGCCTGGCGAAGAAGGGGCATGATGACGGTCGGGCCGGTCACCACGACGATGGCACCGAACGTCCACGAGACCGGCCAGCTGATGCCGCCCACATAATGGGCGGCGGCCGCGCTGCCCATCCAATTGAGCGGCACGCCCAGATAGACCAGCCGGCGCACCCCGGCGGCGGCGACCTTGAGCTCGTGGAAAGCGAGATTGAGACCGCCCTCGAAAAGGATCACCGCCACGCACAGGCCGATGATGGATTCGAGGTAGTCACCGAAGGCCTGACGCGGATGCAACACACCGGAGACAGGCCCGGCAATGACACCGACCAGAGCCAGCAGCACAATCGCCGGCAGGCGTACCCGCCAGGCCACCCATTGGGCGAGAATGCCGAGCCCCAGCACCAGCACCACGGCATAGGCGAAGCTGTGACTCATTTGCGGCCTCCTTTGCCGACAATCCGGGTCAGCGGGGCATGGGACGGTTGTTGGACAAGACTATCAGCCCGCGGATATGGCGGTACATGAACCACAGCCAGACCAGGGCGGCAATCAGGATACCCACTCCCACGAACCAGGTAACCACCGCCAGGACGCCCCAGGCCAGCGACCACCAGAAGGTACGGATCATCCAGGCGTGATGACTGTCCAGGACCGGGCCGGAAACGCCTTCCTTGAGATAGTTAATGACCAGGCCGATGAGGCTCGGCAACCCGAATACGGCACCCAGCAGATGGAGGATATAGCTGGCCACTGCCCAGAGGCGGTCGTCACGTTCGGAATCGATATGCACCGGCGAATCTCCCCCTTTCCTGAAGCCGGCCGCCGGTCCCGGTTGTCGGGCGACGCACCTCATCCACTACAATCATGAGTCTGCCAATTCGAAGGATTCCGAGGATAGCAAATCCACGACCGTGCGGGTGATCGTGATCTGTTCCCGGCGACCGGAATCCCCACCTGAAGGAGGGCTGGAATGAAACTGACGATTGACGGTTTCGACGACAACGCGCCGATCCCCGGCGACTTCGCCTTTGGACTGCCGGATGCCGACCAGCATCTGCGGCTGGGCCCCAACCGCAACCCGGGCGTGCGCTGGCAGGATCTGCCGGAGGGCACCCGTTCGCTGGTGCTGGTCTGTGTCGACCCGGACGTGCCGAGCAAGCCGGACGACGTCAACCAGGAGGGCCGCGAAGTGCCGACCGATCTGCCGCGCGTGGACTTCTATCACTGGGTGATGGTTGACATCGACCCCGCCGCCGGCGGCATCAAGGCGGGCGCCTGCAGCGATGGCATCACCGCGGGCGGCAAGCAAAATCCGCCCGGCCCCGAAGGTGCGCGCCAGGGCCTCAACGACTATACCGCCTGGTTCGAAGGCGACGCGGACATGGGGGGCGAATATTATGGCTACGACGGCCCCTGCCCCCCCTGGAACGACCGCCTGCGTCACCGTTACGAATTCCGCCTCTACGCCACCGACCTGGAGCGGGTACCGGTGGACGGCGCCTTCCGCGGTCCCGACGTGGAACAGGCCATCAAGGGCCACGTGCTGGCCGAAGCCGTCTGCACCGGCCTTTACACCCTCAACCCTGAAGTCAGGCTCTGACCCAACGCGGGCCCCGGCAATGGCGCCGGGGCCCGTGATCCATCAGGCGCCGCCCGGCAGCCTGAACTGGAGGGTCTGGCGTACCCGCCGGGAAACCGGCCGGCCGTTCTCCACACGCGGGCGGAATTTCCACTTCATGACGGCGCGGCGTGCGGCGGTTTCGAAATAGCCGGTGGGTGTGGCCTTGATGATGCTGACCTCGCTGACGTTGCCCTGAGGGCCCACCGTGAACTCCACTTCCACACGACCCTCGATGCCATCACGCACCGCCTTGACCGGGTAGACGGGTTGCACCAGGGCGACCGGCATCACTTCACCCGACCCGTTGCCATCGCCCGACGGGTAGCCGGGTCGGTCGATCCTGACTTGATCGGCATGGAGGAGCGAGGGCGGCAGACTGACCTTGCTCACCTTGGGCGGCTGGATAATCTCCGGCGGCTGGACCCTGGGAGGCGTGGGCCCGGCGGGCTGTTTCAGGTGACGGGGCCGCTGTGGCGGCTTCTCGTGCGGCGGCCGTGGCTTGACCGGCGTGTCAGCACGGGTGCGGGTAATCAGAACGCCCGGACCGGCCGGGCGCTGCACCACGGCATGCGGCGCCGGGATCAGATCGCGCATGAAAAGGAAAAGCGCGACCGCCGCCACCAGGCCGCCCACAAATGCAATCGCGTAACGGACCATTTCGAACCCCCTTTGCTCGCGTGGACCGTCGGCGAACGGTCAGCGGGGGCTGTCAGCCGTTGGGGTTACTACCGTCGCCGGAACGATGCGTTGAAGACACCGTGAAATGGATGACATCCGTTTCCCGATGCGCGACCGCCTTGCCGTTCTCGACCTCCGGCTGGTAGTGCCTCGCACTGACGATTCGCCGGGCTTCCCTTTCATAATAGCCGGCCGGAACGGCACCGATGACTTTCACATCCGAAACCGAACCGTCCGGATTGACCGTATAGGCCACCTGAACAAAACCCGAGACCTGGCGGGCAGGCTCGCTGGGCGGCGGCGGGGGCGTCTTCGATTCGTCCCTGCCCTGCTTGTCGCGAAGCATCTTGAGAATTTCCGGATGCTCCTTGAGATCGATGTAGCGCACGCCAGGCACCACGAAGGCCTTGGCGGGCGCGTACTTGTCGCCGGTGAAATAGCGGATCGCCAGGCCGGCCGCGGTCAATACGAGCGCGCCGGCCACCACAAAGGACACTACGAATCGCAGTGCGACTCGCAGCCGAGGCATGATGTTTTCAGAAACAGGCGGCATTCAGACAAACTCCACACGGACCCGGCGATTCTGCCGGCCCTTCTTTTCAATCTTGCTTACACGAACGGGACCGATCTCTCCGGTACTCGCCAGATGCGTTCCCCCGCAGGGCTGCAAGTCGATACCTTGGATGTCGATCAGGCGCACGCGCCCCTGGCCGGTGGGCGGCGCCACGCTCATTGTCTTGACCAGTTCCGGCTGGGCCGCCAATTCCTCGTCGCTAATCCAGCGCATGCGCACCGGATGGTCGGCCTCGATCAATGCGTTGAGCCGGTGTGTCACGGCTTCCTTGTCGGGGCTCTCGGCCAGATCGAAATCCAGCCGGCCCTTGCCGTCGCTGACCTGACCCCCGGTCACCGGCGCCACGATCACGGCGCTCAGCAGGTGCAGGCAGGTGTGCATGCGCATCAGCCGATGACGGCGGTCCCAGTCGATCACTGCTTCGACGCGCTGACCGGGCCTGAGGTTCCCCGCTTCCGGTCCGGGCACGTGGATGATCTGGCCGGGCTCGGTGCCCTTGCGGGTATCGACGATGGGAATGTCCGGCCCCTCGGGCAAGCGCAGCAGGCCGGTATCGCCAGGCTGGCCGCCCCCTTCGGGGTAAAAGACCGTTCGGTCAAGCCGGATGCCGTCGGCATCGCTGGCGATGACAGTGGCTTCACACGAGCGCGCGTAGCCGTTCTCGCGAAAAATTTCCTCGGTTCGGTCCGTCATTCTATCTCACCTGCCGCCAGCCCCGGTGACGCGACGCAACAGCGAGGCTGCCGGAGCCGTTCATTCCTCGGGTTTGAAGTCCAGTGCTGCGGAGTTTACACAGAAACGCATCCCGGTCGGTTTCGGACCGTCGGGGAACACGTGGCCGAGATGGGCTCCGCATTTGCCGCAGCTCACTTCCGTGCGCCGCATACCCAGGCTGTTGTCCTCCGCCGTCGCCACATCACCGTGTGGCCGTATGAAGCTCGGCCAACCGGAGCCGGAATCATATTTGTCATCGGCACTGAACAACTCCGCCCCGCAGCACACGCAGCGGTAACTGCCGGGTCGCTTTTCGTCCACGTACAAGCCGGTGAATGGTGGTTCCGTGCCCTTTTCACGCGTCACGTGATAGGCCAGCGCACCCAGGCGGCGGCGCTCTTCATCAGCGGATGTCTTGGGATCGGTCATGGTACCTCCTGCGGAGGAAATGGCGGTCGCCTCGCACACGGCCACAATAGCGCGCTCCCGAGGACCATGGGAAGCCGGGAAGGCCGCCCGGCGCGGTCTTCGGGTAGGGAATTTGCCGGCGGCTTCTGGTAAAGTTGTCGACTTTCCGAGATTCCCATCGTCAGCTGGAGTTAGTCAATGAGGACCCGTACCCTTTTCTCCGGTCTGGTTCTGCTGGCCGCTACTGCCGCTCTGGCCCCCGCGCATGCCGCGGGCGACCCGGCCGCGGGACGCATCAAGTCGCAGACCTGCCAGGGCTGTCATGGCGTGCCCAACTATACCAACGCCTACCCCACCTACCGCGTGCCCAAGATCGGCGGCCAGAACCAGCAGTATCTGGAATCCGCCCTCAAGGAATACCGCGACGGCCAGCGTGGCTTTCCCACCATGCAGGCGCAGGCTGCGTCGCTCAGCGACCAGGACATCGCCGACATCGCCGCGTATTTCGCGAGCCTCAAGGACACCAGCAAGTGAAGGGGTTGACGATGAAAACGACTGCCAGACTCATTGCCCTGCTGGCCGGATTCACGCTGGCGGCTGCCGCGACGGCCGCGGAAGGCCCCGCCAGGCAGGCTCAGGGGCCGGTGACCGCCGAATGGCTGAATAACAAGCTCCAGACCTGTGCCAGTTGCCACGGCAAGGACGGACTCAGTACGCAACCGATGTTCCCCGTACTGGCGGGCCAGTACGAGGACTACCTTGCCCGCGCCCTGCACGAATATCGCGACGGCGGCCGCAAGAACTCCATCATGGCGCCGCAGGCGAAGGACCTGTCCGATGCACAGATCGAGGCGCTGGCGCATTACTTTGCGCAACTTGAGGGGCCGCTCAAGACCCTGCCGCGCAAGGATTGATTGACGGTCGGCCGGAGCGGCCTGCCGCTCCGGCCGCGTTCCGCCCGCCACGCCGAGGCGAACGCCATGGATCCCATCAGAGACCGAGTCATTCTCCTCACCGGCGCCGGCGGCGGACTGGGACGAGCCATAGCCCAGCGCCTGGCCGCGCGCGGCGCACGTCTTGCCCTCGCCGGGCGGCATCCCGAACCGCTGGCTGCTCTCGGTTCGGAACTGGACACCCCCACCGTGGCGATCTCCGCCGACATCACCGACGCCGCAAGCCGGAAGCACCTGCTCGAACGGGTGCAAACGGAACTCGGGGCAGTCGATGTATTGATCAACAACGCGGGCCTTGAGGAAATCACCGATTTTCCGTCCCAGGACCCGGAACTTATCCGGCGCATTTTCGAGACCAACACGCTCGGCCCTGTTCTGCTTACTCGTGAGCTCTTGCCGGAAATGCTGCGGCGCGGCCGGGGCGACGTAGTCAATATTGCCTCACTCGCCGGCCGCACGGGGATGCCTTTTGGTGCCGTGTATGCCGGCAGCAAGGGCGCCCTGGCCGAATGGAGCCTGTCCCTGTATGGCGAACTGGCCGGCAGCGGTGTGCGCGTCTCGCTGGTGGCGCCGGGCTTTGTGGCGGATGCCGGCATGTTCGCGCGCAAGGGCGTGGATGCGCCCCGCGCCATGCGCGCCTGCCGACCGGCGGACGTGGCGGGGGCGGTACTCCGGGCGCTTGCTGGCGACCGTCCGGAACAAGTCGTGACGCCCGGA
This sequence comes from Gammaproteobacteria bacterium, assembly GCA_050115425.1. Lineage (GTDB taxonomy): Bacteria > Pseudomonadota > Gammaproteobacteria > Natronospirales > JASFQN01 > JASFQN01. The sequence continues at coordinate 19,438 of JASFQN010000016.1, read as the reverse complement.
CCGGCACGTCTCCTGATGGCCTTGCGTGCCATCGCGCCCCGACTGGCGATGCGGGTGGCGGCGCGACTCGGACTCGTGACCTTCCTCGCCGGACTGGCCGCCATGCGTCCGGGCCCCAGCGATCGCCACCGGCCCGATGAGCGGTAGCTAACGCGGGGCGGGCGGCGTAATGCTTGGCTCGCGGCGGCGTACAATGCTCCTGCTTTTGCGCGCCAGGCGCGGTCACGGCGGGGACCTTCAGGGGCTTTGAAGTTTTCCGCGCGCGCTGCTAGGATGCGCACCACGATAAAGGCAAAACCGCCGAAAGGCGGCGTCGCAAAATCACCGGTCTAAGGGGTGCAAACCCTATGACGGCGGGATTACCGAAACCCCAAGCCCCCTTCCGGCTTTCCCCCCTTTGCCGGATACCGTTTTCGGTAAGCCCCAGCCCGCCGATCAGGTTTGCGCCCCTTTTTTATTGGAACCTCCACTGGCTGTTTCCAGCCGCTCAGGCGCTTCGCGGCCCTTCGGACTGATCCCGACATGCCCTGCTTCCGCGTTGGGCCGCTTGCCCGTAACGCTGCTACTGTGCGGCGCGACCCGCCTTGAATCAGCGCATGTCAGAATCCCCTGAGCGGCTGGAAACAGCCAGTGGAGGTTCCCGCGCATCTGTCATCCGCAGTCACCGGCGCTTCGCGGTCCTGCGGGCTGATCCTGACACGCCCTGGGCGATGGCAACAGTCACGGAAGCTTCCCCGGTCGCCGGAAATGCCAGCGGTCCTGGCGAGCGTGCTTCGAGCGGCGTATCCTTGACCTGCATCAACCGCCGCCGGCCGGCGCTTGCGTAAGCTCCCTTCCCTGGCCGCACGGCGCAAGAACAGAACGGCCCATGCACAATTTCGCCCACAGACCCCATCTGGCGCGCGAGATCACGCTGGTTCTGATCGTCAAGCTCGCCGCTCTGGCCCTGATCTGGTGGCTGTTCTTCAGCCCGCCCCATCGGGTACCGGTCAATCCGCAGACCATGGACCGTGTTCTGCTTCAGTCCCGGACCGATCGCCGCGATTCCTCGCAACCGCGACCGAGCCCGGCGCCGAGTCGTCCGTCACGTACAGGCACACCGAGGTAACTGCCCATGCATGAACTCGACCCCGTATTCCTCTCCCGCCTGCAATTTGCTCTCACCGCACTCTATCACTTCCTGTTCGTCCCGCTGACACTCGGCCTGGCCTTCATACTGGCCATCATGGAAAGCGTCTTCGTGATGACCGGCCGCGAGATCTGGCGGGACATGACCAAGTTCTGGGGCAAGCTCTTTGGCATCAATTTCGCCATGGGGGTCGCCACCGGCCTCACCATGGAATTCCAGTTCGGCACGAACTGGGCCTATTACTCGCATTACGTGGGCGACATCTTCGGCACGCCGCTGGCAATCGAGGGACTCATGGCCTTCTTCCTGGAGGCGACCTTCGTGGGCCTGTTTTTCTTCGGCTGGCAACGACTTTCGCGCCTGCAACACCTGACCGTCACGTGGCTGGTGGCGCTGGGTTCGAATCTCTCGGCATTGTGGATACTGATTGCCAACGGCTGGATGCAGAACCCCGTGGGCGCCTCTTTCAATTTCCAGACCATGCGCATGGAAGTCACCGACATGGCGGCGGTATTCCTGAATCCGGTCGCCCAGGCGAAATTCGTGCACACCGTCAGCGCGGGATACGTGATCGGCGCCATGTTCGTGCTCGCCATCAGCTCCTGGTATCTGCTGCGCGGTCGTCACCTGGCCTTCGCCAAGCGTTCGTTTGCCGTGGCTGCCAGCTTCGGGCTGGCGGCTGCGCTCTCTGTGGTGGTACTGGGCGACGAAAGCGGCTATACCGCCACCGAACACCAGAAGATGAAAATCGCTGCCATCGAGGCCATGTGGGAGACCGAGCCGGCCCCGGCGGACTTTACGCTGTTCGGCATACCCGATCGCGAGGCCCATACCACGCGCTATGCCATCAAGGTGCCCTGGATGCTGGGGCTGATCGCCACCCGGTCGCTGGACACGGTCATTCCCGGCATAAACGAATTGGTGCGCAAGGCGGAGGATCACACCCGTAGCGGCCTGATCGGCTATCGCGCCCTGCAGAGGCTGCGAGCGGATCCCGGTGATGCGGATGCCCGGAACACACTCGAAGCACATCAGAAGGACCTGGGCTATGCCCTTCTGGTCAAGAGTTTCCGCGCCGACCCGGAAAATGCCACGCCCGCCGACATCCGCCACGCAGCCGAGCTGACCATCCCGCCGGTGGGCTGGCTGTTCTGGTCCTTCCGCATCATGGTCGGGCTGGGTTTCCTGTTCATTGCCATGTTCGCCTTCGCTTTCTGGGTGTCCTCGACCCAGCGCTTCGCACGCTACCGGTGGTTCCTGCGACTCGCGCTGCTGGCGCTGCCATTGCCCTGGCTGGCCGCCGAACTCGGCTGGGTCGTGGCCGAAGTGGGCCGCCAGCCATGGGTCATCGACCACACCCTGCCCACCGCGCTGGGCGTTTCCAGCGTGAGCGGCGGCGAGGTGCTGGGCAGCATCATCGGTTTCGTACTGTTCTATTCCGCGCTGGCGGTGGTGGACGTCTATCTCATGGTGCGCTACGCGAAGATGGGTCCGGCCGAGGCGCTGGGCAAGGACATCCTGGCCCATGAAGACATGGCCGGCGCGACACAAGCGGGGGAGGCCTGATCATGACTCTCGACTATGAAACCCTTCGGCTTGCCTGGTGGCTGTTTCTCACCGTCCTGCTGACCGGCTTCGCCGTGCTTGACGGTTTCGACCTCGGTGTGGCCGGGCAATTGTTCTACGTAGCGCGCACGGATACCGAAAGGCGCGTGGCCATCAACAGCATCGCGCCCGTCTGGGAAGGCAACCAGATCTGGTTCGTCCTGGGCGGCGGCGCGGCCTTCGCCGCGTTTCCGCTGCTCTATGCCACCGCGTTCTCCGGTTTCTACTACGCCATGTTCGTGGTCCTGCTGGCGCTCATCCTGCGTCCGGTGGGGTTCGATTTCCGCAACAAGCTGACCGACCCGCGGTGGCGCCGGACATGGGATATCGCCCTGACCATCGCAGGCGTGGTCCCGGCGCTGGTGTTCGGCGTCGGGGTAGGCAATCTCCTGCTGGGCGCCCCGTTCAGCTTCGATCCGGACATGCGGCTGATCAACCAGATCAGTTTCTTCGGCCTGCTCACGCCGTTCGCGCTGCTCTGCGGACTGGTGTCACTGGGCATGCTGCTGATGCACGGCGCCGCCTACCTGCGCCTCAAGACGGAAGGCCGGGTCGCCGATCGCGCCGGCACGGTACTCACCGTCACCGGCCTCGCTGTCGCCGCGCTGATGGTGGCGGGCGGTTTGTGGATTGCCTGGGGGATCGACGGCTACCGTATCGCGGCGGGGGGCGATCCCTATGGCCCCTCGGCGCCGATGGCCAAGACCGTGGTTACGGCCACCGGCGCATGGCTGTCCAACTACCAGGCCCAACCCTGGACCCTGCTGGCACCCGCGCTGGCGGTGCTCATGCCCCTGGCGGCGGTACTGCTGACTCGAATGCGCCGGGACGGCCTGACATTCCTCGCCACCACGCTGGCGGTGATTGCCATCATAGCCACAGCCGCCGTCAGCCTGTTCCCGTTTCTGCTGCCCTCGAGCCTGGAGCCCTCGGCCAGCCTGACCATCTGGGATGCGTCGTCCAGCCGCACCACGCTCAAGGTAATGTTCTTCTGCACCCTGTTCTTCCTGCCCATCGTGGGGCTTTATACCAGCTGGGTCTATCGGGTGCTCAAGGGGCGAATCGGCGAGGACTACATCAAGGCCAACAGCAAATCGCTTTACTGAGGACGACGACCATGTGGTATTTCACCTGGATACTCGGCGTATTGTTCGCATGCGCCTGCGGAATCATGAACGCCATGTGGGTGGAGATGCATCTTGCCCACGGCACGCCACGCGACGTGCTCGCCGACCGCGACGACTAGTCGCGGCGAGAACTCAGAGTCCGCGGCCGGTCAGCAGGTAGACCGCGAAGGTTCCCAGCCAGTGGGAACCCTCGTAGTGCTCATCACTGATCGCCGCCACGCCCGCCTTGCGGTGAGCATCGGCCGATGCCTGCAACGCTGCCCGGCGTTTGTCATCCGCCGGCAGGCCCGCCGCAATGCCTTCCAGCATCCACGCCCGGCTCAGATTGAGACCGTCGAGATGGGCCAGCTTGGGGTCACCCGGGTCGGGACTGACCACGGGCTTGAGCCAACCGCCGTCGCCGTTGTCCGGCACCTGGGGCAAAAATCCATGCAACCAGCTGGCGAAGCGCTCCGGCTCAAGAATGCGCCGCATCAGATCGGCCTCGGCCAGACAGGGTGACAGGAAGGCCTGTCCGTCCGGCTCGTAGGCCAACGGGCAATCGCGGTCCCGAAGATAGTAGTCCTCGCTGCGGCTCGCAATCAGGCGGGCCAGATCCTTGTCACCGGCGGTGCGCGCCCAGTCGAGCACCAGCCCGAAGGCGAAGGCGGTCTGACTGTGCTCGCCCGTCCGGATGGGTGCGGGCAGCTTGGGAAGCCACTCGCGAAAACGGTCGGCGGCGAGCTTTTCCAGTGGGCGGATGGCGGCCCGCCAGCGGCGGGCCCGGGGATCCTTCCAGTCGCGCAGCTCGGTGCTCAATTGCAGGAGCCAGGCCAGGCCGTAGGGCCGTTCGAAACTCACCCGCCCGGGCGCGGAAAGATACTCAAGTTCCGCGTGGAGCTTCTCGGAGGTCAGATCCTCGTCAAGAACTTCGATGGCGTCGCGGGCATAGGCAGCCTGTGGATGAAGGCGAGCCAGCCGCGCCAGCATCCAGTGCGCGTGCACCGAGGAATGCCAGTCCAGACAACCATAGAAGGCGGGATGCAGAACCTTGGGCGAGCCAATGTCCGAGGCGTCGTTGAGCCAGTGAAACAACGAGTTGGGATATTCCCGGTGCACGCAGTCCAGGGCCAGACGGGCGAAACGCGCCACCGCCTGCTGACCATCGCTTGCCGGACCGGCCCTGCCCTCGGTCCCGCTCACTGCGCTGCCGGCCATTGCCACACACACGACGCCGGCAAGCAGCATCGCTGTCCTCGTTCGTCCACCCATGCTTGCATGCCCTCGGAAATCCGCCGCCTGAACTCGGCGGGTTCAGGATTGCTCAGTTGTCCTTGTCCTTGGCCAGCGCCTTGAGATTGTTGCGGATGTAGCTCACGCGCGCCTGGTGGATCATCTGCTTGACCTGGTCGTGGAGCGGCGGATCCTGCTGAATCCGGGTGCCCAATGCATTGTACTGGTGGACAGTCAGGCCACTTTCGGTAATTGCCTGGGTCATCAACTGGTCGGCCTGCTGCTTGAGCGACGTTTGCTTCTTGGGATCGCTGGTTTCCGAAAGCGCGTTGTCCAGCGTGGACTGGATTTCGGAAACGCGCAGATAGGCCGCGACGAAACGGCGCAGGGTCTGCTGGTCCGGCGTGGTCCGGGCCGGAGCCGCCGGCGCCGAATCCGCAGCCTGCACGAGCGGGGCCGTGGCACCCAGAACAACGGCCGCGAGCGCGACCCGGAAAAACTGTCTTGCCTTCATGGATACCCCTCCGGGAAATCACTGGCTGTCGGAAGTGTCCGGTCGTGGCGCGGAGTGGCCGCCGGAATCCGGGAAATCTACAGGGATCCTATTTAAACAGGAACCCGCCACGAATTCATCCGTATCCGGACCGGCCGCCGGAGAGGAACCCGGGTCACTGGTACACTGGCCGGCGTGCGGCAACCGTGAGGAGGCTTTCGACCATGCAACTCCGTTCCCTCAAAGACAGCGTGGCCGTCGTCACCGGGGCCTCAAGCGGCATAGGCGAAGCCGCCGCACGAGCCCTGGCCGATGAAGGCGTGAATGTGGTGCTGGCCGCCCGCTCCAAGGAGCACATCGAGGCGCTGGCCCGGGATCTCGGCGGGGCCGCGCTGGCCGTGCCCACCGACGTTTCCGATCCCGGGCAGGTGGCCCGTCTCTTCGCGCGGGTGCAGGCCGAGTTCGGTGGGCTCGACCTGCTGTTCAACAACGCCGGGGTCGGCTACCACGGCCGCTTCGAGACCAGCGACCCGGCCGAATGGGAACGAATGATCGGCGCCAACCTTTCGGGCGTGCTGCATTGCACACACCAGGCAATCGGGCTGATGCGCAACCGCGAGGGGGCCATGATCTCCAGTGTCGCCAGCGTGCTCGGCCGCCACGGCATGGAAGGCTGGTCCGTTTACACCGCCACCAAGTACGCGGTGGTGGGTTTTCACGAAGCCCTGCGCAAGGAACTCGGTGGCGAAGGCATTCGCGTGTCGTTGATCGAACCCGGCGCGGTGTACACCGCCTGGGGCCACAATGTTCCGCCTGAGCGAATGAAGGAACGCCGCGACAAGCTGGAAGCACTCCAGGCGGAAGACATTGCCCGGACACTGGTTTTCGGCTTTGCCCAGCCCGCCAACGTCAATGTGCAGGAATTGCTGGTAATGCCCACGCGCCAGACCACGCCCTGACCGGGCGGCGGCCCGCCCGCTAGTGGCCGTGATGCTCCAGCGGGCTGTCGGTGGTCATGAACTGGTAGAGATTGCGGTATTCGTCGAGCACGGTGTGTCCGAACAGCGGGTCCTCGCGATGGGCGACCTGCTCGGCGACCCAGTCCCAGTCCTCGCGCGTCAGGTGTTCACGGGCCAGTGGAAAGACCTTGGTCTCTTCGAGCGACATGTGATCGCCCTGGCGGGCAATGTAGGCACGACCCTGCTCTTCGATGGTTTCCCTGCGCATGAACTGGTCGTTGACAACGTCCCGCAGGGATTCGTGGAAGCGGTGACCCTCCTTGTGCAACTGGCGATGCTCGTCGAGCAGGCGGGCCACCAGGCCGCTGGATTCGGGATGGCGGAGCATCAGGCGCTGGCAGACCAGGTCCTCGCGTGGGTGATGGAAGAGATCCGGGTAGTGCAGCATGTAATGCATGATGTCGAGCATCAGCGCGTAATCGGTCTGCCGGGCCCGGTGGAAACGGTCCAGCTGACGGGCCAGCAGCCCGAGCAGGCGGCTCATGTTCAGATGATCCTGATGGAGTTGTTCCAGTACATCGCTCACGGCCGGCCCCTCCTCTTCCACAACTGCCAGCCTGCCTTTCCGGGGGCAGCGCCGCATTGACCTGAGTCAACGCCTACCGGCCGGAATCAGTGCGCAGGAAGCGACTCCGGAGCTGCAGGGCGCGGCTGATCAAGTCGGGATCCGGCCGCGCGCCGTGGACCGCATGGCCGTCGGGACCGACCACGTCGACCGCCTGGTAGGGATGCACGACAAGCGTACGTTCGGGTGTCTTGATTGCATAATCGGTGTAGTTGGCCATGAGCAGAAAATCGCGGCCGCCCGGCCGGAACAGGTCGTGACCGACGCTGTAGGCCGAAGGATCCGTGGAACAGCCGAGCGCATCCCGCAGAAGTGTGGGCGGCAGGTCGAAATGACTGGTGCGGTAGGTCACGGCGCCGGCGCTACGGCCGGGCCAGTGGACCACCAGCGGAACCTGTGTCTGAAAGCGGTCGAATGCACTGTTGTGCCCCCAGAAGTTGCGGCCGGTATCGTTGAACTCCTGGCCGTGATCGCCACTGATCAGCACGATGGTCGAGTCCAGCAACCCCTTCTCGCGGAGCCGGTCGAGCACCCGGCCCACCAGACCGTCCACGAAATGCACGGAATTCAGATAGCGATTGCGAAAAGGCTCGGGATCGAAATCGGGTCCCAGCGCCAGATAATTGACCGTCTTCCAGCTCGGCTGAAAGGGCAGCGGGCCCTTGTCGGGCACGTCGTAGGCATGCGGCGAATCGAAAAACAGCCAGCCGAAGAAGGGTTGATCCGGGCGGCCCTGATCCAGAAAGCGCAGAAAGTCACTGGCGATTTCGCGGTCGCGATCCACCGGCCGTGTGGCTTTCGAGTGCAGGCGCAGATCCGGAACATCGGCGAACACGGTACGGTTGAATTCGGGGCTGGTCAGCGGGGCACTGCCGAATATGCCCATCCGGTAGCCGTACTTGACAAGTTTGCGGGTGAGCACGGGTGGCGTCTGACTGTCCAGCGCCGCTTGCCAATAGGTCGCCGGTATCCCGTACATCATCGCGAAGATGCCGGTGCGGGTGGCGCTGCCGCCACTGAAATGCTGCGTGAAATGGATGTTGTCGCGAGTGAACGCCCAGATATTGGGCGTCGCCTGCCGCGTCAGCGCATCGAAACGCCAGGAATCGATGAGCAGAAACAGGATGTTCATCGGCCTGGCCGGCTGCGTGCACTGGACCGGTGCCTGAGGATAGTGGAAGCTGCCACGGGCCAGCGCCCCCCCGGGCACGTGTTCGCTCTCCACGCCAAATCGGGCAAAGAATCCGCGGTCACGCAGGGGATAATAGGCCGGCATGAGATCGGCCTGCCGGATGACGGGTGTGTAGCCGGCGGCATCCGCCCACGCATAGATGCCATTTTCGGCCAGCACAATGCCAAACACGAACAATCCGATTACCCAGCCCGGCACCGGCTGGCGCTCCATTCCGAGAAGCCACTCCACGCCCCGCATCACCAGCCACTGCGTCAGGACTATCGCGGCCAGGGCCAGGAGCCCCTGCAGATAGACCTCCCCGGAGAAGACGAAAATCTGGCCGGCCGCGCCCCCGAATACCAGGTGCAGAATGGATGCATCGATGTGGAAGCGATACTGCTGGTAGACCATGACGTCCAGCCCGAGACCGGCGAGCAGGGCGCTGCCCAGTACAAGGACCAGGCCGTGCATCAGCCAGCGGCGGGGCCACAGACTTGCCACGATGAAGACGGGAATGAATACCAGGAAAACCAGCGTGGCCAGCTGGCCGATGAACATCAGCGGGGTAAACAGATGTGCGAACCAGCCTGCGGGCAGATCAGCGGCGCGCAGATAGCCCAGGCTGAACAGCGACGCGAGTACAGTGTCGGCCAGCAGCATCCAGCCGGCGAAGCTCAACCATGCCCCGCGGCGCGCGGGCAACCGTCCTGGTCGGTCAGCCATTTTTCTCCTCGGGAACGGCGTCGCTGCCCCTTGACCATGGGCTTGAACGGACCGTTGTCATGAAAACGACATTTTAGCGCCGACCCGCAGCCAGGGTGAAGAAGCGGGTGATCGGGACCGGCCTCAGAACAGGCCGCGGAAATCCAGATTGTAGTGCACGAAATGCGCGTCACTCTGCCAGCCGAGACGCTCGTAGAGTCGGCGCGCAGGATTGTCCTTCGCGGTTTCCAATGTCAGTCCCCTTGCGCCGGTCTCGCGCGCATGGTCGGCCGCCCGCTCGAGCAGACGGGCGCCCGCCCCCTGCCCACGGGAGCCGGAATCCACATAAAGGTCATTGAGCACCCACAATGAACCGAGGCCCACCGAGGAAAACATCGGATAGAGTTGGACGAAACCGATCGCCTGTTCGTTCTGCCGCGCCAGCCAGATGACGGATTCGTCATTGGCCATACGCCTGGCGAGAAACTGCCGGCAGGCCTCGGGGTCGGAAGGTTGTTCATAGAACACCCGATAGGCATCGAACAATGCGGTCAATTCATCAAGATCACCGCTACCGGCGCGGCACACGTCGATTTCGCTCATGCGTCTGGTTCCCTCGGACGAGGTCCGTCCGTGGCGGGGCGGACCATGTACATCAGCCATCACTATAACCCGTACGGCAGGACAATCTCAGCCATCCCCGTTCACGAGCAGATTCCGGTTTCTGTGCCACTCGAAAATGGATTCTTCCGGAAAGCCGTCGAAATCCTGATCATTGTGACCACCCGGACGATCTGCCCAGGGGGCGGCGAACTCCAGCAGGATATTCACGTGCGCCGGGGCAACCGGCAGTGGCGTATCGATGGCCGACGCGAAGGGATGCACGAGTTCCGGCCATTCGGGATCGGATATCCACAGGGCACTGCCGCAGTCCCCGCAGAAATGGCGGCGTCCCCCGCTCCGGCTGCCGTCTTCCAGCAAAGCGTGATAGACGCGCACATGCTCCCGGCCCTCGACTTTCAGCGTTTCCGCCTGACCCATGATGTTGATGGCATACCCCCCGCCACCCGCTGTCTTGCAGCAGATTGAACAATAGCAGCGCATGTACGGATAGGGCGTACGGGAATTCACCGAAAAACGCACCGCCCCGCAATGACATGATCCTTGCAGTTGCATCATCATCCCGCTCCTCGACACAGCAACGCACGCGCCTCGCAATCCGGTCACTGACAAAAAAGCGCGCGTTTGCCGGCAGACAGAAAAGGAGGCAGCCAAGCTGCCTCCTTGTGTCCTTGATCCACCTGAATCACCGATCAGCTGCGAAACATGTGAACCATCTTGGCGCCGACCGCAGATCCGGTGAGCAGACTCACCGCACCGATACTGAGCAGACCAATCAGCGCGAGAGTAACCGGAACCATGCCGATCAGACCGAGAATCCCCAGCACGGCGGCAGACAGCCCCACCAGGACCTGCGCACCCACCGAAGCGGATGTGGCTTCTTCGGCGATCCGCTGAGCCATGTCCTCGGCACCCGAACTGGCGATCTTGAGATGGTTGAGTCGCTGGGTGACACCACTGCTCATGACCAGCGCGGAGCCGAAAGCGATGACGGCAACCGCGGTGAGGATGGTGGTATCGACACCGAGCAAGCCGAGAATGCCGAGCACGATGCCCGCACCGCCGGCCAGCAGTTCAGCGGACATTCCGCCGCTGACCTCGGCATGCTTGAGCGTGCCCGAATCGATCCGGGCGAGTATTTCATTGTATTCAGCCGCCAACGCGGCGCCCTTGAACAACAGGGCAACGCCGATGGCGATGGTGGAAACCGCCAGCATGAAGGTCGGATAGACGCTCGCCAATCCCAGGATGGAGAGCACCACGGCGGCGATACCGCCAGTGGTGGCCGACGCCGAGCGCCCCATGCCGGCTTCAAGAATCAGTGTGTCGCTGGAAGTTGTCATTGCCTGGCACCTCCTTTGGCGCGTTGCGCTGGTCGTGGTGCTTCAGCATGTCGAACCGGTACGGCGCATGACCCTGCGTCACCGGGCGCGAAGCAGCCACGGTGCCAGCGGATTGGAAAAACGGCCGTCCAAGTGGTGTATGCACTTGCGAATTGCACTGACTGAGACAGTCCCGGGCGGCTCAAGTTCCACGCGGCCTGATCAGGAAACAGGCAAATACCCGCTGATGGCCACGCTTTGGACGAAAATAGCCGAAAATTGACGCGAGACAGCCTCAGAGGCGGACCTGGACGCCAATCTCCACCACCTGGTCGGCGGGAATGCGGTAAAACGTTGTCGGATGAACGGCGTTGCGGGCCATGAACGCGAAAAGACGTTCGCGCCAGGCCAGCATGCTGTCCTTCTTTTTGCCGGCAAAGAGCGTGCGATGCCCGATATAGTAGGTGGCATCCTCCAGGTCGGCATCGATCAGACCCTCGTCAACGGCGTTGACCAGATCCGAGGGGATGTTGGGCCCCTGCATGAAACCGTAATGCAGCGCCACCCGGTAGAACCCCTTGGCGAAGGCCTTGACCTCGATACGCCGATCCTCGGCCGCCTTGGGCTGATCCTCGGTGATTACCGTGAGCAGGATCACCTTTTCCGCCAGCACCTTGTTGTGCTTGAGATGGTGATTGAGCGCCACCGGTGTCTGCTCCCAATCCCCGGTCAGAAACACGGCCGTGCCCGGCATGCGATACACGGCCTGCTCGTCGAGTTCACCAATCAGTTCTTCCAGGGTCTTGGTTTCGTGACTGAGACGCTGGTTGAGCAATTGCGAGCCACGCCGCCAGGTATTCATCAGCAGGAAGATTCCGCCGCCCACCACCAGCGGGAACCAGCCACCGTCCGGGACCTTGATGATGTTGGCGCCAAAGAACGCGATGTCCACGCTGAGAAAGACGACGAGAAACGACCCCGCCCGCCAGAGATTCCAGCCACCGCGGCTGCGCGCCACCACAAAGGCCAGGACGGTCGTAATAACCATCGTGGTGGTCACCGCCACACCGTAGGCGGCGGCCAGCGCGCTGGAACTGCCAAAGCCGATAACCAGGGCGACAGTGGCCACATAGAGTACCCAGTTCACACCGGGAATGTAGATCTGGCCGATCATCCGGCTCGATGTCTGATGCATGCGCATGCGCGGCACGTCACCGAGCTGCATGGCCTGCCGGGTGAGCGAGAAGGCGCCCGAAATGATCGCCTGCGATGCGATGATGGTTGCCAGCGTGGCCAGCACCAGGAGTGGATACAGCGCCCAGCCGGGCGCCAGATGGAAGAAGGGATGGCTTGTGTGCCGCGGATCAGCCAGAAGCATCGCGCCCTGGCCGAAATAGTTGAGCGCCAGAGCGGGCAGCACAAGCACGAACCAGGCCAGGCGGATCGGCTTGCGTCCAAAATGGCCCATGTCGGCATACAGTGCTTCACCGCCGGTCACCACAAGGAACACCGCCCCCAGTACCAGGTAGCCACTCGTGCCGTTGTGCATGAAGAACCGGGTCGCGTAACCCGGCCAGAGCGCTCGGAGCACCTCGGGGGTCTCCACGATGTGCCAGATGCCAAGTGCCGCCAGAACTGTGAACCAGACCAGCATGATGGGTCCGAAGGTCGCTCCCACCCGCGCCGTGCCACGATGCTGAAACCAGAACAGCGCGGTCAGAATGACCACCGTGATCGGCACCACCCATGGCTGGAGCTGAGGTGCCGCCACTTCCAGCCCCTCCACCGCACTGAGCACCGAAATCGCCGGCGTGATCATGCCGTCGCCGTACAGAAGAGCGGCACCGAAGACCCCCATCCAGATGAGCACCACCAGCCAGCGCCTGTGCACTTGTCGCTTCGGGCTGACCAGCGCCAGCAGGGCGAGTATGCCTCCCTCGCCGCGATTGTCCGCGCGCATCACAAAAGTCAGGTATTTGACGCTGATGACAATAATCAACGACCAGAAAATCAACGAGAGCACGCCGAGCACATTGCCCGGGTTGAGCGGCACCGCCTCGGCACCGTGAAAGCATTCACGGAAGGCGTAGAGAGGGCTGGTGCCGATATCGCCATAGACAATCCCGAGGGCGGCCAGTGCCAGCCCCGGAATACGCTCCCGGGGTGGCTGCCCGGGGCCATGCCGCATGCGCGCATAGCCTTCCGCCGGGGCGTGCGTCGTTTCGCGGCTTTCGGCCATCACCTGCTCCCTGTCTCTGTATCTGTCATTTCGCGCAACGCTGCACTCACTTCGACTCGACGGTGAAGCTCTCGGGGGCGAGCCCGGCGCAGGCGCGCTCGTGCATCCGCAGGAATGCGGCTTCGACGGCTCGCGTGAAGGCGAGCGTATCAAAGGCCGGCGCCTGTTCCCGGCTCGCAATCAGATGATCGCGAAGTGCCGCACGCCGCCCCGGATCAGCCGCCAGCTGCGCGGCCCGATCCAGATAGTCATCCACGCTGCGGGTGATCAGCTCCTCAAGTCCGACCGCCCGGAGCAGGCTGCCACCGACTCGGGATGCGAAGGTCTCGCCGGCCAGCGTGAGCAACGGCGTGCCCGCCCAGAGACTGTCACTTGCCGTGGTATGGGCGTTGTACGGCCAGGTATCCAGAAACAGATCAGCATGAAGGTAGCGGGCCAGGTAGTCGGCCTGGGGCAGGCGGGGCATGAAAATGAGCCGGTTCGGGTCAACACCATGCTGGCTGGCCGCTTTCCGGAGACGCTCGGGCAGGCGCGCGGCGGGCGCCGCATCCAGCAGCCAGAGCACACTGTCCGGCACGCACTTGAGAAGCTTCATCCAGGTTTCGAATACCGAAGCGCTGATCTTGTAACTGCTGTTGAAGCAGCAATAGACCATGCCCGACTCGGGAAGGCCGCACTCGCGACGTGAAGGCGGCCGCCCCGGCAGGCTGCGACGTCGGTCATTGACCTGGTAGCAACCGGGCAGGTGCACCAGGCTTTCGGAGAAGTCCGCCGCACGGTCCGCCGGCGCCACGAAGTCGTCCACAAGAATGTAATCAATGAAGTCCGCACCCATGGTCCCCGGGTAGCCGAGATAATTGACCTGAACAGGCGCGGGCCGGAGTGCGGGAACCTCGCTTGCCGCATCCGCCGTGTAACCCTTGAGATCGACCAGAATATCCACGCCATCGGCGCGTATCCGGGTGGCCATCTCGACGGGCGTCATGCCACGCAGATCCACGAATGCATCAAAGCCCGCTTCCAGACGACGTCGCATCGCGCTGCCGTCGTCCGGCCCCAGTGAATAGGCGCTCACCCTGAACCGCTCCCGGTCGTGCGCCTCGAACAGTCCTGCCGCCAGCCAGGCCGTCGCGTGCTCGTGAAAATCCGCCGACAGATAGCCCACATGGATTTTCGCGTCGTCGCTTCGTGGGTGTCTCGCAGGCAAGTCGATGCCACGTACGTTGTCCGCGACCTGTGCCGCCCAGCGTCGAGCACAATCGAGCTGCTCGGCGGGCGTGGTTTCCTCGGCGAGGAAGACGAACGGCGTGAGTCCCGTTTTGCCCGCGCGCAGCGCCTCTCGGAAACGCTGGCCCAATTCCGCCACCGCCGGCCAGTCGCACATGCGCTTGCTGAGATAGAGGAGATTGCTCAGCACGGGGCCGGGATTGTCGATCGTGGCAAGGGCCTCGCGGTAAGCGGCAGCGGCCTCGGGCCAGCGGCCGGTCTGCTCCAGCGCGACCCCGCGGCCGTAGGCCGCTTCCCCCCCGGGCGGCCCCGCCCCCAGGGCACCTGCAAATGCCCGCTCGGCGCCCTCCCAGTCGCGCAGCGCGAGCAGGGCATTGCCAAGGTGATGCAGCGCATCGACGTGACCCGGCTGCAAGGCAAGCGCCGCCCGGCAGTGCTCCACGGCCTCGGCGTGCCGGCCGATTGCCCCGCAGGCGCGCCCCAGATTGGAGCGGGCATCCACAAAATCCGGCGCCAGCCGCAGCGCCCGGCGGTAACAATCGACGGCTTCCCCGGCGCGGCCCAGATCCTGCAGAACGTTGCCCAGATTGTTGTGGGCCTGTACCAGGTCCGGCTGCTCGGCAACGAGCGCCCGCAATACCGAGGTGGCTTCTTCCAGGCGACCGGCGGCGCGCAGGGCGCTGCCCAGGTTGCAGCGGGCATCGACATGCCCTGGCCGCCGCGCCACCGCACGTCCGATGAGATCGGCCGCCTCCGTGGAGCGGCCTTGCTGCAGAGCAAGTACCCCGGAGAAGTGCAGGGCATCGAATTGCTCCGGCACCTGTTCGAGTATCGCAGCATAAATGCCGGCCGCCTGGCGCAAATGCCCGCGCTGATGATGCTCAAGGCCCAGCCCCAGTGCGTCGGCCACGCTCAGGACCCTGGGACCCCCGGCCGCCGGCACGCGCACCCGGGTGGCCAATTCCGCTGTCTCCTGGCTCATAGCTCGACCTGCCGGTAAATGATCGCGAGATGGCCGCCGCGCCGCGGCTGCACCCACTCGGGCAGCGCCACCGGCAACCGGTGCCCGGCGAGCGGTTCGGCGTCCGCCAGCCAGGCCCGGAGCGGCCTGTTTCCCGGACGATCGATATCAAGACGAACGCCGTCCGGGCCCAGTCCAGCCAGCGTCAGGACCTGCCAGGCGCCTCGGCGGCGAGGATGGGCGGGCACGCCGTTCGCACGAACGCTGACATCCGGCGGCAGGAACAGCCGGATTTCCGGGGCACCGCGCAGGGAAAGCGCCCGCGCCCGAATATGGACTTCATCATTCCCCGGCTCGCGGGCCACCACATCAAATTCGGGTCCAGGTGCGTTCACGGGCGCCGCGGCCATCACTGGCAGCGAGCGGGTTGCCCACGGCAGTACCGGGTCGTTCGTTATTCTGAATTTCCCACCCAGCACGCTCGAGGGCGCGTCGCCCCAGGCCAGCCAATGCGCTGTCGCACCCTCGGCGGCCTGTACGCGCCAGAAGTTGAGGTGCGCGGGCCCGTCCGCGGAGTACGGCGTGACCACGAGGACATTGAGGCCCGCCACCACGGCCACGGCCAGGGCCGTGCCCAGCACCAGCCTGCGGTGCGGGCGCGCATTCGCCGGCAGGGCGAACAGCGGGGCCCAGACACTCATCAACATGGCGAGGGGAATGGCAACAATGGCCGCACCGCCCGGCGTGAAAATCGCTTCCAGTGAGAGACTCAATCCGAACCAGATCACGCCGGCAGAGCCGAGTGACAACAGACAGGCAACCAGCGCCGCGACTTCGCGGCGCTGCGTGTCCGCCCAGGGTAGCCACACGACAGCGCAAAGCAGGACCGCGGCCACCCCGACCGGCAGCAACAGTAAAACACCCGTGGCCGGAGCCAGCAGGGCCAGCCCCAGGTTGGCGAGCGCCCAGACACCCCAGCCCGCCATGGCCATTCCCCAGAAGCCCGCGCGCCGGGCCACGCGGCTGGCCAGCCAGCCGCCGAGACCGAAACACATCGCCCAGAGCAGCACCCGCATGGGCCAGGGGTTGGCCGACCAGGGCGCGCCGACACCGGCCAGCCAGGCAACCCCGTGGCCCAGGCCCCAGGCACCCGCCGGCAGGGCCGTCATGATGAGCAGCCAGCCGGCCAGTCCCCAGACCCCCTGGCGCCGGCGCATCTGTCCGGTACGCACCAGGCCGAACAACGCGGCACCCACCAGCAGTACGCCAAGCACGGCCACCAGCGCACTGACCCAGGCTGGCCAGAACAGCAGGGGACCGCCGAGCAGATCGCTGAACACCAGCGTATCCTCCCCGCCGGCGTCGGCCGGCAACCGGATGTTGCGCGCCAGCGCCAATGCCGTGGTGCCTTCATCCTGCACGCTGGCGGGGTCGAGGTGGAGAAAATCGTCACGCGGCGTGTGATAACGGGCCACGCCGCCGACAAAGGCGAAGTTCAAGCCGGCCAACCCCGCCGTCCGGTAGATTGTCAGGTCGGTGTCGTTGGGCAGCCGACGATACACGTCGGTCATCAGGGAATAGCTGTGGTGATGATCGGTTGCGCCCGCGAAGCGACGGACAAGGCCGGCACTGTGGGGACCCGTTTCGAACATCAGCGCCGGTCCGGTTGTACCGCGCGCTTCGAAATTCAGCACGGCTCCCACCGAGGCGGCCAGCGGGTCATGATCCACGAAGGCCTGCGCACCCAGCAGCCCGGCTTCCTCAGCGTCCGAGAAAAGAAAGATCACGGGCGTCGCGGGTGGCGCCCCGTGGCGAAGGGCACGGGCCACCTCCAACAGCGTGGCCACACCGGATCCGTCATCGGCCACCCCGGGCCCTGCCGGCACGGAGTCGTAATGGGCGGTCAGCAGGAGCGCGGGCCCCGTCCCTCCGAGCCGGGCGCTTACGTTGGCCACCGGGGCGCATACCGGATACTTGCGCCCGCACACATAGTCGCGGCGCACCTTCGGCTGGTAACCCAGGTGGGCGAGCATGCCGGCCAATGCCTGCAAAACATGTTCATGGGCCTGGCTGCCAACGGGGTGTGGCACGGCCTCGCCGAGAACGTCGTGCAACAGGGTCAGCGCGCGCGGCGCGGAAAATTCGGCCGGGGCAACGTGGTTCTCGGGCGGCGCCTCGGCACGCTGGCCGCAGACCACTGCCACCGCCACCCCAGCCATGACGAGCAGGGACAAAAGCAGGGCGTCACCACGTTTGCGGATCACGGCAACTCCTCAGTGGGGGAAGTTCTGATCCATGTCCCGGCCCTTGTCCCGAAGGACTTCAGGCAGCGGGGGTCAGACAGAACCTCCGGAAATCAGTCCAGGCGTTCGCCCGTTTCGACGCGCCAGACCCGGCCGTTGCGCAAATAAACCTCGCGCAGGAAATGGCTGGCGTCGAACGGATAGATCCATCGCTGCACGCGCACCAGCTCACCGGCCTCCAGCGGATGACGCCGCGCTCGCGGGTCGACGTATTCCACCCAGGTATCCCTGCGCGCGGGCTCACCGCAGCGGCTGAGCAACTCGTAGGCGCTCATTCCCGCATGGATCCCCAATGGACGGCAATCCCCCGGCGCGTCGGGATCGAACCCATAGCCATCGGTTTCGATCGCTTCCAGCGTTCCGTCCCGGAAGCGCAGTATCCGCAACAGGCGGGATGATCCCCGGTTGTAGTACCAGAGCTCCGCCGCCGGCACGTAACCAAAGCCGAAAAAAAAGCCGCCGCCCAGCGATTCCCTGTATTGCGGCTCACCGCATTTGTGGACGACCACCACCGCATTGTCGCCGACGTCCACCAGCCCGCCGTCGCAGCGCCAGGCCAGCGCCGGGGCACAATACAGCAGGGCGGTAACCGCAGCGAGTGCCAGCAACCCTGGAACGGGGACTATCGCGGATTGTCGCATGCACTGCCACCCTTTCGCTGCTGGCGTGAACGCGGTCACTTTCACCGGATTCAGGCGACCATTATGCTAGGGCACCTTCGGTCCGTTCGTTCGCGCGGCCGCCTTTCGCGACGGAAGACCGCATGCGGCACGCGACACCAGTGTACTGCACCGTGCGCGCCGCATCAGTGACACCGCGCGGCCCGAGCGGCGAGACATTGGCGAACGGCCGTCGCCCTGATCCCGGAGCGCACCTTCGGCTGCAAGAGGAGGAAGCATGAAATTCCCACGCCTGGCGATGTCGTTCGCCGCCCTCGCCCTGCTTGGCGGATGCAGTTGGGTGGAGGTTCAGCCGCAGGCCGGCGACATCGTCGTGCTGAGCCAGGAGCGGGTTGCCGACTGCAAGTACCTCGGCAAAGTCGACGTATCGGTCCTGTCCAGAGTGATGGGCATGGATCGCCTGGATTCAGACGTTGAAAACGACCTTGAGAACCTGGCCCGCAACAACGCCCTGGACATGGGTGGAGACACGGTCTCGCCACTGAGCAAGGCAAGGAACGGAAAACAGACCTTCGGCATCTACAAGTGCCTGAGCGGCGACAGCGCCGGACAACCCGCGAACCGCGAGGGTACGGGCGGCGCCACAACACATCCCTACGGAGGCGGCGGTGGCTGAACGTAGCCCTCGCCCGCCGCATGAAATCCTGACCAACCGAGAGGAACTTCACATGACATTCCGAGCCAACGCCGCACTGCTTTTCGCACTCTTGCTGGGTGGTGCACTTGTGCCGGCCACGGCGGGCGACATCCCCGCGCCCGCCGATGTGGCCGCACCGCCGGCCGATGCCACCACGCTGAAAGACGGGCTGGCCTACAAGGTGCTGAAACCGGGCACCGGGAAGATTCACCCCACCCTGGAAGATACCGTGGTGGTCCATTACACGGGCTGGACGACAGACGGCAAGATGTTCGACAGTTCAGTGGCCCGCGGGGAACCGGCCACCTTTCCGCTGGGACGCCTGATCAAGGGTTGGCAGGAAGGGATTCCGCTGATGGTCACGGGGGAGAAAATGCGTTTCTGGATTCCCGGGGACCTGGCCTACGCCAAGAGCAATCGAC
>JASFQN010000015.1:0-26156 GCA_050115425.1 Gammaproteobacteria bacterium | reverse complement strand
TGTTTACCGGCTACAGCAGCCTTTCGGTGGCGCGTGCCCTGCCCGAAGACGGCCGCGTCGTGGCCTGTGACGTGAGCCGGGAATACACCGATGTCGCGCGCCGCTACTGGGCCGAGGCCGGGGTGGCCGATCGAGTCGATCTGCGTATCGGTCCGGCCATCCAGACACTTGACGAGCTGCTCGACGAAGGGCTGGGCGGTCAGTTCGACTTCGCCTTCATTGACGCGGACAAGGGCAACTATGCCGAGTACTACGAGCGCTGCCTGACTCTGCTGCGCACCGGCGGATTGATCATGGTGGACAACGTACTGTGGAACGGCCGCGTGCTTGAGGCCGACAGCGATGACCTCGACACGCGCGCGATTCGCGCTTTCAACGAGAAAGTGTATGCCGACGACCGTGTCGAGTTGAGTCTGCTGCCGGTGGCCGACGGTCTCACACTGCTTTTCAAGCGTTGAGCTGGCTGCCGAGAAACCGGGCGTAGGCGAGGATGAGCGGTACCTGGAACGCGAACATGGCGAGCCGGCGCGCCAGCCGTTCGCGAATGAGCGGCCAGTCGAGCGAATCGAACGCGGGCCGCGCGACCGCCGCAATGAATACCCCGGCCAGCCCCAGTGCGACCAGTTCCAACCAGAGATCGGCCGACGGCCAGTAGGACAGCGACAGGTTGCGCGCTCTTGCCAGCCAGCTGCCAACCACGGCCACCACGGCCAGTGACTGGATGGGCAGCAACCAGGTGAGTCGCTGCCGCAGCCAGGGCACGAAGCCGAGCAACAGCGCGAGCAGCCAGAGCAGTTCCATGGCCTCGTTGAGTCGTCCCGGCGGTGCGAGAAGGCGTGCTGCCGACGGGGCGCTCGCCAGGTCGAAGAGTGCCGGCACGCCAGCCAGAACGAAGGCCAGAACCGCCATGTTGGCCAGGATCGGGCGCGCCACGTGGTCATTGAGCCAACCGACCACGGGATGCGGGTCCAGGGGGGCGAGCGCATGTTCTTCGATGGCGACCGTGGCCGCGCAGGCAAGCGTATAGGCAAGCAGGGCGGCAAACATCAGCCTGTTCTTCCCGGTCGTCCGGTGGCCTGCAGCAGATCGCTGACGGCCTGTGCGTCATCCGCCATGAACAGGTGCAGACCGTGCATCTCCTCGGCCACCAGCCTCGCGCGGAACCCGCAGGCCCATTCCAGTGCCATCGCCCGGGTCGAAGCGCTGTCTCCGGCATGACGTTCGAACTGGCGGCGCAAAATGTCCGGGACCGTGACGCCACTGCGCCTGACAAGGGCGGCCACTACCTGCCAGTCCGATGGCATGAGCAGGCCGACGAGGAGGGGGACCGACACCCCGCGCGAGGCCAGGTGATCGCGGAGTCGCAAGAGCGGACGCGTGTCGAATGCGAATTGCGTGATAACACCCGCCGCGCCGGCGTCGAGCTTTGCATGCAGGGCTTCGAGGTCCGCTCTGCGACTGGTCGCCAGCGGATGGGTCTCTGGATAGGCCGGAGCCCAGCAGGGCAGCTCGGCAGCATGCTGCCGGCAATATGCGAGCACCGCCAGTCCCGTGGCAAAGGCGGACTTGCCGGCCGATGGCGGGTCGTCACCGCGCAAAGGCAGCAGTGCCCCCACGCCTTGTTTCCGCGCCAGATTCAGGAGGGCGTCGAAGTCGGCCGGTTCGTGCCGCGCGCCTGCCAGATGCAACAGCAACGGGGGAGACAGGTCACGCGCCCCCACGAGCGCATCGGGCGTACGCTGGTCGCCCAGGTCCGGGATGGCCAGATAGTCCGGATTCAGAGCGGCCAGCTGTGGCCATGATGCCCCGGCGGCTGGATCGATTTCGATACCCAGCCTGGCTTCGGCGGCAATGGGAGCATGCATGGTCACGGCCGGCCGGGGTCGTGTCGGCCCCGGCCGGCAATCCTCGTCAATAGCGGTAATGATCGGGCTTGAACGGACCGTCCTGATTCACGCCGATATAGGCGGCCTGTTCGTCGGTGAGGCGTGTGAGGTGTGCGCCGATCTTTTCCAGGTGCAGGCGGGCGACTTCCTCGTCGAGCTGTTTGGGCAGGACGTAGACTTTTCTGTCGTAGTTGTCCGGATGTTGCCAGAGCTCCATCTGTGCCAGCACCTGATTGGTGAAGGAGTTCGACATCACAAAACTCGGATGGCCGGTGGCGCAGCCCAGGTTCACCAGTCGCCCTTCGGCGAGCAGAATGATCCGTTTGCCGTCCGGGAAGATGATGTGGTCGACCTGGGGTTTGATGTTTTCCCACTCGTAGCGACGCAGGGAAGCCACATCGATCTCGTTGTCGAAATGACCGATGTTGCAGACGATAGCCTGATTTTTCATGCGGGCCATATGGTCGTGGCCGATCACATGGTAGTTGCCCGTGGCTGTGACGAAGATGTCCACCTTGTCGGCAGCTTCGTCCATGGTCACCACCCGGAAACCTTCCATGGACGCCTGCAGCGCGCAGATGGGATCGATTTCGGTGACCCACACCGTGGCGCCCAGCGAGCGCAGCGACTGCGCGCAGCCCTTGCCCACGTCGCCATAGCCGGCGACCAGTGCGATCTTGCCGGCGATCATCACGTCGGTGGCGCGCTTGATGCCGTCCACCAGCGATTCGCGGCAACCGTACAGATTGTCGAACTTCGACTTGGTGACCGAGTCGTTGACGTTGATCGCGGCAAAGGGCAGGCGTGACTCCTTCTCCATCTGGTACAGGCGATGCACACCCGTAGTGGTTTCCTCGGTAACACCCTGGATGTTCTCGGCCAGCTTGGCGTACCAGCCCGGCTTCTCTTCCAGCTTGCGCCGGATGACCGCGAACAGGGCCTTTTCCTCCTCACTGCCGGGATTGTCCAGTACCGACGCATCCTGCTCCGCGCGGGCGCCCAGTGTGACCGCGAGTGTGGCGTCGCCACCGTCGTCGAGGATCATGTTGGGCGTGCCGCCATCGTGCCATTCCAGAATCCGGTGAGTGAATTCCCAGTACTCGGCGAGCGTTTCGCCCTTGTAGGCATATACGGGAATGCCGCGATCGGCGATCGCCGCGGCGGCGTGATCCTGGGTCGAGTAGATGTTGCAGGATGCCCAGCGGACTTCGGCTCCCAGTTCCACCAGCGTTTCGATGAGCACGGCGGTCTGGATCGTCATGTGCAGGCTGCCGGCAATCCGCGCCCCCTTGAGTGGTCTGGATTTGCCGTATTTCTCCCGCAGGGCCATCAGGCCGGGCATCTCGGTCTCGGCGATGGCGATTTCCTTGCGGCCCCAGTCGGCCAGGCCGATATCGGCGATCTTGTAGTCGGCGGCGGTCTTTGCCGCGGTCTGCGTACTCATGCTAACTCCTCGAAACGGTGAAATCGTCTATGTCCGGTGCCTATTCTCGCTCCGGTCGGCCGCTCTGGCCCATCTCGGCCAGCCGACGGATATTTTCGGGATCCGAGTTGATGGCGGAATGCGCCAGGTCGAGCAGGATGGCTTCCGGACCCTCGGCGCGTCCGGGTCGCAGCATCAGCACAACCGCCAGCAGCGCGCCGGCGAAGAAGTCCAGCGCCTGAATGACCAGCGAGGTGTCGAACCAGCCGAACGCGAGGGCGAAGCCCGCGATGCCCAGACCCGCGGCGGGAATGGCCAGCAGGTAACGCCGCCGGTCAATCGCGCGGCTGGCCCCGAGTACGCGCCTGATGTCGTTTTCGCTCAGTTCCATGCCGCTCCCCCGGGGCTTTCCCGCCAGGCGCCTATCGGATACCAGCCGCTTTCACGCCAGCCGCCTCGCGCAGCGCGTCAGCACGGTCGGTGCGTTCCCAGGTGAAGCCGTCTTCCTCGCGGCCGAAATGGCCATAGGATGCGGTCGGCCCGTAAATGGGCCGGACCAGATCGAGCATCCTGAGAATCCCGTAGGGGCGGAGGTCGAAATGCTCCCTGATCAGGGCGGTCAGGCGATCTTCGTCAATGGTGCCGGTACCGAATGTCTCGACCGAGATCGAAGTGGGTTCGGCGACACCGATGGCATAGGACACCTGGATCTCGCAGCGCTCTGCCAGGCCCGCGGCGACTATGTTCTTCGCCACGTAGCGCGCGGCATAAGCGGCCGAGCGGTCAACCTTGGAGGGATCCTTGCCGGAAAACGCGCCGCCACCGTGGCGGGCCATGCCGCCGTAGGTGTCCACGATGATCTTGCGTCCGGTCAGGCCGCAGTCACCCACCGGTCCGCCGACCACGAAGCGGCCGGTCGGATTGATGAAATAACGGGTCTGCTTGTCCAGCCATTCCGCGGGCAGCGTGGGCAGGATGATCTCTTCCATCACGGCTTCGCGCAGCTCGTCGTAGGGTATCTCCGGGCTGTGCTGCGTGGAGAGCACGACCGCGTCGATACCCACCGGCCGGTCGTTTTCGTACCGGAACGTCACCTGGCTCTTGGCGTCCGGGCGCAGCCAGTCGAGCCTGCCGTTCTTGCGCACTTCCGCCTGGCGGCGTACCAGCCGGTGCGCATAGGTGATCGGCGCAGGCATGAGTACATCGGTCTCGTTGCTCGCGTAGCCGAACATCAGGCCCTGGTCGCCGGCCCCCTGTTCTTCCTCGCTGGCGCGGTCCACGCCCTGCTTGATGTCCTGGGACTGCTTGCCGATGGCATTGAGTACGGCACAGGTCTCCCAGTCAAAGCCCATGTCCGAGCCGGTGTAGCCGATCTCGCGCAATTTGCTGCGCGCCAGTTCTTCCAGGTCCACCCAGGCCGACGTGGTGATTTCCCCGGCCACGATGACCATGCCCGTCTTGACCAGCGTTTCGCAGGCGACGCGAGCCGCCGTGTCCTGCGCCAGGATGGCGTCCAGCACGGCGTCCGAGATCTGGTCCGCGATCTTGTCAGGGTGACCTTCGGAGACCGACTCGGAGGTAAACAGGTAGCTATGGGACATTCCTTGGATTCCTGAGAGTGTGCGTGAAGGGCGATATTCTACCGTGCACCGCCGCGTATTTCGACGTTACACCGGCCCTGCCGACAGCCCATAAGCAACGGGCCCCGACGCGCGGGGCCCGTATGGATTGACGAAGTCCGACGGTCAGGTCAGGGGAAATCCACCGTGGTGGTCTGGTCGGCCGTGACCGTGGCGTTCCTGGGCGTGGCAAATGCCAGTCCGCTGTCCACGGCTGCCGGATCATCGTTCATGGCGCAGGTCACCGCGAGCGTGTAGTCGCCGGGGGCGGCATAATCCACGCTGTAGTCATAGTCGCCGGTGTCGTTGTTCAGCGACAGCGTGGCCGTGGTGAGCGGCTGAACCGTGCTGGAGTCATTGATATCGACCGGGGTCACGTCGGCCCCGTCATAGACGTAGACCGCGGGGCCGCATGCGGGATCGGTGATGGCCGTGCCGCCCACGCTGAGCGTGTTGGCCACGGTGCCGGCGATGCTGCCCACCTGCTGATTGTTGATCAGGCGGAGCGCCGGGCGGAGGTAGTAGTCCCCGTTGCCGTTCTGCGGATCGGTGACCGCCTTGCGCAGGTCGAAGTCGATGGTGAAGTCGGCCTGGTCGCCAAGGGCCACCATGAAGCCGCTGACCAGTTTCAGTCCTGTCTGATCGCCGCTGGGAATCGTCAGCGGATGCGTCGAGCCGTCATCCAGGGTGATCGAAGACTGGCTCATGTCCACCATCAGCCGGATCCACTGGTAGTTGCCGGCATCGATACTCACCCCGTCGAGGAGTGTCGCGGCGTTGCCGCCCTGGGTGGCGATCAGGTCAATCTGCTTCGGGGTGGTGAAATCAAATTCCTGCTGCCCGTTGGGCCCCATGAGCTGAACCCCGGTGAAGGTCACGGTCACGCTCGTGGCACTGTCTATCGGGGTATCCGCGACCTTGAGTGTCAGATTGGCGCTGCTGCTACCTGACCCGTTGCAGCCCGCAACCAGCAGCACGGCAGCGAGGCCGGCGGCAAAAGGCAGGCTCCGAAAGATGTTCATGTCTGAAATCTCCTTGTCAGTCAGTGACTTGAAACCCCCTTCCCCTCTGTGCCCAAGGCAAAGCTAACATTTCGGGTCGATCCGAATCTGTGAGGCAGCGCACATTCGCCGGCGCCACGTCCCCCGGCGCGGGCTGCCTGGGTCCGGTTGCCGTGTCTGCACAAAAAGGCGAAAATGCGCTGTTTGAAACCTCTGGTGGATTGTCCAAAGGCTGCGAGCGGGGGATTTTCGCGGCTGGCGGGCAATCGAACCACTGATTTCCAACAATTTCCCGCCCCCAGTCTGGAGTGTCAATGCCTTCTCGACGCGACCTGGCCAACGCGATCCGCGCTCTCAGCATGGACGCCGTACAACGCGCCAATTCCGGCCACCCCGGCGCACCCATGGGCATGGCGGACATCGCCGAAGTGCTTTGGAACGATTACCTGCGGCACAACCCGGCCGATCCGGCCTGGGTCAACCGCGACCGTTTCATTCTCTCCAACGGCCATGGTTCGATGCTGCTCTACTCGCTGCTGCATCTGACCGGGTATGACCTGTCGCTCGACGACTTGCGCAATTTCCGGCAACTGGGTTCGAAGACGCCGGGACATCCGGAATACGGAGTCGCCCCCGGCGTCGAGACGACCACCGGGCCGCTCGGCCAGGGGCTGGCCAATGCCGTAGGCATGGCCCTGGCGGAGAAGGTGCTGGCCGCGCGGTTCAATCGCCCGGGTTTCGACGTCGTGGATCATCACACCTGGGTGTTCATGGGCGACGGCTGCCTGATGGAAGGCATCTCGCACGAGGCGTGCTCACTGGCCGGCACGCTGGGGCTTGGCAAGCTGATCGGTTTCTACGACAGCAACGGTATTTCCATCGACGGCGAAGTCCGCGGCTGGTTTACCGACGATACACCGGCGCGCTTCGAAGCCTACGGCTGGCACGTGGTGCGGGATGTGGACGGCCACGATGCCGAGGCGATCAAGCGGGCGGTCGACGAGGCCCGCGCGGTGACCGACCGGCCCAGTCTGATCTGCTGCACGACCGTGATCGGCTGGGGATCGCCCAACAAGCAGGGCAAGGAAGAGGCGCATGGGGCACCGCTGGGCGAGGATGAAGTCCAGCTCGTTCGCGAAACGCTTGGCTGGCACCATCCGCCCTTCGAAATTCCCGACGATATCCGTGCGGGCTGGGACGCCCGCGAGCGAGGTCGCGCGGCGCAGTCCGACTGGCAGTCGCTGTTGGACCGTTACCGCGCCGAATATCCGGAACTCGCCGCCGAATTCGAGCGGCGTACGGGCGGACATCTGCCGGAGGACTGGGCCGGTCGCGCGGACGAAGCCGTTCGCGAAATGGCGCAGGCCGGCAAGGACATGGCGACCCGGAAGGCCTCCCAGACGGCACTGAACCATTTCGGACCGCTGCTCGACGAACTGATCGGCGGCTCCGCAGACCTGACCGGGTCGAACAATACCTGGTGGAAGGGCTCCCGTCCGGTGTCCGCCGACCAGCCCGATGGCAACTATGTGTTCTTTGGCGTGCGCGAATTCGCCATGACGGCCATGCTGAACGGGTTGGCGCTGCATGGCGGATTCATTCCCTACGGCGGTACGTTCCTGACCTTCTCCGACTATGCCCGCAATGCGGTGCGGCTGGCCGCGCTGATGAAGGTGGGCAGCATTCTCGTCTATACCCACGATTCGATTGGTCTGGGGGAGGACGGTCCCACCCACCAGCCGATCGAGCATCTGGCGAGTCTGCGGGTCATGCCGGGACTCACGGTGTGGCGTCCGTGCGATGACGTGGAGACCGCCATCGCCTGGCGCGACGCCATCGAACGTCGCAATGGCCCCACCGTGCTGGCGTTGAGCCGTCAGGGCCTGCCGCATCAGGAACGCAGCGAAGAACAACTCGAGGCCGTGCGCCGGGGCGGATACGTGCTGCGCCAATCCGAGGGTGATCCGGAACTGATTCTGATCGCCACCGGATCGGAAGTGGCGCTGGCCGCCGCAGCGGCGGACGATCTCGCCGCCGACGGGGTGGCCGTGCGCGTGGTGTCCATGCCGAGCCTGGAAGTGTTCAACGCCCAACCGGCCGAATATCGCGAGTCGGTCGTGCCGCAGGGCGTGCGTGCGCGGGTCGTCATAGAAGCCGGAGCCACGATGTGCTGGCGCGGACTGGTCGGCGATTCGGGGCGGGTTATCGGCATCGACTGCTATGGCGAATCCGCGCCGGCGGGCGATCTGTTCAAGCATTTCGGCTTTACCAGGGCGCATGTGGTCGAGGAGGCCCGTGCGGTGCTGGCCGCCGAGTCGTGAATTTGTACTGAAGTCAAGGAGAGCAGGGCAATGGCAATCAAGGTTGCAATCAATGGTTACGGACGCATCGGCCGCAATGTGCTGCGTGCGCTGTATGAAGGCGGGCGTACAGGCGAGCTGCAGGTCGTGGCAATCAATGACCTGGGGGATGCCCAGACCAATGCGCATCTCACGCGCTACGACACCGCCCACGGCAAGTTCCCGGGCGAAGTCAGCGTGGATGGAGACAGCCTGGTCGTGAATGGTGACCGCATTCGCGTGTTTGCGGAACGCGATCCCGCCAAGCTGCCCTGGGGCGAGCTCGGCGTTGACGTGGTGCTGGAGTGCACGGGTCTGTTCGCCAGCCGCGAGAAATCCTCGGCACACCTCAAGGGCGGTGCCAAGAAGGTGGTGATTTCCGCGCCGGCCGGCAAGGACGTCGATGCCACGGTGGTCTTTGGCGTGAACGACTCCCAGCTCAAGAGCTCGGACACCATCATTTCCAATGCCTCGTGCACGACCAACTGTCTGGCGCCACTGGTCAAGCCGCTGCATGAAAAAATCGGACTGGTGGACGGTCTGATGACCACGGTGCACGCCTATACCAACGATCAGGTATTGACCGATGTCTATCACAAGGATCTGCGACGTGCGCGCTCCGCGACCCAGTCCATGATTCCGACCAAGACCGGCGCCGCGGCGGCCGTCGGGCTGGTGATGCCGGAACTGGACGGCAAGCTCGACGGCTTCGCCATTCGCGTGCCTACGATCAACGTCAGTGTGGTGGATCTGACCTTCACCGCCAAGCGGGACACCACGGTCGAGGAGATCAACAAGATCATGGCCGAAGCCGCCGGCGGCGAACTCAAGGGTGTTCTCGAATACAACGTGGAGCCATTGGTGTCGGTGGACTTCAATCACAACCCGGCGTCGTCGATCTTCGATGCGACGCTGACCAAGGTGATAGGCGGCAACCTGGTCAAGGTCTGCTCGTGGTACGACAACGAGTGGGGCTTCTCCAACCGCATGCTGGATACCACGATTGCACTGATGAACGCCAAGTGATGTCGTACTCCCGCCACCCGGCGCTGGCCGGGCGGCGGGAGCCCGAAGCAGAATGCATGGAGGGTCGATTGTGACCATCCTCAAGATGACCGACCTGGACCTGGCCGGAAAGCGGGTCCTTATCCGTGAAGACCTGAACGTTCCGGTGACGGACGGGCGGGTCACCAGCGACGCGCGTATTCGCGCCTCGCTGCCTACCATCCGCAATGCGCTGGAAGCCGGCGCCCGTGTGATGCTGATGTCGCATCTGGGTCGTCCGGAAGAGGGCGAGTTCGACGAACAATACTCGTTGGCGCCAGTGGCCGAACGGCTGACCGAACTGCTCGGTGTCAAGGTACGGCTGGTCCGCGACTGGCTGGATGGCGTCGAGCCGGCCGACGGTGAAGTCGTGCTCTGCGAGAATGTCCGTTTCAACGTCGGCGAGAAGGCCGATGACGAGACGCTGTCCCGGCGCATGGCCGCCCTGTGCGACATCTATGTAATGGATGCTTTCGGTACGGCGCACCGTGCCCAGGCATCCACCCACGGCGTCGCGCGTTACGCGCCGGTCGCCTGTGCGGGTCCGTTGCTGGCCGGCGAACTCGAAGCGCTGGGCCGCGCCCTCCAGGAACCGGCTCGACCCATGGTGGCGATCGTTGGTGGCTCCAAGGTATCGACCAAGCTGACAGTGCTGGAGAAACTCTCCGGCATCGTGGATCAGTTGATCGTCGGCGGCGGTATCGCCAATACGTTCATTGCCGCGGCCGGCTGCAACGTGGGCAAGTCCCTGCACGAGCCCGACCTCATTGCCGAAGCGCGCCGTCTGACCGAGGCGGCCCACGCCCGGGGTGCCGACATTCCACTGCCCACCGACGTTGTCGTCGCCAGCGACTTTGCGGCCAGCGCGGAGGCGGATGTCAAACCGGTCGACCAGGTAGGTGACGAGGAAATGATTCTGGACATCGGACCGGATACCGCCGACGCCTTTGCCAGTTATCTGGAAAAGGCCGGCACGATCGTCTGGAACGGCCCGGTCGGCGTGTTCGAGTTTGATCAGTTCGGCGAGGGCACGCGCGCCCTGGCCCAGGCGATTGCACGCAGTTCGGCCTTTTCCATCGCCGGCGGCGGCGATACGCTCGCGGCCGTCGACAAATACGGCGTGGCGGATCGCATTTCCTACATCTCCACGGGCGGCGGTGCATTCCTGGAATTCCTTGAGGGTCGCACATTGCCCGCTGTCGCAATGCTTGAAGAACGCGGCGGAGAACACCCGCCACTGCGCCGTGAGGCCTGACCCGGGAATGCCTCGCCGTACCAAGATTGTTGCCACGCTGGGGCCGGCCACTGACGAGCCGCGGGTTCTTGCGGCGCTCGTGCGTGCCGGGGTTGATGTCGTGCGCATCAACATGTCACACGGAACGGCGGAAGATCATGCCCGCCGGGTGGCCATGGTGCGGGAGGCATCCGCATCGACCGGGCGTGACGTGGGCATTCTCGCCGACCTGCAGGGCCCGAAGATCCGCATCGATCGATTCCGCGACGGCTCTGTCGAATTGGCGGATGGCGCGGAGTTCGTCCTCGATGCCGATCTCGCGCCCGATGAAGGAACGGCCGAGGCCGTCGGGATTACCTACAAGGAACTGCCGCGCGATGTCTGCCAGGGGGACGTTCTGCTACTGGCTGATGGTCAGATCACACTGGTGGTGGTCGCCGTGGAGGGCAACCGTATCCGCTGTCGGGTCGAAGTCGGCGGTACCCTGTCCAACAACAAGGG
This sequence comes from Gammaproteobacteria bacterium, assembly GCA_050115425.1. GTDB lineage: Bacteria > Pseudomonadota > Gammaproteobacteria > Natronospirales > JASFQN01 > JASFQN01. The sequence goes on along the minus strand of JASFQN010000015.1, from coordinate 15,109 downwards.
CATCAACCGCCAGGGCGGGGGCTTGTCCGCGCCCTCGCTGACCGACAAGGACTATGCCGACATCCGGACCGCCGCGCGCCTCGGAGTCGACTACCTCGCGGTGTCCTTCCCGCGGGAGGCTGGGGATATCGAGCATGCCCGCGAGCAGTTGCGTGGCGCCGGCAGCCAGGCGGGGGTTATCGCCAAGATCGAGCGCGCCGAAGCGGTGGACAACATCGACGCGATTATCCGGGCCAGCGAGGCTGTCATGGTGGCGCGTGGCGATCTGGCGGTGGAAATCGGCGATGCCGAATTGCCGGCTGTGCAGAAGTTGATCATTCACCGCGCCCGGGATCTGAATCGCGCAGTGATCACCGCTACCCAGATGATGGAGTCCATGATTTCGAGTCCCATGCCGACTCGCGCGGAGGTTCTGGATGTTGCCAATGCGGTCATGGATGGAACCGATGCGGTGATGCTATCCGCGGAAACCGCGGCGGGGCGTTATCCGGTGAAGGTTGTGGAAGCCATGGACCGGGTCTGTCGGGGTGCCGAGCGGACGCGCATGACCCAGCGGTCGCGCCACCGCATCGACAGTCATTTCGAGCGGGTGGACGAAGCGATTGCCATGGCCGCCATGTACGTGGCCAACCACCTTGATGTGAAAGCGATTTGTGCGTTGACCGAGTCCGGCTCGACGGCACTCTGGATGTCGCGCATCCGCTCCGGGATTCCCGTCTACGCACTGACCCGGCACGAAACCACCCGTCGCCGAGTGACGCTCTACCGGGGCGTCTATCCAACGGCCTTCGATGTGGTACACGCAAATCCCAATCACGTACTCGAGGAAGCGGCGCAGAAGCTGCTTGACATTGGCGCCGTGGAGCGGGGCGACCTGGTGCTGTTCACGAAGGGGGATTTCACCGGTGTGGCCGGCGGCACCAACTCCCTGCGTATTCTCCGCGTAGGCGAGCCAGACAGCATCGTGGGAAATCTCTGACCGGTTGCCGGCTTCCCACCACGCTGAAGTTGCCAGCCGTCCCCGCTAGAGCCCGTACCAGAGCAACCGGACGGCCAGTGCGGCAATGATCACCCAGGTGAGGCTTGTACCCACGAATCGGCCGAAGGTCTGGCCGCTGCTGCGGCTCAGTCCCCAGGCGTGCAGGAGGCGGCCCGCGATCAGACCGATTCCGGCCCCATGGAGCCAGAGTGCCGTCGCTCCGTTCAATTCCGCGACCAGCATGAGCACCAGTGCCAGCGGCAGGTTTTCCACGGCATTGGCATGAGTTCGTATGCGCCGCTCGAGACTCCGATGGCCTCCGTCTCCAAGACCGACACGGTGCCGCTCCCGGCCCAGGCTCACCCGCGCGGCGAGGCCAAGAATCAGCAGTGCAAGCAGGCCCGCGTAAAGTGCGGTGATCGGTGTGGTCGGGGTCATCGGATCTCCAGGCGTGTGATGCGGTGCAGGCGTCCGGCATGCGCCGTGCTTCCGTCGGGCGGCAAGGGCTCGAAGACGCCTTCGACCAGCAGATAGTTGCGGCCGCGTTTTTCCTGGGCGAACGCGAACTGCTTCCAGAATGCGGCGGGGCTCTCTCCGGCCAGCAGCGGGCTGTCGGACAGGTCGAGCTCAATCCCGTTCATCGGGATGTCAACGTCGTGTGAGGCCCGGTCGAGGTAAAGCACCGTACCATCGAAGTCCGCGCGACCGTAGCCGATCACGCGGACCGTGTGGCTGGCGTATGCCACAGGCGTGGCGATGAGATTGACGATCGAGACCGGGTCGGCGTCGGTGGCGGTCGCCGTACCGCCGGCACAGGCCAGGAGTAACAGCAGGCCGTATTGCGACAGTGTCATTGACGGATTCTCCCTTGCTTGCTGACGTCGGGCCGGCCGATCCGGGCATCGCCATGTGGTGACTGACTTCCCGGTGTTCGCCAACGCGCCCGTGAATGAGGCGACCCGGGCGGGTCCTTCAGGGCGTTGGCTGGTCATTCTGCCGCCATTGGGGATTCACGGCCAGCCTTTCTCCCCGACCGCTGCATTCCGTCCCGTCGACATCCCGGCGTTCGAGTCACCGGAGCGCCAGCTGCCGGATGCAAAAAGCTGTGGTTGGCTTCGACCCCGCCAATCCGGCTGACGGGCGGGTCGTTCTTTCAGCCGAGTGATGAGTCGACTGGCGGAATGCGTGAGGCTGCCCACTTGTGTACACGCCCCACCGGGGCATGCCGGGGGTTTTCAGGAAGGAAAGGTCGGACCGCGTCAGCCCACTCGGGGCATCGGCCTTGGCGTCCGGCCATCCAGCCAGGCAATCAGCGGCTCCCAGCTCTGCATGTCTTCCCGGACCCGCCAGGGCTTCAGTTCATGGATCCCGCGGCCCTCGCGATGGGCCTGCACATAGTTCTGGGTGTCGCGCAGCGTGGCCACGAAGGGAATCTCCAGGCTGTCGAGAAAACGCATCAGCGACCCGTACATGCGCGTGTTGCGGCGGACACGATTGGCGACCACGGCCATGCGGTCGCTTCGGCGGTCAATCTTGGCGATCAGAAGCAGGTCGGCAATACAGCGCGAAGCCGCGGCAATATCTATGTCGGAAGGCAGCACCGGCATGAGAATGGCATCCGCGCCCCGGGTGAGTTGGGGCAGGTCGTGCGCGGCGACGGCCGCGGGCGTATCCACGACCAGGCGCTGGGTTTCCAGTGGTGTCCGCAATTGCCAGCTCCGCGTAACACCTTCGTTTCGCGAATAGGCTTCGATGCATTCCACGGGCGGCAGTTCTCGCGAGCGATTGCGAACCCAGCGGGTGCTGGAACCCTGCGGATCGTAGTCCATCAGGACCGTGCGATGCCCGCGTCCGGCATAGTAGCTTGCCAGGTTGGTCGCCAGCGTGGTTTTCCCGCAGCCGCCTTTCGGGTTGATGACAACAATCTTGAGCATCCCACATCCGTTGCATCCTTCTCCTCGCCTGATATTGGTCGCAAGAACCGGCATATGTCCAGCGAGCGCGTCAGATTTTCAACGATCGCCATGCGTCCGGGGAGCAGCGCGGTTGTCGGCCGCGCGCCTAGCGACTAGGCTGGATGGGCCGCGCCTGCGGATCCGTCGGCAGACGCCGCCGGAGGCCCCGGCATCCGAGGATGCATGTATCAGCCTGATCAAGATCAGAGAACCTGTACACCGGGACTGATTCTCCCGGGCGGTGGTGCGCGTGCGGCCTACCAGGCCGGCGTATTGCGTGCGGTCGCCGAACTCATGCCTCGCTGCCGGGTCAATCCATTCCCTGTGGTGACCGGCGTGTCGGCGGGCGCCATAAATGCCAGTGTGCTGGCCAGCAACGCGCTCTGGTTTCGGCGTGGTGTGGCGCGCCTGTGTGGTGTCTGGGAGCACATGCGTACCGATCTCATCTATCGAACCGACGCCGGTGCTGTCGCCGGCAGCGCACTGCGCTGGTTGTTCGCGCTGTTGACGTTCGGCTTCGGGATTGTCCATCCCAGATCGTTGCTCGACGACACCCCCCTGAGGCGCATGCTGGAGACCCAGGTCCGCTTCGCCCGGATTCAGCAGGCCATCGATACGGGCGCATTGCGTGCCCTGGCGATTTCGGTATCGGGCTACACATCCGCCCGCTCCATCAGCTTTTTTCAGGGGGCCGACGATATTCCGGAATGGGAACGGGCCCGACGGCTGGGGCGCCGGACCCGGCTCGGTCTCGACCACCTCATGGCTTCTGTGGCGCTGCCCTTGATATTTCCCGCACAGCGCATCGGTTCGGAATTCTTTGGCGATGGTTCGATGCGTCAGTCGTCACCGCTCAGCCCGGCAATCCATCTGGGGGCGGATCGCCTGCTCATCGTCGCGGTGCGCAATGAAGAGCCGAACCATCTGCCAGCGCCGCATCTGCCGCTGGACTATCCGTCGTTTGGTCAGATCGCCGGCTACATGCTGGATACACTCTTCATGGACAGTCTCTATACCGACCTCGAGCGCCTGTCACGGATCAACCGGACGTTGAGCGTATTGCCATCCCCGGAGCGCGGCAAACCGGCCACTCCCCTGCGTCACATCGACACCATGGTGATCGTACCCAGCCGGGACATCCGGGAGATCGCCCGCAACCACGCCCGCGAATTTCCCCGCGCCGTCAGGTTGCTGCTGCGCGGTGTCGGTGCCTTGAATGCGGAAGGGCGGCAATTGATGAGTTACCTGCTCTTCGAATCGGGCTACTGCGGGGAACTGGTCGAACTGGGTTACCGCGACGCACTGGCGCGTCGCGACGAACTCATCGAGTTTCTGCAACTGGATCGTCTTTCAACGCAGAAAAAGCGTCCCCAGTCCAAGGAACGCAAGGAAGCCGAAGACGTCGGTTAGCGTGGTCAGCACTACCGTGCCGGCCAGCGCAGGGTCGATGGAAAGCCGGCGCAGCAGTAGCGGTATGCCCATCCCGGCCAATGCCGCGAGCAGGAGGTTGAGAATCATGGCGGCGGCGATCACCGCCGCCAGTCGTGCATTGCCGAACCAGAAGCCGGCCACCGCCGCGACCACGACAGCCCAGGCGATGCCATTGAGCGCACCGACCGCCGCCTCCTTGAGTGCCAGTCGACGGGCATTGCCACGGCCGATCTGACCGAGAGCAAGGCCGCGCACAACCAGCGTCAGTGTCTGGCTGCCCGCGATGCCGCCCATGGAAGCCACGACAGGCATGAGCACCGCCAGCGCCACCACCCGCTGCAGAGTGCCCTGGAACAGCCCCACTACCCAGGAGGCGAGAAAGGCGGTCGCCAGATTGATCCCCAGCCAGAGTGCCCGGCGGCGCGCACTGCGTGGCACTGGCGCGAACATGTCGTCTTCCTCATCCAGGCCGGCCATGGTCATCAACGAGTGGTCCGCCTGATCGCGAATGACATCGACGACATCGTCCACCGTGATGCGGCCGAGCAGTCGGCCGTCGCCGCTCACCACCGGAGCCGAAACGAGATCGAGATCCTCGAAGACACGCGCGACTTCTGCGGTGTCGGTATCGGCGGGGAGTGACCGGGTGTCGGTATCCATAAGGTCAGCCACCGTGTCATCGGGCTGCGCCGTGAGCAGGCGCGACACGGCGACGCTGCCAAGGAACATCCCGTCACGGGCGACGACGAAGAGCCGGTCGGTGTGGTCCGGCAAACGTCTGGTCTGCCGCAATTGCCGCAGCACGGCCGCCACCGACATGTCCGGCCGGACGGCGATGCTGTCGGTGTTCATCAGGCCGCCGGCGCTGGTCTCGGGATAAACCAGCACGCTGTCCAGGGCCGCGCGCCGTTTCGGCGGAAGGCTCCCACGGGCGCGTTCCGCCAGTTCTTCGGGGAGCGCCTGCCAGAGGTCGGCGAGATCGTCTATTTCCAGATGTGCGGCCACCTCGGTCAACTGTGCGATATCGAGAGACGCGATCAGTCCCTGGCGAGCCTCTTCATTCACATGCAACAAGACTTCGCCGCGTTTGGCGGCAGGGACCAGCGACCAGGCCAGTTCACGTTCCGGCGGCGGCAGGGACTCGAGAAGCAGGGCGATCTCGGCCGCATGCAACCCACTCAGTTCTGCTTCGGCCGCCCGCAGACGGCCGCTGGCGAAATGGCGCCGGAGGGATTCCAGGCGTGATTCCGCCGGTTGCAACGCTGTCTGATCTGGCATCGACTGGGCCTTTTTTCCGGGGCCGGACTGACGCCGGCGAGTTTAGTCAGCGCAGCTGGCGGCTTTCAATGACCGGACTGGCTGTCGGCGCGGCGGTTGAGTTGCTGGAGCCGTTGTTCCGAGTCATTGACCGAGCGGGCGCTGAGCAGTCGTCGGGCGCTGCGGGCAACCCGCTCGATATCGATCTCGTGAATCCGGCCACGGACTTCCTGCAGCACGGCCGGGCGCACACTGAATTCGCGCAGGCCAAGACCGGCGAGCAACGCCGTATACCGGGTGTCGGCTGCCATTTCGCCACAGATCGCCACGCGGATGCCGGCACGACGTCCAGCCTTGACGGTTTCGTCAATGAGCCGCAATACGGCCGGATGCAGCGGATTGTAGAGATAGTTGACGGCTTCCTCATTGCGGTCGATGGCGAGTGTGTACTGGATCAGATCGTTGGTACCGAGAGAGAGGAAATCCGCCTCCGCGGCGATTGCTCCCGCCTGCAGGGCGGCGGCGGGCGTCTCGATCATGGCACCGAGTCGAATGGGCCAGCCATGGCCGACGCCTTCCGCAGACAGCGACTCATGGGCCACTTGAAGAAGCCGACGGGTGCGGCGGATTTCCGACGCGGCGGACACCATGGGCAGCATGATCTCGAGCGTGCCCTGCGCGGCGGCACGCAGCAGCGCCCGAAGCTGAACCAGAAACTCGGTCGGCTCGTTGAGCGAGCGGCGGATGCCGCGCATGCCCAGCGCGGGATTGCGCGTGCCGAGCCCGGCACCGGGATCCAGGTCCGCCGTGCGTATGGTTACGGGTTGTCCTGCCGCGGCGCGCAGACAGCGCAGATAAGCACGCAACTGTTCGTTTTCCGGGGGTTGCTCGGCCCGGTTCATGTAGAGGAACTCGGTACGGTAAAGACCGATGCCCTGGATACCATGCTGGTTGACCTGACGCAGATCCCCGGGCAATTCGATGTTCGCGCGCAGAGTGATGCGGGTTCCGTCCCGCGTGCGCGGCAGCCGGCGCGCCAGTCCGCGCGTGCGTTCCGCCTGTCGGCTGCGTTCCCGCTGACGGCGCCGCAGAAAACGCAATTCGCGGGGCTCGGGGGCGATCACCGCGGTCCCGGCTGTCCCGTCGAGTGCGACCTCTTCCTCCTCCCGGAACAGCCTGCGGCCACGACGCAGGCCGACCAATGCGGGAATTCCCAGGCTTCGGGCGAGGATGCTGGTGTGGGAGAGAGGGCCACCGCTTTCGGTGATCAGACCGCGGGCACCCTGGCTGTGGAGGATGATCAGGTCGGCGGGCGAGACGTCACCGGCCACCACGATTTGACGCCCGGCGACCCGTGTCGCAGCCGAAGGCTGAGCACCGGCGAGCAAGTGGCGCTGGATGCGATTGACCACATGGTCCACGTCCGCGAGACGCTCCCGCAGGTATTCATCGGGCATGTTGACGAAGACTTCGGCAATTCGATCACGCTGCACTTTCAGCGCCCATTCGGCGTTGCAGGCCTGGCGACGTATGCGCACCTCGACGCTGCCGGTGAACGTCCGGTCATCGAGCATCTGCAGATGGGTATCGATGAAAGCACCGATCTCGCCCGGTGTGCCCTCGGGAATCTGCTCGCGGGCCGTGTGCAATTCCTGCCTTGCGGCTCGCACGGCGCCGCGAAAACGCCTCACTTCCTCGGTGGTACGCTCGAGGGGCAGGGAATATTCGAGAATCTCCAGGGGCGCGTCATCGAGAACGCGCGCGCGACCCAGGACCAGTCCGTTGGAGACACCCATTGCCGAGATGAGTACGCTCATCTATCGCCGCTCCCTGTTCATTCCTCCTCGCCGAACCGTTCCGCCACCAGTGCCCGCAAGGCGGCGATGGCTGCATCGGCATCCGGACCCTCGGCGCGAACGTGCAATGTGCTGCCACAGCCCGCGGCCAGCATCATCAGCCCCATGATGCTCTTGCCGTTGACGCTGCGCCCGTCTCGACTGACCTCGATCCGGCTGGCGTATTCCGCTGCGGTGGTGGCAAATCGGGCGGCGGCACGGGCGTGCAGACCCAGCCGATTGACTACCGGCAGGTCGACTTCAGTCACGACGGACTGCGATGCGCCAGTCATGAGAATTCAGCCTTCACCAGTCAATTCGTTGTGGCGCACCAGCACCTGCTTGCTGTCGGCACGAAAATGCGCGGCCAGCCGTTCGACCATGTAGACCGAGCGGTGCCGTCCGCCGGTGCAGCCTATGGCCACGGTCACATAGCTTCGGCTGCTCTGCTCGAATGCGGGCAGCCAGGAATCAAGAAAACGGGTCAGGTCGGCTTCCATCTGCCGGACGCTATCCTGCCCGCCCAGAAAATCGATCACGGCGGCATCCCGGCCGGTCAGGGGTCTGAGGACTTCATCCCAGTGTGGATTCGGAAGGCAGCGCACATCGAACACGAAGTCCGCATCCGGCGGAATGCCGCGCTTGTAGCCGAACGACTCAAAGAGCAGCGATGTGTGGTAGGCGCCGGCCTCATGAACGCGGTCGCGCACCATTTCGCGCAGCTGATGGATGTTGGTGCCAGTCGTGTCGATGGTCAGATCGGCTTCATCCTTGATGGCACTGAGCAGCGACCGTTCCCGGGCAATGGCGTCGCGCAGGCTGAGATCGGGGCCGGACAGCGGGTGCTTGCGGCGTGTTTCGCTGTAGCGCGCCAGCAGCGTCTCTTCGTCGGCATGCAGGAAGATGATCTGGCAATCCACCCCGTTGGCGCGAAGCTCACGAGCCAGCGAGGGGACCTGGTGGATGTCCTCGGGCCGGTTGCGTGCATCCACGCCCACCGCCATCAGGCTGTAGGCGGGGTTTCGGGTAGCGACCGTTTCGCGAATGAAATTGCGCAGCACCCCGGCCGGGATGTTGTCGATGCAGTAGTAGCCGAGATCTTCCAGCGTGTGCAGGGCGACCGATTTTCCGGAGCCGGACAGACCGCTGAGAATGATCAGTTTCATGTCCATGCCCGCTGCCCGAGTCGCTTCCGTCCCTTCCCGCGCGCGCAGCGCAGGCCGGCCAATGAATGGATATTTCTGAAGGCTCTACCTTACCCCACGCCGCCGGAGGGCGTCATCCATTCATTGTCATCCCGTGGCCCGCCGATCCCGCGGAGGCCGGGTGAGAACCGTGAACAGGCCCATGCTGTTGTGACATTCACGAAGTGCCCGGCAGAACGTTTCGTCATTGAACTGTTCGGCCAGCGCAGCCAGGGTTTGCAGGTGATCATCGGTGGATACCTGGGGTACCAGCAGCGCGAAAAGCAGGTCCACCGGACCCGCATCGCCGCCGTCGTAGTCCACCGGTTCCCGCAAGCGGATAAACGCACCGATGCTCGCGGTCAGACCCGGCAAGCGGCCATGGGGAAGGGCAACTCCCTTGCCAATCCCCGTGCTGCCGAGCCGTTCGCGCCCGATCATGCAATTGAATGCTTCCACGGGCGCGATGTCCGTATCGTCCCTGGCCAGCAATTCACTGAGAATTTCCAGCGCCCGCTTCTTGCTGCGGGCGTCGACGTTGCACACCACCCGTTCGGGGGTCAGCAGTTCACTGATTTGCATGTCGGTCTTGCTCCGGCTCAGGCGGATGGGATCACGCGAGACGATCGACCTTCTGGGCGAGCTTTGCGTGATGGTCGGTACATTTTTCCTTGTGCTTCTTGACCTGCCTGTCGAGTTTGTCAATCAGTCCGTCGATAGCAGCGTACATGTCCTGTTCCACCGCATCCGCGAACAGGCGGTTGCCATTCACTTGTGCGGTTGCCTCGGCACGATGCCGGAGCTTTTCCACGGTCAGTATCACGTGCAGATCGTGCACGTGGTCGAAGTGCCGTTCGATACGGCCCATCTTTGTGCCCACGTAGTCTTTGAGTGCCGGGGTGATCTCGACGTGATGACCGGTCAGGTTGACTTGCATGATCGACTCCTCCTGGGCTTGTCGCGACACTGTGACGGACACGGTGTCTTACCTCGCCTGTGACTGCCGGCGCTCATGGGACGGGGGAATGGCCATGGCCTCACGATACTTGGCGATCGTGCGGCGTGCCACCTTCAGTCCCCGGCGCGTGAGTTCGCCGGCTATACGGCTGTCGCTCATAGGTTTTTGCGGATTCTCCTCTGTGATGAGTTGCCGAATCAGGGCGCGAACCGCGACTGCCGAGGTGTCCTCGCCCTGGTCGTTTCGAATCTGGGTGGAAAAGAAATACCGGAATTCCACGACGCCGCGGGGGGTGAGCATGTACTTGCGCGCAGTGACGCGCGAGATCGTGGATTCGTGCAGGTCGAGTTGCGCGGCTATGTCGCGCAAGAGCAATGGCTTCATGGCGGCTTCGCCACGTTCGAGAAAATCATGCTGGTGGCGGACGATGGCCGTGGCCACCCGCAGCAGGGTCTCATTGCGCATGCGGAGTCCGCGCACCAGCCAGCGGGCCTGTTGCAGCTGGTCGGTAAGGCCCGTGGACTCGCCATTGCGGCAGCGCGGCGAACGCAACAGGGCTGCGTATTCTCCATTGACCCGAATCTGTGGTGTCGCCTCCGGATTGAGTTCCACATTCCAGCCGCCGTCGCGGCGCGAAACGATCACGTCAGGTACGACATATTCCACACGTTCGGTATTCATTCGAGCGCCGGGCCGGGGATCGAGGGAGCGGACCATGTCCATCGCCTCGTTCAGCAAGGCTGCGTCCGCGCCGAGCCGGCGGACCAGGGCTCGGTTGTCGTTGCCTGCCAACGCCTCGAGGTGCTTGGCGATCAGTCTGGCGGCCAGGTCGCGGACACGCCCCGGTCGTGCCAGTTCCAGCAACTGAACGGTCAGGCATTCGGCCAGATCGCGCGCGCCGCAGCCTACCGGATCGAAACGCTGGATCCGGTGCAGCACCGCTTCGATTTCTTCGCTTCCTGCCTCGCATTCGGTAGGCAGGGCGCTGGCGAGATCGGCCAGCGGTTCGCGCAGGTAGCCGTCGCCATCGAGGGCATCAATGATGACCGCGCCGATCAGTTGATCAGTCTGGCTCATCGGTGCCAGTTCCAGTTGCCAGAGCAGGTGATCGGCCAGCCCATAGGCCGGGGTCGCCATGCTCTCCGGCCCGCCACTCTCGGCGCTACTGCCCACGGCCGAGGGAGTCCAGGGCACGGCGTCATCCCAGTCCGTTTGCACCAGTTCGTCATGTGCTTCGCCGGCGGAGGGTTCGGCGGACTCCGGAAGCGCGGCATCCTGCGACGCCGCGTCGCCGCTTTCCAGCATGACGTTCTCTTCCAGCGCCTGGCGGATTTCAGTACCGAGTTCCAGGGAGGAGAGTTGCAGGAGATGCAAAGCCTGGCGAAGCTGCGGGGTGAGGGTCAGCTGCTGGCCGATTCGAAGCTGGAGGCCGGGCTTCATCCGTGCCTCCGGGAACCGTTGGCCGGGCGAGCCGCGCTTGAGCCGGTCCGGCAGCGCAACCGGTGGGTGCGGAGGGAAAAAGGATCATCGCCCGGCGGCATTGCCGGACAGCGCAACAGGGAATCCATACTTCCTTTATAGACGAAAATCCTGCCCCAGGTACACATCTCTCACGCGCTGGTCGGCAAGAATTTCGCTCGGTTCGCCGGCGGCGATCACCTGCCCCTCGCTTATGATGTAGGCGCGCGAACAGATACCCAGCGTTTCCCGGACGTTGTGGTCGGTGATGAGTACGCCGATGTTGCGTCGCCGCAAATGTTCAATGATCCGCTGAATATCGATGACCGATATCGGATCGACTCCGGCGAAGGGCTCGTCGAGCAGTATGAAGGCCGGTTCCGCGGCCAGCGCGCGGGCGATTTCGACGCGCCGTCGCTCACCGCCCGACAGGCTGATGCCCAGGCTGTCGCGGATGTGCGAGACATGGAGCTCCTCGAGCAGTTCCTCGAGGATACGCTCGCGGTCGGCCGTCGTCAGGCCCGGCCGCATCTCGAGCACCGCGAGAATGTTTTCGGCCACGGTCAGCTTGCGAAAAACGGAGGCTTCCTGCGGCAGGTAGCCAAGGCCGCGTCGGGCACGGGCGTGGACGGGCAGGGCCGTGACGTCTTCGCCGTTCAGTTCGATCCGGCCGTCATCGGCCTGGACCAGGCCCACGATCATGTAGAAGGAGGTCGTCTTGCCGGCGCCGTTGGGTCCCAGCAAGCCCACGATTTCGCCACGCGCGATGTCCAGGCTCACGCCGTCCACCACGGTTCGGGACTTGTAGCGCTTGACCAGCGCCTGGGCGTGAAGGCGTCCGCTCATTGGCCATCGTCTCCCCGGGGCTGATCGCTGTCTTCGGCGCCGGTCTTCTTTTCCGGCGGCAGGGTCACGTGGACCCGGCCGCCAGCGGATTCGCCCGCGGCAACGACCCGCTGGGCGTCCACCTCGTAATGAATCACGTCCGCCTCGATCACGCGTCCTTCCTGCTCCAGACGGGCCTGCCCCCGCAGGTCCAGCTTGCCGCCACTCGCCTGGTATTCCATGCGCCGGGCCCGACCGTGGGCCTGTGGCCCGTCGCTGGAGGCCGGCTGGTCAAACGTTGCGGGATCCCCCTCGAGAACCGCATTCTGCAATTGGCCCGCATGCATGTGAATAGTGGCCTTGTCGGCGGCAATCGAGAGGTTGCCGCGCGTCATCCGGACATGCCCTGTATAGATGAACACCCCGGCTTGCTTGTCGGCACTGAAATGGTCGGCAGTGATGTCGATGGCCGATTCCGACGGGGCGGCGGCGAATGCAGGTGCCAGGCCGGTCAAAAGCAGAACGAGGGCAAGACCGGCGGTCTGCCGGTGCCCGGTCCTGGTGTGCTTGTCAGTGCTCATAGTGTCCCTTTACCTGATTCTGCAGTGTCAGTGTGCCCGCCGAAAGGTCGGCGAGCATACCCACACCCCGGACAGTGCTGCCACCGTTGACGACGGTCACCGGCTGGTCGGTCCTCGCGCTGCGCGGATCGCTCAGCAATTCCAGCGAGGGTGTGTTGGCCTCCAGCGGCGGTTCACCGGCTGATGCCGAGGGTCGCAGCAGGTGCACGTTGCCGTCCAGGCGCATGCGCCGGTTGCCGGAAGGAATCATGCCGTGGTCGGCGGTGATCACCCAGGCCGGCGCGTCGGGCCGGAAATAGTCGATGTGTACGGATGACATCTTCACGCTGTCGTCGGACGGATAGTGGTCCATGCGCGCTGCGCGCAGCCGGTAGGCCGGTTTGCCGTTTTCGTCCAGTTGGGTGACGGTGGCATCCTCGAAATAGTAGTCAGGTCGCTCTCCCGCCGTATGACCCGGGGCGGTGCCGCGTTCCTCGCCCGGTCGGCCCAGCCACCAACTGGCCAGCGCCAGCAGGACCAACGCGCTCAGTGCAAGCCAGGCTCGTCGCGGCATCAGGGCGTGGCCGTGTCCGGATTGTTCCGGGCCGCCAGCAGCAGGTCGCAGAGTTCCCGTACGGCGCCGCTGCCGCCGGGCATGCTGGCCTGCCAGTGTACGTGCGGCAGGACAATCGCGGCCGCGTTGGCGGGCGCTGCAGCCAGACCGGCTTCACGCAGCATGGGCAGATCCGGTTCGTCGTCACCCATGCAGGCGGTTTCCCCGGCTTCCAGACCCAATTCCGCAAGCAGGCCGCGGAATACCGGAAGCTTGTCGTCGATGCCCTGGTACACGCGGGTGACGCCCAGTTCGCCCATGCGACGTTCGACCATCGCCGAGCGACGACCGGAAATGACCGCGACTTCCACGCCGGTGGCACGCAGTCGCTTGATGCCATGGCCGTCAAGCGTATGGAAGATTTTGAAGACCTCGCCGTGCTCCCCGTAGTAGAGACGGCCATCGGTGAGCACGCCGTCGACATCGAGGACCAGAAGACGGATCTGCGCCGCGCGCTGCTCGGGTGTCATCAAACCACCCCCGCGCGCAGCAGGTCGTGCATGTTGAGTGCCCCCACCAGGCGGCCTTCCGCATCCAGGATGAGGAGGGCGTTGATCTTGCCGGTTTCCATGATCTGCAGAGCCTCCCCGGCGAGCGTCTCCGGGGTTGCGGTGCGGCAGTTGCGTGTCATCAGGTCGCTGATGGGCGTGGTGTGCACGCTGACCTCGCGATCCAGCGCCCGGCGCAGGTCGCCGTCGGTGAAAATGCCCAGAACGTGTCGTTGCCCGTCCACCACGGCGGTCATTCCGAGGCCCTTGCGGGTCATTTCCATCAGCGCCTGGCCCAGCGTCGCATCGGCCGCCACAGCCGGCACGGCATCGCCGGTATGCATGATGTCCTCGAGACGCAGGAGCAGACGCCGGCCCAGACTGCCGCCCGGGTGGGAGCGTGCAAAATCCTCGCGGGTAAAGCCCCGGGTTTCGAGCAGCGCCACGGCCAGTGCATCGCCCATGGCCAGCGCCGCCGTGGTGCTTGCCGTGGGCGCCAGGTTGAGTGGGCAGGCCTCCTGGTCGACGGTGACATCGAGATTGACCGTGGCGGCGCGCGCCAGCGTCGAGTCCCGCCTGCCGGTCATGGTGATCAGCGGCACGCCGAGACGCTTGATCAGGGGCAGAATGGTAATGATTTCGCTGGTTTCCCCGGAATTGGAGAGCGCGAACACGAGGTCCTCGCCGGTGATCATCCCGAGGTCACCGTGGCTGGCTTCGCCCGGATGCACAAAGAATGCGGGCGTGCCCGTGCTGGCCAGGGTCGCCGCCACCTTGCTGGCGATGTGCCCCGATTTGCCCATGCCGGTCACCACGATCCGGCCGCGGCATTCCAGGCAGAGACGGCAGGCGTCCACGAATCCGCCGTCCAGTCGCTCGGCCAGCCGGGATACCGCTGCTGCCTCGATATCGAGGACCTCGCGCGCCAGCCCGATCAGCCGGTCGGAGGGCGGGGCAGCATCTGTGCTCTGTTTCAGGGTCATGCGCTCGTCCAGTCTGCTGATTGCCATCGGTCGGGAAGCCGCGGCATGCGTGGCCGCCGATGATACACCGGGCAGGCCGACCGGGTCATTCCCGGGGCCCCACGGGACGGCGTGCAGCACAATTGGCATTTCAAGTTCGGGGTCATTTTTTATATCATCCCGTTTTTCGAGAATCCGGGTCCGCCGGTCCCCGGCTTTGCCTTGGCGGAATCCCGTCTCCCGCTCTCCCAGAGGCTCCCTATGGACTCAGAACAGATTCGGAAGCTGATCGAGGCCGGATTGCCCGACGCCCATGTACGGGTTTCCGGCGAAGACGGCGCGCATTTCGAGGCCCTGGTGGTCAGCGATGTCTTCGAAGGCAAGCGACCCCTGGCCCGCCACCAGCTGGTTTACAGCACGCTCGGTCCGCGCATGGGTAATGAGATTCACGCCCTTTCGCTGCGAACCTTTACCCCTGCCGAGTGGAGCCGCGACGGCGGCGATTCGGTCTGAACGAGGTGGATTCTTGGACAAGCTACTGATCCGTGGCGGCCAGCCCCTGACGGGCGAGGTGCGCATCTCCGGTGCAAAGAACGCGGCCTTG
>JASFQN010000014.1:0-26462 GCA_050115425.1 Gammaproteobacteria bacterium | reverse complement strand
CAGTGGCCGGAGGTCTGCATAGGTCTGCGCATACCGCTTCAGTAGCTTGGAACGGATGTCACAGATCATGTCGTAGGGCGCTGCGTAAAGACGTCTGTAGAGGAGGGCTGGCTCACGGAGCCGGCTGGCCAGTTCGGGGTCCGCGCGCCGCAGTTCGGCGACTGTGCTGCGCATGCCGTTGAGCACCTGGAGCAGCTCGTGGCTGAAGTGGCCGTGCACCAGGTTTCCGCGCTTCTGGTCTTCGGCAAGTCGGGCTAGATTCGAATCGTTTGCCATGGGAATCGTTGCGGGGCCGGGATATCGCGTCTAGCGCTCGACTCGCGTGTAGATCACGCTGGGCACGTCACCGCGGCGGGAATAGACATGTTCCTTGCGGTACTGCTCCAGGAAGCGATCACGCTCGTCTGCGGTCTCGAACCAGCGGTACTGTTCCCAATCGGCGCCCAGAAGATGCGGTTGCGCCATCGGGTCGTCCGGGGGAAGCGTACAGCGAATTCCGAATCGTTTCATGGGCTTGCCTGCGTCCTCTTGTCTCGTTGTGCAAGATGCTATTTTGCCTCAACCGGAGGATTTTGGCGAATCCGGAATGCCTCAGTCTCGGGCGAAATATTCCGCCAGGAATTCCTCGAATGGCGCCTGGTCGGCATGCTCCAGTTCGGCCTGGTGCTGGATCGACTCGCGCGCAAGGCGATCCAGATCGGCGTCGCGACCGGGGTCGTAGGGCATGCTGCGGAAGAAATCGGCATGTTCCAGCGACTGGCGCAGGCCAAACTCGAAAAAGCTCTCTCGACGTTGACGCATTTCGGCCAGTACCCGTGCCGATGGCGTGAGGTCCGGATCACGCACCCGGGCGAGCTGGTTCTCGAGAGCGTGACTGTAGCGGCGGGAGGCATCACCCCGATCAAGCAGGCGGCACAGCGGCTCCATGTCGGCGAGAATGGCCTCGGCCCAATCGCTGAGGAGCACCTCACCCGAAGCGGCCCGCAGGCGCAGACCGTCCTGGCGACCGCGCACCGCCACTTCGCGCTGGTTATGATCGATTCGTGCCTGCTCGGCGGCGTCGATCGGTGCGCTTGGACGCAGCAGGCAGAAAAGCAGGAAGGCCTCCAGGAAGTCCAGAGTCTGACGGCTGACACCCATGGGGTCGAATGCGTTGACGTCAAGGGCGCGTATTTCCACATAGCGTACGCCGGCGCGCTTCAGCGCATGCGTGGGCTTTTCGCCCGACCGGGCAATATTCTTGGGCCGGACGAAGCTGTAGTATTCGTTCTCGATCTGCAGGACATTGGCGTTCAACTGGCGCCATTCGCCATCCACGCAAACGCCGATCCGCTGGTATTCGGGGTCCGGAGTATGGATGGCCTTGCCAAGGCTGGCCACGTATTCGGCCAGACTGTTGGTGCTCACACGAAGACTCGCCTGGGCCTTGTTCTTGTAGCCGATGTCACTCATCCGCAGTGATGTGGCCCAGGGTGCGTAAAGGGTATGTTCGTCGAAAGCCTCGAAGTTGTGCTTGCGACCGCCCATGAACGACTTGCAGATGGCTGGCGAGGCGCCGAACAGGAAGGGGATCAGCCAGCCGTAGCGCTGGAAATTGCGAATCAGCCCGAACAGGGCCGCCGACCGGCAGCGTCGCCCGTTATCGGGATTTTCTTCAATCAGCAATTGGTCCCACAAACCTTCGGCGGGCGAGAAATTGAAATGAATGCCCGAAATGGCCTGCATCACGCGTCCGTAGCGCCAGTCCAGCCCGCGCCGGTAAACGTGTTTCATGAAGCCGACGTTGGAGGACCCGTAGTTGGCGATGGGAATGCTGGTATCTCCCTGGACCGCACAGGGCATGCTGGTTACCCAGAGCATTTCCGGCTGAATTCGCCGGTAGGTGAAGCCCTGGAGTTCGCAGAGAAAGCGGAGGGTCTCTTCTGTCGCTGCATGGGGCGGCGTGACGAACTCCAGCAGGGCTTCCGAATAGTCGGTAGTGATGTTTGGGTGGGTGAGGGCGGACCCCAGTGCCGGCGGATGCGGTGTAGTGGATATTCGTCCTTCCGGAGTCACCCGCAGGCTTTCTTTTTCGAGGCCTTTCAGCCCGCTGCGCAGGAGTGTCGGATCGCAGTCTTCAAGCCGTTCGAGGCGTGCTTCCAGAGTGGTTTCAGCAGTCATTCGGATCCTTGCGGACGGTGCCGTGCCGTGGCACGGAACGGGCGAGTGGGCAATGATCCGGGTCCGCCGCGGTGGCGTCAAGACTGCAGCCCCGGATCGTGTGGGCCGCTCGAGCAAGCTCCCGGGACGTTTCGACGCCGCTTGCCGTTCTCAATAAAAAGGGCCGGCGCGAAAAAGTCCTCGCGCCGGCCCGGTCAGGGTCTGTTACCAGCAGCTTGAGGCATTGCTGCCGGTGGCCGTCTGCGAGCCCTGCGAATCAAGGACGAACGTTGCGCATTCGCCGTCATCCGCCTGGCCGTTGATGGCCGTGGCAGTCACCTTGTAGCTGGTATTGATACTGCCGGAAGGCCCCGCCGCCACGCTCACCGAATAGTACTTGTTGGGCGAGATCGCCGGATCGCTCGTATAGCCCAGTGCAGTCAGGTCGGTGGTATAGGCATTGTGGCTGAAATAATACCGTTCCTCCCGGTTGCCGATGTCGGTCAGCATGGTCTTGGCTTCCGCGCGGTTCGACTTGACGATCGAGTGACGGTACGACGGATAGGCAATCGCGCCGAGTATGCCAATGATCACTACCACGATCATCAGCTCCATCAGCGTGAAGCCCTCTTGCGGGCATCTGTCCCTGCCACGGTTCTTCATTTGCATACCCCGTTACTCCCCTCCATCAATCATGCGGCTCACTGCTGCCTGGGTTGCTGCCAGGACATCTCGCCACTGCTCGCGGAAGTGGAAACCCCCGCCTGTTGCCGGACGATGGCGCCCGTCGAGGTCTGAGTGAACACCACGACCTGCTGCCGGTCAACTCCGCTGCCCTTGGCGAGACTGGGCGAAGCCGCCATGCCGACGCCGAGATCCACACTCCGGACCGCCAGGTTGTTGACGGTGCCGAAGATCGGATTGTCGCCACGTGGCGTGCCCGTGCGATAGTACAGGCCATACAGTTCACTTCGACCTTCGTTGCCGCAGACGTCCGGATCGGGCGTGAAGGCGGTGGCAAGCAGCGACTCACCAAGCAGACTTGACTGGGTAATGCTGCGCTGGGCCGAGTTGGAGAAGGATTGCGCCGGGAAGTTCAGGAACCAGCCCTTGTGGTTGTCGGTGATGTCCTGATCCAGCGCAGTCACCGTTGTGGCCGAACTCCCCGAGACACCGCTTAAGGTGCCGGTATCGGTTACCACGGCGTTGGACACGTCCACCAGATCGCTGGTTGCCACCGTCGGGTTGCTGGGTGGATTGGTGTCCTTGACGCCGTAGAGCGCCTGCTGGGCCGTGCTCGATTTGTCGGCCTGGCTGAAGAAGCGACCGGTGCCCACGAACACCCAGGGTGTCTTGGACTTGTCCACGGTGACCGCCGGGGTCGCCATGATCGGTTTGCCGGTGTCGAGCAGAACCTTGGGCGGAACCCAGTTGGCCGGCGCGGCTTCTTCGTCCACGCCAAAGCGGAACAGCTTGCCGGTCGGATTGGACGGCGTGCCGCCAATGGTGCCGAAGTAAACGGCATTGGCCAGGAAGTCCAGGTCCCAGTCGACCGAAACGGGATCGCCGACAAAGCTGTTGCTCACACCCAGGTCGTAGCCGTCATAGTTGGTCACGAACGACTTGGTGTTCAGGTCGTAGACGTAGAAGCGTGCGTCCTGGCTGCTGGTGGCGTCGGAAAGCTTCGTCGGACCCGAGCCGAACAGCAGGTACCACTCGTTCGGCGAGCCGCTCTGGGGATCCCGCATGGCCATCGCGGTCGGGTAATTGGTGGTGAAGCCGAGATTGGGCGGCTTGATTTCCGCGATCAGGCTCGGCGGTTTCTCCGGGTTCGTGACGTCGAGCAGCACGAAGGCGGAGCGCATCGTCATGTCGTTCCCGGTGCCGAGGCCGTTGTTGTCGGTGTCAACCGTGATGGGACCACCACCCAGCCGCATGCCGGCCACGAGCACCGTCCCCCAGCCATTGGGGTGGTCGGAGTCGGCCGGGAAGATCTTGGCATCGAAGATGCGCGGCTTGGCATCCATGTAGTAGACATGCGGATAGTCCTTCTCGGTCAGCCACTTCAGGTGAGGCAACAGATCCATTGGCGCATAGGCCCAGAGTTCCGAACCGAGCGGATCGGCCGTCTCGCCATTGCTGCCGTTGACCGAGAAGGTGCGGTCCTGGGCATCGTAGAAGCCGCCATTGAACGCATGCAGAAGGCCGTCATTGGCGCCCACATAGACGACGTTGCGGCGGTTCTGGTATTTCTTGCGGAAGGCCGCATAGGACTCGTCATTGTAGAGGAGGTCGAAGGCCTCGGCCGGTGTTGCCGCGACGGTGGGCGTGGAATGCACGATATCGCCCAGGCGCAGCGTTTCCTCCGTACCGTCGCCGTCGTAGTCCATGGTCCGGTTACGGTAGCCCGAGATATCCTCGCCACGGATATAGTCCACGATGTTGGTAGCTTCGGTCGTGTTGGCTGCGTTGAGGTAACCGACGTTGTTGCCCGAGAACGTCGAGGGCACGAACGGCTTGACCTCGCCGCTGTCGACGACGCCATCATCGTTGTCATCCAGCCAGGTGAAGATGTAGCGGCCGGTCGTGGCAATGTCCGAGTAGGATCTCTGATTGAGAACCTCCGTGTTGGTCATCGCCGAGAGTTGTTTTCGGGCATTCCACAGCGTCTTCAGATCGGTCAGCGGCTTGACTGTTTCGGTGCCCGTGGGCTCGAAGGTCGAATCGCTGCCTGAAGCCAGCTCCTTGTACTTGGTCTTCTGGTCGGTGGTGTCGAAGAAGATCTCCACCACCGGGTCGGTCTGGTAACCGTCCAATTGCTTGTTGCCGTTGAGATCCTCACGCAGGTGGCCGCTGTCATCCACGAACAGGGCGTGCAGCGTGCCTATCCAGTTGACTTCGTTTTCGTTCTTGTCCTTGCGGGTCGGTTCGTACAGTGCCTGGTAGACCGCGCCCACGCCTTCGCGGGCGTTGGCCACCACGGCCGCCGCCGTACCCGAGGCAGTCTTTGCGAGGATGTCGTTGAAGACCCGGCGCAGCGCATCTTCGAGTTTTTTCGGGTTGGAGACGGCAAAGAAAGTGTCGGGAATACCGTCCGAGCCATCGGCGCCATCCACTGTCTTGCGGTCCCATTCATGCTGAATGTCCGGCTTCTTGTTGTTGTTGGAGTCCAGGAACGCGCCCCATTTCGAGGCATACCAGAGCGGATCGTGCAGCAGGGCACCGGAGGAGCTGCCGACCGTGTAGGTCTGGCTCGTGGCCGGGTTGCTCGACTGGCAGTTGTTGCAGTCCTTCGCCCCGGTCGGATCGCTGTAGCTGAAACTGTTGATGCCCGAATGCGCGTGGAAGCCGTCCTGTGTGGTACCGCTGATGACGTAGCCAAACCCCATGGCATAGGGCGTCGATTGCGCTGCGACGTTGGTGCTCACGGTCACCGTGCTGCTCGTGGCGGTGTAGGAGATCATGCCCCACATGTCCTGGTCGAAATCGCCGCCCTGTTCGCTGTCTTCCCAGTTGACGTAGAACGTGCCCGTACCGGCGGCGGGGTCCTGCTTCACGATCTTGAAATCGACCAGCGAGCAATTGCCACCGACAGTGCTGTCGCGGCAGGCCGGGAGGATGGTCACCTTGCGGGTGGTGCCGGGCAGGGTGATGTCGATGTGCGGCGTCGAAGTCGACAATGCGACTGAATAGGTGTCTACCTTCTGGATGTCGGTCACATTCGGGTTGATGTCGTGGGTATGCGCGTAGTAGGCGAGCCCCGCGACCTTGTAGGTGCCGTCCAGTCGTGGCGCTTCAGGACAGACCCCCAGAACATTCCCCAGCGCAGTCACCGTCTTTGCCGTGCAGAGTTGATTGTTGGAGCCGGCCCCGTTGTCGCCAACGAAATAGCTGTTGCCATCGATCCCCTCGCCCGTGCCGATCGGGTTGGTCAGGGCGGCCGAGGTCTGGGTTGTATTGATGTCGCCCAGATGCGAATCGATATCGTCGCCATCGTACGAGATCGAGCTGGAATTGAAATTGACCACGTTGAGGCTTGTGCAACGGTTGGTTTCCTTGATCGGATCGTCCCACACCTGTGGTGTGTTCAATGCCGGGATGTCATTGGAATCATTTGAGCGAAAGTCACCGGTCACGCCCGCGTCAGCGAAGTAGCGCAGTGTCTGCAGGTAAATTTCCGCGAACGGGTTGCCCCAGTTCTGGCACTGACCGTTGCCGAAACTGTTGAGGCCCCAGGGGCAATTGTTGGCGTTCAGGCCGCCGGTTCCATAGGTACCATCGGAATGCTGGTATTTGATGATCTGGTAAAGGCTGAGCGCATTGATGATGCCCCAGGACTTGTTGGATGGCTTGCCCGAGGTATGCGCCTCCAGAAAATGACCATCGCCGGTGACATCCACTTCATCGGAAATACTGCCGATTTCCTTGACCAGGTCGCCGCCCTTCTTGTTGTTGCTGTAGGTGCCGGCCATCAAGCCGAAGTAAAGCGTGTCATCATCGCCGAAGGACTGCAGAAGGCCGATGGGCTTGTAGTTGCCATCCGGGTATTTCTTGCAGTGCTCGATGCTGTTGTTGCCGGAGTTGATGAGGCCGGAAACGCAGGCATGTACCCGGACGTTGTAGTCGGCCAGGCCCAACCCGACACTCGCCTTGGAAGGATTGGAGCTGGCGGCATTGATGCCGGACACCGACGGATCGTTGCCATTGCTGGTACTTTTTTCCTCGCTCCAGCGGCATTGCCAGCGCTCATTGCCCGCCCACAAGGCGTAATTGCCCTGGGCCACGCGCATCAAGGGTGGATCATGAGCCGGCGCGTAGCCGCCGGTGTCCGTATTGGTCTGCTTGTTTTCGTCGGTCACTTCCAGCGAAGTCAGGGAATTGCTCGGATCCACCGTCGTATTACAGATGGAGATGCCGTTGAGCTGCGGGTCGGCATTGGTGGTGTCAACCGTGAACGGCGTGAGTTTGCTGATGTCGGCACCATCGTAGTACTTCGCCCAACTGTGTGCGTCGTTGGGCAGGTAGGCGCGCTCCAATACGGTATCCGTCGATGTATCCACGATGCGCAGGCCGCCAAACAGGATCTTGCGCACGATATCGATACGCGACATTGTCGCCCAGTTCAGGAAGTTGCCGCTCCATTGGCCGCTGCAGTAATGACTGCCGCTGGCAGTCCAGCCCGCGGGCTCGAAGCGGCCGTCGGCGGAACTGTAGGTGTAGCACTTGTCCGGGTCAAAGTAGCCGTAATACTGGAAACTGTCGGTATAGGTGGTATCCGGTACGCCATCTCCGTCCAGATCCGTGTAGTCGTTGTAGGCCTTGAAGAACAACTGGTGGTCATTCGACATGTTGATCATGGCGAACGGTGTTGCCGATTTTATGGCCACGATCGGGAAGGAGGCATAATTCGTCGCGGACACCGTGGTGTTCACCTGGGCACCGGCGGACATGCTGAACAGCATGGCGGTACTGAACACCAACAGCCCCGCAAGGCGGCTGAAGTGGCGCAGGCAGGGATTTCGGGTAGTCATGAAACTCTCCTTCGCAAAATCAGTCGCGGACCACGTGTCGATAGACACTGGCGGTGACGGCAATGGCCCCGTCCAGTCCCTCGGCGACGCTGCGCAGCTGGAAGTAGACCGCACCACCGCTGCCTGCGGTGGCCTTGCCGGTGCCTTCGTAGCCGGAGATCATCGCCGTGGATGATCCCGGATTGTTGCTCGTGCCCAGTTTGAAGACCGACAGTTTCGACGTCATGGTCTCGCCGTTGACAGTCCGGGAATAGGTCATGTCCGTGTCGAGCGTGCCTGGGTCGAGAACATTCTCGCCCGCATCATTCTTGATATAGAGATCGTCCGGAACACCATCACCGTCCTTGTCGAGGATGGTGAGGCCGGGTGGAATCGGCGAAGCAAAGGTCGCCGGATCAATCGTGCCGCCGGTCACGGTGGTTGGCCAGCCGCGATTGTAGACATGTGCGTCCACAAGATCGTTGATCGCCAGTCGGGTGCCCTCGGACGTTTCAAAAGACCGCACGTGGTTGGTGAAGTTGCGGCTCATGCGCAGTTCCAGCGACGTGTTCTTGGTGGCGATCACCGCCACGAGGGTGAGCACGAGCAGGAAAATCAAAGCGGTTACCAGCACGTAGCCGGATTGCGGCGCCCGTTGCATGGTCATGTTCGGGTTCCTCTGCATGCCGTTATCCCCTCACCCGGTTGCGAATCTGAACCGTGTCGATGAACAGCTTGCGCTGGTAATGGTTGGCATGATCCGTCGATGCCGGCGTGAAGCTGTAGCCGCCGGGCATGCTGTAGGTCTGGGTGTCGGCCGGCAGGCTCATGTCGAGACGGTCGCCCCGAACGACCAGCCCGAAACGTACGCTGATCACTTTCGGCCAGTCGGCCGCGGCGATATTGGTGGCTGTCTTGAACTGGTCGACGTTCCGATCGGCGTCGTTGTCGATGCCATAGACGATCTGCATTTGCTCGACGCCATCCACCAGGGGCTGTTCCGCCAGTTTGCCGTTGACCAGGGTCAGGCGGGTGAGGGTGGGGCGGGGCATGCCGCCATCGGCGGACGCGGTGCACGTTGAACTGCCGCCCTTGGCGGCGCAGGGCCGGATGAAGTATGCCTCGACACGGTAGGGCATGGTGAAGACCTTGCTCTGGTCATCCTGCAGATCCGTGGCAAAGTCGCTGTTCCCGGACATGGTCGAACCCAGAAAGAGCTGACCGCGGCCACCGAGAACCGAGCGAAGGAAGACCGTGTTGTTGTATGCGGCATTGGCCAGGTCGGCAGTGGCGATCTCGCCGTCCGGCGTGGCGTAGCGCACCACGACCACGTCCGTATTGGGCACATAATCGGCGGCGGCGAGGCAGCCGGTCGGCAGCGGCGGTGTCCCCGCGCCATCGTAGCCGAAGACGCCTTCACTCACCTTGGCCACCCAGGCAGCGTCACAGCTGCCGAGTCCGGTGACGGCCGGTGTCCCGCTGACATCCGAGCTCGCGAGTCCGCCCCAGTGGTCCGCCATGATCAGACTGTCATCCAGGGTTTCCACCGCGAAGCGGGCGTTTTCCTGCATCCGGCTGGCGGCATTCTGAAGTTCATAGCCGTGCTTGTTATTGACGAACAGCTGGATCATCCCACCAAGCAAAACCAGGCTGATGACCATGGCCACCATCAGTTCGAGCAGCGTGACACCGTGCTGGCGGCGAAGCAGGTTCATGCGAGCTTCCCTATTCATGTTCGTGGCCGACTAGCTGGTTGCCGGCGTGGAAGGAATAAAATTGACCCGGTAGCAGAGCAGGTCGGAGGAATTGTCCGGATCGCAGCCCGTGCCCGTGGCGCCATTGCCGCGCCCGTCCCAGCGGATGGTGACGGTGAATACGGATTGTCGGGTACAACTGGCGTCCTGACAGGTGATCTCCGCCCCGCCGGAAGGGAGCGTGGCCACGTCGGAATACCAGTAGTAGATGTCGTAATTCATCATTTGTGCCGGCGTGCACACGTTGCTCGCGCAATCCGTGCCTGGTGCCGAACCGGGTTGCGCGGTTATTCCGCCGTCAAAAACGCCGGACTTGATCCCGTCGGGATTGGCGCGGATACGGTCCACCATGTTCTGGGCCAGCATGGCCGCCTGGCTTTGCAGGTTGGAGGCGTAGGTATTGCGCATGCCGCTGGTCTCCAGGCCCGCGATGCCGAGCAGACCGACCGAGAGAACCACCAGTGCGATCAACACCTCGATCAGCGAGAAGCCTTGTTGTTCCTTCAGGGCGTGCATGTCAGCGTGTTTCCGTTGTTGTCGACGTCGTTGGATATTTCCGGCCGCCCGGTCAGGCTGAGATCCACGCCTGTGACGTGGGCAGCGCCCCGGCTGTCGCAGAGCGCAAAGGTACCGTTGGCGTTGCTCATGCCGGTGCCGGCATAGCTGACGAAACTCGCGATCGCGGCGCTGGCATTGAGTGTCATGCCGTCCGGAAGCGCCTGATAGACCTGCACAAGTTGATCGTCCGGTGCGTCCACGGTGCCGTTGCCATTCTTGTCCGTGAACACGATCCAGCCGTCTTTCCAGTCTCCGCCGCCGGAACAGGTCGCCTGGTCGGCGCTGCGGCAGACGGTAACGCTCTGGGAGCGCTTGACCGCTTCGCTGCGGGCGAGCAGCAGGGCAGAGACCAGGGCGTTGGCCTGCGACGCCTGCCGATTGTTCTGGACCAGCGTGCGCAAGCCGGGAATGGCCACGGTCGCGAGAATGGCCGCCACACCGATGGTGACCATCAACTCGATCAGGGTGAAGCCGCGTGTTCTTTTCATGTGGCAGAATATAGTTGAACAATCAGTCAGTTGGACCACCAGCGCGACACCCGGCGGCAAAGCACCGATGAGCGGCCGGGCGGGAGGCGAGACATGAGCGACGCATTCTTTCAGGAAGGTCCCCATCTGGGCAACCAGTTCGTCGAAGATGCGGTGCTGACGCGCTGGCTGGAACGCAATCTGCCACCGGAAGTCAGGGAGGAAGTGACTCCGGGTCTGGAGTCGCTTGGCGAGCGTGTTGTGGATGACATCCTGGCCATGGCGGTCGATGCCGAGGCCAACGAGCCGCGACACGTTCCCTATGATCCCTGGGGAAGACGCGTGGACGACATCGAGACCTCGCTTGGCTGGGAGCTGCTGGAAACTGCTGCGGCGGAGGAGGCTATTGTCGCCACGGCCTACCAGCGCAGGCATGGTGCCTGGTCCCGGGTGCACCAGTTTGCCCGCCTTTATCTCTACCACCCGTCCTCGGCCATCTATTCCTGTCCTTTGGCCATGACCGATGGCGCCGCGCGGGTCATGGAAACTCTGGCCGCCGATTCACTGCGCGAGCGGGTCCTTCCGCATCTCATCAGCACCGATCCGGAGACATTCTGGACGTCGGGGCAGTGGATGACCGAACGCACCGGAGGTTCGGATGTCAGCGGCAGCGAGACGGTCGCGCGGGCCGATGGAGACGGCTGGCGGTTGTATGGGGACAAGTGGTTCACGTCGGCCACCACGTCCCAGGTGACGTTGACGCTTGCGCGCGCGGATGACGGTGAAGGTCCGGATGAAAGACTCAGCCTGTTCTTTCTGGAACTGCGCGACGAACAGGGCCGGCTCAATGGCATCCGTATCAATCGGCTGAAAGACAAGCTGGGAACCCGAGCGTTGCCGACGGCCGAACTGACACTCGATGGCACGCGGGCGGTGATGGTGGGCGAGCGCGGCCGCGGCGTGCGCAACATCGCCACGGTGCTCAATATCACGCGCCTCTACAACGCCTGTTGCGCAGTGGGCTACATGCGTCGCGGCATTGCGCTGGCCCGCGACTATGCGGAGCGGCGCGAGGCGTTCGGCCGCCGACTTTGCGATCAGCCCTTGCATGTGCGGACGCTGGCCGGGATGGATGCCGAGTTCAGGGGGGCGTTTGCACTGGTGTTCTGGCTCGCCGAATTGATGGGGCGTGATGAGTGCGGCGAGGCCGACGCCCGCGACAGGGCACTGCTGCGTCTGCTGACGCCGCTTGCCAAGCTCTACACGGGCAAACAGTCAGTGGCCGTGGTCAGCGAAGTTCTGGAATGCTTCGGCGGGGCCGGTTACGTGGAAGACACGGGACTCCCCGCGTTGTTGCGCGATGCCCAGGTCCTGACGATCTGGGAGGGCACCACCAACGTGTTGAGCCTGGACATGCTACGCGTGTTGGGCAGCGGTGATTCCGGGCGGCACTGGCTGGCAGAAATGGAAGAGCGTCTGCAGCGCCTTGAGCACGCGCGGCTGGAGCACGTCAAGGCTGTCGCCGCCGACCACCTGGAGCATCTGGGGGCCTGGCTGGAAAGTCTGGGCAGCATTGGTCGCGACCAGCAGGAAGCCGAGGCACGTGATCTTGCCTATTCGCTTGCCCGCGTGACCGAACTTGTTCTCGTTGCCGAGCAGGCGCAGTGGGAGCTGGAGCATTGTGAGGATCCACAAGCCGCGGTGGCGGCGGCCTGGCACTGGGCCAATCGACACGACCTGGTTCTGGACTAGAAGGGCCGGCCGTTAGAGGCACCGCATGACGGGGCCCCGCCGTCAATACATCCGGTGGCGGAACAGCCAGCCGGCGATCGCCATGGTCCCCAGGCCGAGGAGCAGCATGGGCACGAACTGGCCTATCAGCAGATGGAACGGGGTAGCCTCCAGAAAGACGCCGCGAATGACCACCATGAAGTAGCGTAGCGGATCGAGAAAGGTCAGGTATTGCACCGCCGCGGGCATATTGGCGATCGGCGTGGCGAATCCCGACAGGATCACCGCGGGCATGATGAAAAGAAAGGTGCCGAGCAGCGCCTGCTGCAGGGTGACCGCCAGTGCCGACAGGAACAGGCCCGCGCCAATGGCCGACAGCAGGAACAGGAAGATGCCGGAATAGAGCGTCAACAGGCTGCCTCTCAGGGGGATATGAAACCACAGTACGGCGATCAACAGGATCAGCGTGGCCTCGAAGAGACCGATCAGCAGACCCGGAAGTGCCTTGCCCGCAATCACCTCCCAGGGCCTCAGAGGCGTCACCAGCAACTGGTCGAAGGTACCGACCTCGCGCTCACGCGCGACCGACATCGAGGTGACCGCCATGGTGACAATGAAGGTAATGAGTCCGACGATGCCGGGCAGGAAGAACCAGCGACTTTCCAGATTCGGATTGAACCACGCACGTACTTCGAGAACGGCCGGTGCCGCCGGCAGGCCATGATCGCTGGCCCATTGCCGGGAAAATCCATCAACGATCTGGCTGGCATAGTTGCGGGCGATCATTGCGGTATTGGAATTGCGGCCGTCAATGATGATCTGCACAGGCGCGCTTTCGCCACGCTCCAGGCGGCTGCTGAAGTCCTGCGGCAAGTGCACAACCAGCAATGCATCGCGACGTTCCACGAGTGACGCGAGCTGCGCGGGTCGGGTCAGCGTGGCCACCCGCTCGAAAGAGGGGCTGCCGTCAAAGCGGGCGACCAGCGCGCGGCTGGCCGCGCCATGGTCCTGGTTGAGAATGGCGTAGGGGATGTGGTTCAGGTCGAAGGTCGCCGCGTAACCGAAGATCAGCACCTGGATGATCGGCGGGCCGATCACCACGAACCGGCTCTTGGGATCCTTGAGCAGTGTGAGCAGCTCCTTGAACATCAGCGCGATTATGCGTTGCCACATGGCCTTGTCACTCCAGTCGCTTGCGTGATTTGTGCCGGCTGACCAGCAGGAAAGCCGCGGCCATCAGCGCCAGCGCCGCTGCATTGGGAAGAACCACCGCCCAGACGTCGCCGGCCAGGAATACGGTCTGCAGAATGCTGACGAAGTAGCGCGCCGCCACCAGATGAGTGATGACGCGGACCACCCAAGGCATGCTGCCGATATCGAAAATGAAGCCGGAGAGCAGAAAGGCGGGCAGAAAGGTGACGACCAGCGCCAACTGGCCGGCGACGAACTGATTGCGGGCGACGACCGAGATCAGGAGGCCCATGCCCAGCGCGGCGAGCAGGAACAGCGACGATGTCATGAACAGCACGGCAAGCGAACCGCGCAAGGGTATCTGGAAAAGAAACAACGCCAGGATAACCGACAGCAGCATGCCGCCGGTACCGAGCACGAAATAGGGCACGATCTTGCCGACGATGATTTCGCGCATGGACACGGGCGTGATCATCAGGGCTTCCATTGTGCCGCGTTCCCATTCCCGCGCCATCACCAGTGCCGTGAGCAACGCCCCGATCAGGGTCATGATCACCGCAATCAGGCCTGGCACAAGATAGTTGCGGCTACGCAGCTCGCTGTTGAACCAGATGCGTGTATCGAGTCGCAGTGGTGTCTGTGCGGGCAAGGCCTGCTCCGTGCCGCGCTGCGCCAGCCAGTTGGCCCAGACGCCGTGTACGTAACCTTCCACGAGGCCAGCGGTGTTACCGTCCACGCCATTGACGATGAGCTGCAGGTGCGCCTGGCGCGGATTGTCCACCTCCGCAGCAAAGTCGGCGGGAATCCGCACAATGCCCCGAATGGTGCCCCGCGCCAGCGCCTCCCGAGCCTGGCGCATACCGGCCATGGGCCGCGCATCGAAATAGTCCGAATGGCCGAAGGCTGCGGTGAACTGCGCAGTGGCTGGCGACGGTGCCTCCGCCACCAGCGCGACAGGAACATGCCGCGCGTCCAGGGAGACGCCATACCCGAACAGGAGCAACAATGCGACCGGCATCAAGAATGCGATGGCAATGCTGCTCGGGTCGCGCAGTATCTGCAGGAATTCCTTGCGGATCAGTCCGCGCAGCCGCATACGGCTGCCGCCCCGCCGGCCCGTTTCATGCGGCGCGCTCATGCCGCCTCCGAATTGTTGTCGTGGCGCTGAATCAGGTCGATGAACGCATCTTCCATGTCGGGATCGGGGTTCTCCGCCGTGGCCGCCTGGCGACGGATGTCGCTGGGCGAACCTTCGGCCAGTACTTTGCCTGCCGCCATGATGATCATCCGGTCGCAGTACTCGGCTTCTTCCATGAAGTGCGTGGTCACCAGTACGGTCACGCCTGCCTCGGCGAGCGCGGTGATGTGGCGCCAGAACTCCCGACGCGCGAGTGGGTCGACGCCGGATGTGGGTTCGTCGAGAAACAGGATGTCGGGTTCGTGCATCAATGCCGCGGCAAGCGCGAGGCGCTGCTTGTAACCAAGGGGCAGATCGCCGGCTTCGGTATGGGCGAATGGTTCAAGTTCGAACTGTGCCAGCGCCCATGCAATGCGGTTCGCGCGTTGACTGCCAGCCAGTCCGTAGGCACTCGCATAAAAGCGGAGATTCTGATTGACGCTGAGATTGGTGTAGAGCGAGAACTTCTGTGACATGTAGCCGATGCGCGCGCGTGCCTCGGCTGCCGCGTGGCGAAGATCGTGACCTGCCACCTGCAGAGAGCCGTCGGACGGCGGCAGGAGACCGCACAGCATCCGGAATGTCGTGGTCTTGCCGGCCCCGTTGGCGCCCAGCAGGCCAAAGACCTCGCCTCGTGCGACATGAAAACCGAGCCCGCTGACAGCCACGAAGTCGCCGAATCGCCGGGTGAGATTTTCGACTTCGATGACCGCCCGCCCGTCGCCGCTTTCGGGTCGCATGGCCGCTTCCAGCCCGCTGGCCTGTCCCGCATTGCCTTCACTGCGCAGGCGTTCGATGAAGCTGTCCTCGAAACGTGCTTCCACCCTGCGTATCTGCGGTGCAGGCAGATTCTCCGGCAGCCGGGGGGCAGCGTTGCGGGTCACCCAGCGGACCGCATCGCCCTGTACCACGGCGTCCACCGTGCCGGGGATTTCGCTCAAACGCTGCTGCAGGCGGCGCTTGTTCATGCCGCGAACGGTCACTTCGTGGGCGGTGGCCTGCATCTCCCGCGAGAAGTCCTCCGGCGCGCCCTGTCCGAGCACATGGCCTTCGTGAAGCAACACGACTTCACTGCAACGCTCTGCCTCGTCCAGATAGGCGGTGCTCAACAGCACACTCATCCCGGCATCTTCCACGAGACGATAGACGATCTCCCAGAGTTCCCGCCGGGACACCGGGTCCACGCCCACGGTCGGTTCGTCGAGCAGGAGCAGGCGGGGCGGGTGGACCAGCGTGCAGGCCAGGCCGAGTTTCTGTTTCATGCCGCCGGAAAGCCGGCCAGCCAGCCGCTGCATGAACGGTGCCAGTCCTGTCATGTGCATGAGTTCGTCATAGCGGGATTGGCGCTCGGCAATCGGCACGCCCTGAAGGTCGGCATAGAGGTCGAGGTTCTCGCGGATGCTCAGATCCTCGTAGAGTCCAAAGCGTTGCGGCATGTAACCGACGCTGGCCTGAACCGCCAGTGATTGACTGGTGGCATCCAGGTCCAGCACTGTGAGTTTGCCGGCGTCCGGTATCAGCAGGCCGGTTGCCAGGCGCATCAGGGTGGTTTTGCCGGCCCCGTCGGGACCGATGAGTCCCGTCACCCGTCCCGGGCGGATGGAAAAACTGACATCGTCAAGCGCCTGAATCGTGCGAGTGCCGGCACTGAAGCGCTTGCTGACACCTTCGAGGTGGAGAATGTCGGTTATGGCGTTCATTTGCCGGCTGTGCAGTCGACCGCTGCCGGAGGCTGGTCCGCGGGAGAATCGTTGTCACCGGTCAGCCGGAGCGTGA
Source organism: Gammaproteobacteria bacterium (assembly GCA_050115425.1). Taxonomy (GTDB): domain Bacteria; phylum Pseudomonadota; class Gammaproteobacteria; order Natronospirales; family JASFQN01; genus JASFQN01. The sequence goes on along the minus strand of JASFQN010000014.1, from coordinate 10,159 downwards.
CCGTGGCCGGCATGCCGAGGCGCAATTCGCCATCGGGATTGCAGGCAAACACGCGGACCTGGTAGACGAGACTGGTTCGCACGTCGGTGGTTTCCACCGACTTGGGCGTGAATTCAGCGCTGGGAGAAACGTAGCCGACCCACCCGGGATAGCGCTTGTCCGGGAAACTGTCGGTCCGGATCCAGGCCCGCATGCCGGGTTTGACGCGGCCCAGGTCGGTTTCGGGTACATAGGCACGGACCCACACGGGATTGTCCAGAGCCAGGGTATAGACAGGGCGTTGGGGCGAGGCCATGTCGCCCGGCTCGAGGACTCGGGTCTCGATCACGCCCGCCGAGGGGGCCACCAGCCGGGCATCAGTCAGGTTCTTGCGGGCGATGGCCAGTTCCGCCTGCAAGGCCTTGAGTTGAGCGCGTGCCGCGGCGATATCCTGTTCGCGAGGGCCTTTCAGTGCCAGCGTCAATGCCTGGGCGGCCGCATCCCGGCGTGCGTTGGCCGCATCGCGGGCGGTGAGGGCCATGTCCAGTTGCGCCTGGCTGGCGACACCCTTGGCACGCAAGGTTTTCTTGCGGTGGTATTCGCGTTCGGCGTTGCGCGCCTCGGCTTGTGCCGCGCTCAGCGTAGCCCGGGCCTGGCGAATCTCTTCCGGCCGGCTGCCGGCTTCGAGGGCAGCCAGTCGCTGACGCTGGGCATCCACTTGCGCCTGCGAACGCTCCAGGGCCTGTTGCAGCCGCTCGGTGTCAAGCCGGGCCAGCACATCTCCGGCGGCCACCCTGGCGCCCTCCCGGGCTTTCATCGAGGCAATACGCCCGCTCTCCTCGAATGCCAGGCTGACCTTGCGCAAGTCGATGTTGCCGTAGAGCGTGATTTCGTCCGTGACGGCCGTTTCGCCGTGCCACAGCCACCAGGCGCCGGCAGCCAGTACCACCAGAGCCACGACAGCCGGCACGATCACTCGCTTGGAAACAGTCATTGGAATCATTCCTCCCGGATGGGGTGGGTCAGGCCTGCGGTGAACAGCGTCGCCGTATGCGCCACGAATCGATCCAGCCATGCGGCATCGGTGCTCGCGTCGAACAGTTCCGAAGCCACTGGCAGCGTCAGAAACGGAAAGATGACCATGCTCATCGCGGACATTGCCGCCAGCCGCGGGTCGAGGTCCTCGCGGAAACGGCCTTCCGCCTGCCCGCGCGCCACCAGGCTTGTGAGCAGTTCCGCGCCGCGACTGGCAAAGCGCTGCACGAACCGTTCGCGTAGTTGGCTATTGCCGGCGATGACTTCCTGAAGAATCAGGCGCGGCAACCATGGGTTGTTGGCGAGAATGCCCGTCTGGGTGCGCATCACCGTGGCAATGTCGAGACCGCCGACGGAATCGCGATCCAGTACCTGGAGGCGCTTCAGGGCGGGACCGATGGTGGTTTCCAGCATGGCCTCATACAGGCCGTTCTTGTCGCCGAAGTAGTAGTGGATCATCGCCGCATTGGCGCCCGCCTTCTCGGCGATCCGGCGCAGGGATACGGCGGCGAAGCCGTGTGTGGCGAACAGTTCGCGGGCGGCCTTGAGCAGGGCTTCCCGGAGCGCTTCGCTGTCCTCGGCTGAGCGCCGACCGGGGCGCCTGGGTTTGGGTGTCGTGTTCATGGTCGAATATTTTAACTAAACAATTAATTAAATTTCAAGTAAAAAAATTGGTTATTTAAAACAGTGAGTTGAGAGCCGGGCGACGAGCTTGCCGCCCGGCATGCGCTTGGATCAGTCGGCGGCGTAGGCGGCCATTTCCCGCTCTTCGGTTTCGCGGTCCGCCGGCCGTTCTGCCTCGACGGGCCTTTTCCGGTTGTTTCGCAGAATCAGCATCAGCGGCACAGCGCTCAGTGCGATATACATCATCAGACGGAAATCATCGGCAAAAGCGATCATGGCCGCCTGCCGGGTGACCAGACCGTTGAGCATGGCGGCACCGAGCGCCGAGTGCGGACCCGCGACATGCGCGAGCGGCGAGTGGTGCAATTGCTGCGTGTAGGGTGTGATGTACTCGGCCAGGGTGGCATGGTTCACCTGGGTATTGCGCGTGAGCATGGTGAAGACGATGGAAATGCCCACGCTGGACCCGATATTGCGGATCAGATTGAACACCCCGGACGCCTCCGTTCGCTGCTCGGCCGGAAGGGTGGAGAAGGCGATGGTGCTCAACGGCACGAACAACTGGCCAAGGCCCAGACCCTGGACGAAACCGGTCCACACGACTGTCCAGGTATCCACCTGCAGCGTGAACTTCGACATTTCATAAAGCGCGAAGGATACGATCAGCATGCCGATGGTGACCGGGATGCGCGGATCAACCTTCTGGATCAGGCGACTCACGACCATCATCGAGAGCATCGCGCCCACGCCCCGTGGAGCCAGTACCAGGCCGGTGGTGACCACGGGGAAGTCGATCAGGTTCTGCAGGAAGGGCGGAATCAGCGACATGGTGGCCAGCAGCACGATGCCGAATACGAACATCAGTGTCAGTCCGGTGGCAAAATTCCGGTCCTTGAGCATCTTCAGGTCGATGAACGGATGTTCCTTGAGCGTGGCGTGTATCAGGAAGACGTAAAAGCCCAGCGCGGCGATGATGGTTTCGACAATGATTTCGGTGGAGGCGAACCAGTCCTCGCCCTGGCCACGGTCAAGCAGCATCTGCAGTGCGCCGATGCCCAGACTCAGGATCAGGAAACCAAACCAGTCGAAGCTGCGTGCACGATTCTGGTCGGTTTCGGGCACGAAGCTCAGTGTCATCATGGCCGCCACGATGCCCACTGGAACGTTGATGAAGAATACCCAGCGCCAGCTGTACCACTCAGTGAGATAACCACCCAGCGTGGGGCCGAGAATCGGTCCGATCATGATCCCGATGCCCCACATCGCCATGGCCACACCGTGCTTTTCGCGCGGATAAGTGTCGAGCAGGATGGCCTGCGAAAGCGGCACCAGCGCGGCGCCACACACACCCTGGAGAATCCGGAAGAGCACGATTTCGTCCAGTGAAGTGGACACACCGCAGAGAAACGAGGCAACGGTGAAGCCGACGATGCCAGCCACGAATACCCGCCGGCGGCCAAAGCGTCCGCTGAGCCAGCCGGTGGGCGGAGTCATGATGGCCGAGGCCACGATGTAGGAGGTCAGCACCCACGAAACCTGATCCTGGGTCGCGCTGAGACTGCCCTGCATGTGGGGCAGGGCCACATTGGCGATCGTCGTATCGATCACCTGCATGATCGTGGCCAGCATCACGGTGACCGTGATCATCACCGGATGCACGTCGTTGGTCGCGCGTGGCACATTCATTGCCGGGCATCGCCCTCGGCTTTCGACAGCAGTGTATGGCCGCTGCCGGTATCGATGGTCACCTGCGTGCTCATTCCGGCACGCAGGGCCGGGCCATTGGCCCCGGGTTCGAGCTCGAGACGAACCGGAATCCGCTGTACCACCTTGACCCAGTTGCCCGAAGCGTTTTCGGCGGGTAACAGGGAGAACACCGAGCCGCTGCCGGGGCTGATGCTCACCACTTTTGCCTTCCACCGGTGCCCTGGGAAGGCATCGACTTCAACCGTGGCCTGCTGGCCGACGCGGATATGGGTCAGTTCGGTTTCCTTGAGGTTGGCTTCCACATAGAGGCTGTCGGTGCGTACCAGCGGAAACAGGGGTTCGCCGGCCTGGACGACATTACCGGGCTGAATGTCGACCTTGGCGACCACGCCATCGGCCGGTGCGCGCACCACGGTGTGACTGATATCGAGCTGGGCCTTGTCGCGGGCCGCCAGGGCCTGCTTGTAGTCGGCCTGCTCTTCCAGCGGAAGATCGGGTTGGCCGCCCAGCTGCGCCTCGATCTGACGGATTCGTTCCTTGAGGCCTTGCACGTGAGCTTTCGCCTTGAGCAGCTGGTGGTGCATCTCGTCATAGCGGGCGGTCGAGACCACGTCCTTCTTGACCAGGTCTTTCTTGCGCCGGGTTTCACGCGTCAGCCAGGCCACGTCTTCCTCGGCACCCGCCAGTTCGGCGCGCGCTTCCTGGTAGCCGGCCTTGAGCGACTTGATCTGGTTGGTCACGCTGGCGAGCTTGGCTTCCGCGGCGCGCAGGGCGATCCGGTAGGGCTGGTCGTCGATGCGGAAAAGCACCTGGCCCTTGTGGACATGGTCGTTGCTGCTGACGCCCAGTTCGCTGATCTGGCCCGACACCTGCGCGCTGACAGACACATGATCGGCATGCAGATAGGCATCGTCGGTTTCGACATAGCGTCCCGTCGTGAGCCAGTAGTAGCCACCGACGACCAGAACCACGACCGGGCCCAGTATCATGAGAATCGTCCGCTTTCGGCCGCTGCGCGTTTCGCTGGTTTTGTCTTTGCGAGTCATTCGGCTTTGACTTCCTGCTCGATGTGAGTAGAATTGGACTGGACGGTCTAGTCTATTTTTAAGGAAGAGCAATGTCAACTGGAATCAGTCTAAAGACGCCCGGGAACGTGCGCGCCCTCATTGCGGCCGCTGCCCTCGTCCTGGTGGCGCCGGCGCATGCCGAGAATCTCGACCAGGCGCTGGTCCGCGCCTTCCATTCGAATGCCGAACTGGCCGCTGCCCGCGACCAGCTTGCCGCGGTGAGGGAAAAGACCAGGCAGGCCGAGTCCGGCTATCTGCCGCACGTGCAGTTGGAGGCCAGCGCGGGCAGCACGCGGCTGACCGGCGAATCGTCGGTATTTCCGTTCCAGGATACGACGCTGAACCAACGCTCCATTGGTCTGGACGTCGTGCAACCGCTCTATCGTGGCGGTCGAACCGGCGCCGCTCTGGATGCCGCCACGGCCGCCACGGCCGCTCAGGAGGCGGAGCTCAACGCCACGGAACAGCAGATCATGCTGGCGGCCATCAAGGCCTATATGAGTGTCTATGAAAACCAGGCGGTGGTGCGGCTGAATGCGCACAACGTCAAGGTGTTGTCCGAACAACTCCAGGCGGCCGAGGCCAGTTTCAAGGCCGGGGAGGCCACCCACACCGATGTCGACCAGGCGCGCGCGCGTCTCGCCGGTGCCCGGGCACGCCTGATTCATGCGCGCGGCGAACTGGAATCGGCCCGTGCCGGCTATGCCCGGGTGATGGGGGCGCCGCCGTCCGGTGATCTGGAGCCGCCGCCGGCCGTGTCCGGTCTGCCGGCCACCCTGGCCGAGGCCGAAAAGCGGGCCATGACCAATTTTCCCGTAATCGCCGCACGCTATGCCGAACAGGCGGCAGGACGCAGGGTGGACGAAACGCGCGGCGAATTGCTTCCCCAGGTCCAGCTCGCAGCGCGAGTTCAGCATGCCCAGGAGCCCGACTTCGTCTTCTCCACCCAGAACACGAAATCGGTCCTGCTGCAGGTCAGCGTGCCGCTCTACGAGGGCGGGAGTCTGCGCTCGCGGGTGAGAGAGGCGCGCCATGAGATGAATCGCCAGCATGCCCAGGTGATTTCGGCCGAACGGGGTGCGCGCGAGACGGTCAATCGCGCCTGGCAGGCTTACACCACGACTCAGGCACAGGCGCGCGCCATTCAGGCCCAGATCGACGCCGCCAGGTCGGCATTCGACGGCGTCCGGGCCGAACAGCGTGTGGGGGAACGCACGCTGCTGGATGTGCTCGATGCCGAACAGGAACTCCTCAACGCCCAGGTGGATCAGGTCAGCTCCCGTCACGATGAGGTGGTTGCCGCGTACAGCCTCAAGGCTGCCGTGGGCGAACTCACCGCGAAGGCGCTTGGCCTGTCCGTGGCCGGAGGTGCTCGGGTCAATTCGGAGGAAAGTAATGACGCCGCAGGAAGCTGAAGTCGCAGGCAAGCGCAGCGCCAAGCATGACGCCATCGTCGAGGCGGCCCGCCAGGTCTTTCTGGAGACCGGCTACGATGCCGCGAGCATGGACGCCATCGCCACTCGCGCCGGCGTTTCCAAGCAGACGGTCTACAATCATTTCGGTTCCAAGGAAGATCTTTTCGCGGCGATTATCCGGAGCACCTGCCGCAACCTGTTGGGACCGCTCTGCCAGGACGGCGCTGTGAATGCACCGCCCGAGACCGCGCTGCGGGCCCTGGCAACGAGTTTTCTGAAAACCATGCTGGTTCCGGACACTCTGGCACTTTACCGGGTCATTCTCAGTGAGGCCCAGCGACTGCCCGAACTTGCGGAACTCTACTACCGGACCGGTCCCAATACGGTGGTGGGAACCGTTGCCGACTATCTGGAGCGCCAGTCGAAAGCCGGCGTGCTCAAGGTGGAAGATCCACGCATTACCGCCGAACAGTTCCTTTCAATGCTGGGCGGCCATCTGCGATTGCGCGCCCTGATCGGCCTGGAGCGTCGGGTGGACGAGAAGACCATCGAGGCGTACGTGGACAATGCGGTCACCATGCTCCTGCGTGGTTGCAGCCCGGCCTGAAGACCGGGCCATGATCCGCAGGTCACTCGCGCAGGCGTGCGAGGAGGCGCAGCATCTCCAGGTACAGCCAGACCAGGGTGACCATGAGTGCGAAGGCGCCGTACCACTCTCCGTACTTGGGCATGCCCTGGCTGACACCGCGATCGATCAGGTCGAAGTCGAGCACCAGGTTGAGGGCGGCCACGGTGACCACGACGAGGCTGATGCCGATGCCGATCGGGCCTCCGCCCCAGACCACCGACATGTTCACCCCGAAGAAGCCCAGCAGCATGCTGGCCAGGTAGAAAAGAAAAATCCCGCCGGTGGCCGCCATCACACCCATGCGGAACTTGTGGGTCACCCTGATGACGCCTGAGCGGTACAGCACCAGCATGGCCAGCGCCGTGCCCAGCGTCAGCCCCACGGCCTGCAGCACGATGCCCGGATACTGCATTTCGAAAATGCCGGACAAGCCGCCCAGCACCAGGCCTTCGCAGATGGCGTAAAGCGGGGCGGTGACCGGTGTCCACTGCGGCTTGAAGATGCTGGCCAGGGCAAACACCAGCCCGCCGATGACGCCGCCGATCAGGTAGGGGGTGAGGGCCTGCGGGCCCTGGGCACCGAGGAATACATTCCAACACCAGCCGGCGGAGATCAGAAGCAGCACGAGCAGGATGATGGCTCGGTTGACGGTGCCACGCATGGTCATCGCGCCACCGGCGCCGATGACCGCCTGGCCGCTGAAGGCGCCCGTCCTGAATACCGGATTGCCGCTGCGAATGGGATTGCGCATCACACGTTCTCCAGATTGTGCGCCAGGGGACCTTCCCGCTGGCGCATTGATCGGTCAGGCGTTGACGGTACACTAGGCTTCGACGCCGCTCAATCGGCGGCGAACCGGTGGCAGGCACCGTCTGCCTGAATATTGACCGCGCGGCACCGGAGACGTTCCCGGAATTGGCGGCTGAGGACTTGTGGAATGCCGGAAAGACTGGACGAACAACTGGTCGTGGCCCTTTCCTCGCGAACACTGTTCGACCTCGAAGAGAGTCATCGCGTCTTCGAGCAGGAGGGTGTGGAGGCCTACTCACGCTACCAGATCGAACACGAGAACGACGTGCTTGAACCCGGTGTCGCGTTTGCCCTGGTTCGCAAACTCCTGCGGTTGAACGACGACGGTCGGCGGCGGGTGGAAATCATCCTGCTCTCGCACAATAGCGCCGACACCGGTCTGCGCGTGTTCAACTCGATCGAGCACTACGGGCTGTCCATCACTCGCGCGGCATTCACCAATGGAGCCTCACCGTACAGGTACGTGGAGCCATTTGGTGCGGACCTGTTTCTTTCCGCGGATCCGAACGACGTGGTCGCCGCCCTGGATGCCGGCTATGCTGCTGCCACACTGGTGCCGAGCAGGGTACAGGACAGCGGCACCGACGAAATCCGCATCGCCTTCGACGGGGATGCGGTGCTCTTTTCGGATGAGGCCGAACGCATTTTCAAGGAGCAGGGTCTGGAAGCATTCGCGCAAAGCGAGCGGACCTCGGCGGGGGTGCCCCTCTCGGGAGGCCCGTTCAAGGATTTCCTGGCCGCGCTGCATGCAATTCAGGCGGACTTTCCCGCCGATGCCTCGCCAATCCGCACGGCACTCGTCACGGCCCGTTCAGCGCCGGCGCATGAACGCGTTATCCGCACCTTGCGGGCGTGGAATATTCGAATTGATGAAGCATTGTTCCTGGGCGGGATGGAAAAGACTGCATTTCTCAAAGCCTTCGGGGCGGATGTCTTTTTCGATGATCAGCAGGGCCACTGCGAACTCGCGGCGGGCAGTGTGGCCACCGGCCACGTTCCGCACGGGGTGGCCAATCGGCGCCAGGGAGGGCGTTGACCCTGGCTTGCCCGTGGAACTCCCCGGGCCCGGCGCGGTCCATTTCCAGAATTGCCCGAATTCCCCGTACCCGCCGCGGACCTGTCCCGGCTGACACTTTAACTACCGAACCCGAAAAAGGGAGACGCCACGTGAACCGACTGATAGCTCTGCTGCTGCTGGCAGCTACGCTGGTGCCGGCAGGCGCCACATTTGCCGCCGACGCGACCGCGACCAAGACCGAGAAGGCTGCGGAAAAGCCGGTCGAACAGACTTCGGTGACCCATCATACGGCCCGCATCGACGGCCACACGATCCGCTACACGGCGACCGCAGGCACGCTGTTTCTGCGAGACGACAAGGGTCAGCCCACCGCCAGTATCTTCTACGTTGCCTATACCCGGGACGGCGTGGACAACACCGACAAGCGCCCGATCACCTTCGCCTTCAACGGTGGTCCGGGCTCCTCGGCCGTCTGGTTGCAGATGGGAGCGCTGGGTCCCCGGCGGGTGAGTTTCAAGGATGGCATCCAGCCACCTGCGGCGCCCTACAAGCTTGAGGACAACGCCTACAGCATCCTGGACAAGACCGACATTGTCTTCATCGATCCCGTGGGCACGGGTTACAGCCGTGCCTTGGGCGATGCCAAGCCCAAGGACTTCCAGGGTGTCGAAGAGGACGTCAAGTCGGTGGGCGAGTTTGTCCGTCTGTACACGACTCGCGCGAAGCGCTGGAACTCGCCCAAGTATCTCGCCGGCGAGAGCTATGGAACGACCCGCGCCGCCGCGCTGGTCAACTACATGCAGGCCAACAAGGGCATGTACTTCAATGGCGTGATTCTGATCTCGTCCATCCTCAATTTCGAGACAGCGAGTTTCGAGACCGGCAACGATCTGGCCTATATCACCTATTTGCCTACCTATGCCGCCACCGCGTGGTATCACAAGGCGATTCAACCCAGGCCCAAGGATCTCGAGGCTTTTCTGCAGCAGGCGCGTGATTTCGCAGCCGGCGAATATGCGCAGGCTCTGATGAAGGGATCGAAGCTGGGTGATGCCGAGCGCAATGCGGTGGCGGAGAAGCTGGCGCATTTCACCGGCTTGAGCGCGGACTACATCAAGAAATCCAACCTTCGGGTCAACATCTTCCGCTTCACCAAGGAGTTGTTGCGAGACCAACGCCGCACCGTCGGGCGCCTGGACAGCCGCTACCTGGGTATCGATCATGATGCGGCGGGCGAAATGTTCGAACACGATCCCAGCTACACGGCGATCATGGGACCGTATACGGCAGTGATGAACAAGTACCTGCACGGAGAGCTCAAGTTCGACGAGAACCGGGAATACGAAATTCTCAGCGGCAAGGTCAATCGCAACTGGAACTGGGAAGTGAAGGGGCACCGTGGTTATGTCAATGTCGCCGAGGATCTGCGCAAGGCGATGAGCACAAATACCCACCTGCAACTCTTCGTGGCAAACGGCTACTATGATCTGGCCACGCCGTTCTTCGCCACGGAGTACACGATGGATCATCTAGGGCTGGAGCCTTCACTGCGCGACCATATCACCCTGACCTATTATCCATCGGGCCACATGGTCTATCTCAACGAGCCGTCACTGGCGCAACTGAAGAAGAACATCGCGGCATTCATCGACCGCAGCGACAATCTCTGATTCCGACAGAGACCGCCAGATCGACGGAAAGGCCGGCGCCCCGCGGCGCCGGCTTTTTTCATGCCGGGATCGGGAGGGCGGTTTCGTGCAACTCCACCAGGGCTCTGACCACGGCGGCGGGATCTTCCCATTGCGGGTAATGGCCGACGTGGTCAAGTGTGACAACATCCGCATCATCCACCAGTTGGCGATAGCGATCCGCGATG
>JASFQN010000013.1:0-27808 GCA_050115425.1 Gammaproteobacteria bacterium | reverse complement strand
CAATATTTGGTGCGCTCGTAACGCAGCGCTTCTCAATATCAGGACGCCTTGCAAACCTCGGACCGATACGCCAACTGAACCCATGGAATTTGACTCGCGAATTCCGTTGGGTTCCTGTGACATTGAGGCCATGATTGCCAAGCTTCCCCCACTTACGCGACGGGGGATACGGAAGAGCTTCAAAGCGGGACTTGCCGTGAACTTCGGGGGACAGAATCTTTTGACAGATCTGTATTACATACTGTATGCAACTCGCCGCAGGATTGGGTTGCCACTTCCCAGGCAAGACTATTACGCAGCCATCCTCGAGCAACTGGACGCCGGCATTTTGTGCATCTACCATCGCGGAACACCGCTGAGCGGATGCCTGTATTTGCGGGATCCCCATCACCTGCATTATGCGGTACCCGGCACAACAACCGAAGGAAGGAGACTGGGAGCCGGGGATCGACTGCTGCGGGAATTACTGGTTCATGCCGGCGAGAGCGGCTGCCAGGAAGTCTGCCTCGGCGGGAGCCCGGCCAGTCATTCCGGTTTGATGGCATTCAAGGCACGCTGGGGAAGCATTCAGACGCCTATCTATCAGTATGGCACCCAATCCGTCGCGCGGGGGCCATCAAGAATCCTCGCGAGTTTTGTGAAGATGTTGCCGAAAACAGCCATCGGTCCCATCACAAGACTATTAATCAGGCACCTGTATTAAGCCCCAGGTCGTCAAAGAATGAAGCATTGCCTGCCAAACTTTGTCATTGCCGGCGCACCGCGCTGCGGGACTACATATCTTGCGCGTATGGTCGGCCAACATCCGGATGTGTATCTGGCGTCCCTAGGGCAATCGTATTCTGCCGGTGATATCCATTTTTTCGATATCTCTAAGACAGAGGGGAGAGTCCACTGGGGCCGAGGCATCGAATGGTATGAAAGCCTCTTCGCCGATGGCATGACACAACGATGCGTAGGTGAAAAAACCGCAGATTATCTCGCCGACCCAGCAGCACCTGGATTGATCCGCGAAACACTGGGGCCTGAAACGCGCTTCATCCTTTCGCTGAGGGAGCCAGTGAATCGGGCCCTTTCCCACTACTGGCATGAAAGGCACAATTTGCCGATAAACATGGATTTCGAAAAGGCATTTTTTGACGCTGAGGTGAATCGTCAGATATGGCTGCGACAATCCGGACTCTATTACGAAAATATCAGACGCTATCTGCAATTCTTTCCGAGAGACAATATTCTTGTGTTGATCAACGAAGAGTTCGCGTGCCACCCGGGGCGCGCGCTTAGGACCGTCTGCCAATTCTTGAATATTGATCCAGGATTTTCATTTCTCAATACAGCTGAGCGAGTCAACCGATCAATCCGCTCAGGATCGGCACTCGGGCTTGCCTTCGCTGGTACCTGGATCAAGCGACTTTCTCCCGCCTTATTTCGCGCCATCCGTGATTCGGCTCTGTCTGGCTGGGCCACGAATAGGATTCGCAGGGCGCGTGGACTCTCCCAACGAGGGGAACACACTCAAGGCGGCGGTAAGCCGCCTCAGCCTTCCCAGGCTCTGTCACCGGAATTACGTGAACGAATCCAGTTTTTCTATGAAGAAGATGTTGAGCTACTGGGCAAGCTGCTAGGGCGTGATCTGGCTAGTTTCTGGCGGTTTGACAAGTCCGCAGCCGGAGGAGATGCGTAACCGTGAAGATTGGCGTGATTGGATTGGGATATGTGGGTTTTCCGCTCGCTTTTCACTTCAGCCGGGTCCACGAAGTAGTCGGCTTCGACACTGATCCTGACAAGCTTTCTAGCGGTCGGAATCTCGTGCCGCGTGGTAAAAGCCTCGAGCTCACTGGAGATCCGCGAGCGCTCCAAGATTGCAATACTCTTTGCATTGCCGTCCCGACGCCCGTGGATGGAAACAAACGACCGGACCTTACTGCCTTGGAAACGGCTACGCACACCGCAGCCCACGCCCTCGGCACTGATTCAACAGTGATCTTCGAATCCACGGTCTTCCCTGGAGCAACCGAGGAAGTCTGCATCCCGATTTTGGAGCGCCAATCAGGCCTGACCTGGAAAAAGGATTTTTCGGTGGCCTACTCGCCTGAACGCATCAATCCAGGCGACGAACTCCATAGCCTCGAATCTGTGGTCAAGGTGGTCTCTGGTGATACGCCTGAAACCGCGAAACGGGTGGCTGCGCTCTACCGCGAGATTGTCCCCGCCGGCGTACATATCGCTCCAAGCATCCGCGTAGCCGAGGCAGCCAAGGTTATCGAAAATACTCAGCGCGACCTCAACATTGCCCTGATGAACGAACTTGCGGTGATCTTCAATATGCTGGGCCTGGATACCGCCCAGGTACTCGAAGCGGCCGGAACCAAATGGAATTTCCTGCCTTTCCGGCCGGGCCTGGTCGGAGGCCACTGCATCGGCGTGGATCCGTATTACCTGACACACAAGGCCGAGACACTCGGCTACCACCCACAGGTCATTCTGGCCGGCCGACGCATCAATGACGGCATGGGCAAATACATCGCCGAGCAGACGGTCAAGCGGATGATTGCCAACGAGACCCAGATTCGCGGCGCACAGGTCAACATTCTCGGTCTCGCCTTCAAGGAAAATTGCGACGATGCACGCAATACGCGTGTCGCCGAGATCGCCACGGAGCTGGAGAGCTACGGCGTGAATGTTGCAGTGCACGATCCGCGAGTGGAGAATGCCGCGGCGGAGCGGGAATGCGGTATTCACCTCGTGCCTTGGGAGGCCCTCCCGGCGGCGCAGGGTCTGATTCTGGCCGTCCCCCACCGGGAGTATCTGGACCGCCCGCTCGACGACCTGCTGCGCAGCGGGAGGCCGGGCGCAGTCGTGGTGGACGTGAAATCGGCCCTGGACGCCGGCGGCGTGGAACGGCTGGGCTATCATCTCTGGCGGTTGTGACGCCGGTCTCACCGCATCGCCCATTCCCTTGACCGGGCTCAAAAAACGTGTATTTATGAACAATACTTCCGACAACGTCTAAACTTGGATAGGCTCGAAGAAAGCTCGACTCGGGAAAGGCATCCGAAGTCGGCCAACGCCACCCACGCGGAAAGCCGATGTGGCGCAGAATTCGAACAGACCTAACAACCGGGACCACCGCCCGCCGAAGCCCCGCTTGCCCCGCGGCGAGGGCGGTCGCCCTGCATATGGCCATGGAGTAATTCGATGTCCGCACCCAACGTGAGAACCAATCTGGGCGGGTTGGCGCGGCGCCTCGTCATGGATGGCCTGCTTGACGAATCCGCGGCCCAGGAGGCCCATCAGGCGGCCCTCAAGGCCAAGGTGCCTCTGGTCTCCCATCTCGTGGAGAAAAAGCTGGTGAAATCCCAGGCGGTGGCCAGTCTGGCCGCCGAGGAGTTTGGCGTGCCCATGGTCGATCTCGCCGCCATGGACCTGAGTCAGGCGCCGATCAAGGATGTGGACGAGAAACTCATCCGCCGGCACCACGTTCTACCACTTTTTCGCCGGGGCAAGCGACTGTTCCTGGGCGTGTCGGATCCCACCAACCTGCAGGCGCTCGACGAGGTCAAGTTCCACACGAGCGCCATCGTCGAACCTGTAGTCGTCGAGGAGGACAAGCTCACCAAGGCCATCGAGCAGGCGCTCGAGGCCATGGACACGACGATGGACGCACTGGCCGACGAGGACCTGGACAACCTCGACATCAGTTCGGGCGAGGAGGAAGCTGCGGACGATGTCTCGAGCGAGGATATCGAAGACGCCCCGGTCGTGCGCTTCGTGAACAAGGTGCTCCTGGACGCCATCAAGAAGGGGGCGTCGGATATCCATTTCGAGCCCTACGAAAAATTCTACCGCGTCCGGCTGCGCCAGGACGGGATGCTGCGCGAAGTTGCTCAGCCACCCGTCGCCCTGGCGACCAAGATCGCGGCCCGGCTCAAGGTCATGGCCCGTCTGGACATCTCGGAACGCCGCATTCCCCAGGATGGCCGTATCAAGATGAAGCTGTCCAGAACCCGGGCCATCGATTTTCGTGTCAGTACATGCCCCACGCTGTTCGGCGAAAAGATCGTGATGCGTATTCTCGATCCCAGCAGCGCCCAACTGGGTATCGACGCGCTGGGCTACGAGCCATTCCAGAAAGAACTGTACATGGAGGCGCTCAACCGCCCCTACGGAATGATCCTGGTAACCGGCCCGACAGGCAGCGGCAAGACCGTATCGCTCTACACCGGCGTGAACATCCTGAACACGGCGGAACGCAACATATCGACCGCCGAGGATCCCGCTGAAATCCAGCTCCCCGGCGTGAACCAGGTCAACGTTCACCCCAAGGTGGGGCTGACCTTTGCGTCCGCCCTGAAAGCGTTTCTCCGGCAGGATCCCGATATCATTCTGGTCGGCGAGATCCGCGACCTGGAAACCGCGGAGATCGCCATAAAGGCCGCGCAGACGGGACACCTTGTGCTGTCCACCCTGCATACCAACGACGCACCGAAGACACTCACGCGGCTTGTGGACATGGGCGTGGCACCCTACGCCATCGCAACCTCGGTCAACCTGATCATCGCCCAGCGCCTGGCCCGCCGGCTTTGCACGAGTTGCAAGAAGCCCGTGGATATTCCCAAGGAAGCGCTCCTCAAGGAAGGCTATACCGAAGAGGAGATCGATGGCGGACTCAAGCTCTTTGGCCCGGTCGGCTGCGACCAGTGCACCGAGGGCTACAAGGGCCGGACCGGCATCTACCAGGTCATGCCGGTTTCGGAGGCCATGGGCCGTGTCATCATGGAAGGTGGGAACGCCATGATGATCGCCGACCAGGCCGCAAAGGAAGGCATCTGGGATCTGCGCAAGTCGGGCCTGGAGAAGGCCAAGCAGGGAGTCACGAGCCTGGAAGAAATCAACCGCGTCACGACCGATTGAGCCACCACACGTAACAGACTGAATATTACGGTATCTCCATGGCACAGACCGCAGTAAAACCCGTCAGCTTCCGCTGGGAGGGCACCGACCAGAAGGGCAACCGCGTCAAGGGCCGGACCAGCGGCACCAGCGAGGTGGCCATCAAGCAGGAGCTGCGCCGCCAGGGCGTGATCCCGCTCAAGGTCAAAAAGGAAAGCACGCTTTTCGCCAAATCCGCCGGCAAGAAGATCACCACCGGCGACATCGCCGTGTTCAGCCGCCAGATGGCCACCATGATGACCGCTGGCGTCCCGCTGGTGCAAAGTTTCGATATCATCGGCAAGGGTCACGAAAATCCCCGCATGCGCGACCTCATCATGGGCGTCAAGGCCAGCGTAGAAAGCGGCTCCAACCTGGCCGAATCGCTGGCCAAACATCCCGATTATTTCGACGACCTGTTCGTCAACCTGGTCGCCGCGGGTGAACAGGCCGGCGCACTGGAAGTCCTGCTGGACAAAATCGCTACCTACAAGGAAAAAACCGAGGCGATCAAGAAAAAGATCAAGAAGGCCCTGTTTTATCCTGCTGCCGTTCTCGTGGTGGCCATCGTCGTCACAGTAATACTGCTGGTTTTTGTCATACCGCAATTCCAGTCTCTATTTGCGGGTTTTGGTGCTGCTCTGCCGGCCTTCACCCAGATGGTGATCAACCTTTCACTGTTTGTCAGAACACATGGCCTGCTGCTGGCAATGGGTGTCATCGCGGTGATTGCGGCGTTTGTCACGGCCAAGAAACGCTCGCCAAGATTCCGCTTTTTTCTGGACCGCATGATCCTGAAATTCCCAGTCATAGGCCCGATCATGATGAAATCCGCCGTGGCCCGCTATGCGCGAACGCTGGCCACGATGTTCGCCGCCGGCGTGCCCCTGGTCGAGGCCCTGGACTCCGTGGCCGGTGCTACCGGCAACCTGCTCTATGAACAGGGCGTGCGCAGGATGCGCGACCAGGTGTCGACGGGGCAGCAGTTGAACCTGGCCATGCTCCAGACCGACCTGTTTCCGAACATGGTCACCCAGATGATCGCCATCGGCGAAGAGGCCGGCTCCATCGATCACATGGCCGAGAAAGTGGCGGACTTCTTCGAGGAAGAAGTGGATGCGGCCGTGGACGGTCTCAGCAGCCTGCTTGAACCTCTGATCATGGCCGTGCTGGGTGTGCTCGTCGGCGGACTGGTCATCGCCATGTATCTGCCCATCTTCAAGCTGGGTTCCGTCGTCTGAGATCCCGGCCGGGAGCCTTGCCGGTTTCCGATCTTCACGCATCAACGGAGTCGCCTTCCGCATGCACCTTTTTGCCCTTCTGCAACAGAGCCCTCTGAGCTTCACCCTGGTCTGCCTGGTACTGGGATTGATCGTCGGAAGCTTTCTCAATGTTGTCATCCATCGACTGCCGATCATGCTCGAGCGCGAGTGGAAATCCCAATGCCGGGAAATGCTGGGCGGACAGCAGTCCGAAGACGCGGTGGCGCCCCGGGAAACCTTCAATCTGGTGGCGCCCGGCTCGCGTTGCCCGCATTGCGGCGCCGCGATCAAGGCCTGGCAGAACATTCCGGTCTTGAGCTACCTCCTGCTGCGCGGTCGCTGCGCCAACTGCCGGGCGCCCATTTCACTGCGCTACCCCGCGGTCGAACTGCTCGCCGGACTCGCATCGGCCGCGGTCGCCTGGCATTTCGGCTTCGGGTGGCAGGCGGCCGGTGGCCTGGCTCTGACATGGGCCCTGATCGCGCTGGCGGGTATAGACCTCGACCACCAATTGCTGCCGGACGTCATCACGCTTCCACTACTGTGGCTGGGCCTGGCACTGTCGCTACTCTACCGACCACTCTCGCTCTCCCCGGCATGGCCGATATCGCCGGCTACCGCGATTATTGGCGCTCTGGCCGGCTACCTGACTCTGTGGCTGATATTTCACGCCTTTCGCCTGGCGACCGGAAAGGAAGGCATGGGCTACGGGGACTTCAAACTTCTCGCGGCGCTCGGCGCCTGGCTGGGCTGGAAATACCTGCCGCTGGTCATTGTATTGTCCGCCGCGGTGGGCCTGATTGTGGCTGTGGCGTGGATGGCGGCGCGACGCCACCAGCGTGGCAATCCCATTCCGTTCGGCCCGTTCCTCGCCGCTGCCGGATGGATCAGCCTCCTTTGGGGAGAGCCGATCCTGCGCGGCTATCTGCATTTCGCGGGTCTGCGTTGAGCACATGACCGGAGACGATCAGGAAAGGACTCCCCTGCGCATTGGCCTCACCGGCGGAATTGCCAGTGGAAAGTCGACTGCCGCAAGGGCTTTCGCCTCGCTGGGTATCACCATCGTGGACGCCGACCGGATTGCCCGCGAGGTCGTGGAGCCGGGGCAACCCGCCCTTGAACGGCTGGCCGCAGTCGCGGGCCGGGAGATTCTTGACCGGCAGGGTGGACTCGACCGCGCCGCGCTGCGCGAGCGGATGTTTGCCGACGAAGCGCTGCGCGCCGGCGTCGAATCGATCCTTCACCCGCTGATACTCGATGAGATGCGCCAACGCCTCGATTCCGCTCCGGGACCCTACACCGTTGCAGTCATCCCGTTGTTGGTCGAACGCCAACTGACACACATGGTCGACCGTATTCTGGTCATTGACTCCCCGGTTGCCACCCAACGCGAACGACTCATCCGGCGCGACGGCATTTCTGCGGACTCGGCCGATCGGATCCTGGACGCTCAGGCAGACCGTGAACAGCGGCTGGCCGTGGCGGACGATATCATCGTCAACGACTCGACTCCTGAAGCCCTCGATGCGGCCGTGCACAAACTCGACCGCAAGTATCGGCAGCTTGCCACCAAGGCCGGACAGCGTTCCTGATTGCCCGAAGCCGCCCAGTGCTGGACAATAGTCGCATGGAAGCGAGCCAGTCCAGCCCTGCAAGGAAGTCGGAGCGTGCCGAAGATCGGCCGGTCTATGAGCAACCGCTCAGCGAACGGATGCGGACGTTCATGCGCCTGGAATTCCTGTTTCAGCAGATTGGCCATCATGCCGGTCAGTCCACGGAATGGGACACTCGGGCAGCGCTGAATACCCTGCTGGACATCATCGAGATCATTACTCGGATCGATGTGCGCAGCGACCTGCTCAAGGAACTCGATCGCAATGCCGGCACGCTTTCGCGACTGAGAAGCCGCGACGATATCGACACGCGTCGGCTTGGCAATGTGCTGGAAAGTCTTGAGGAAGTCAGCGCCCGATTGTCTGCCGGAGGCTCACCCGTCAGTGGCAGCCTCAAGCACAGCGAATTCCTTCTCATGCTCCGAAACCGGGCGACGATTCCCGGGGGCAGCTGCGGCTTCGATCTTCCCGGCTACCAGCAGTGGCTGCAGCGACCGTTCGCGGATCGTGCCCGGGACATCAAGGGCTGGCTGAGTCACCTCGATCCCATGCAGCGCGCCATTCGGCTGATTCTGATGCTGGTACGCGAAAGCGCGATGCCCGGTCGCCACGTCGCCGAGGACGGTCTGTTCCAGCAATCCCTGGGCACGGGCGCTGGCGCTCAACTGCTGCGAGTCTGGGTTGCACCCTCGCTGGGTGTGTTTCCGGAGATCAGTGGCGGCCGCCATAGGCTGACGATTCGCTTCATGGAGCGCCCAGAGACCGACGAACGTCCACGTCAGACAATGCGCGACATTCCCTTTGAACTGGCCTGCTGCCAATTGTGAAACCGGAGGAGGCCCGGCATGAGCGACAAACCCGGGACCATTGAGGTTGCCTGCCCGACCTGCGGCCAGAAGGTTACCTGGGACGAGCAGTTCCCCTTTCGACCATTCTGCAGCGAGCGCTGTCGCCTGCTTGATCTCGGCGCCTGGGTCGGCGGGGAGCGCGCCATTCCCGGAGAACCGATGCCAGTCGTTGACGATGGCGGTGGCGAGGACGACTTCGGGCATCGCGGCTGACCGAGCCACGTCACGCTGTCGGATCGTCCTCCCAGAAGGCGCGAATCGCAGCGATCCCCTGCCCTCCCCGTTGCCTTATCTCGTCGACGTCGGCGGGGCGCATGCCTCCAATACCGTAGACCGGCAATGCCAGGGAGGCGACCAGCGATGCAAATCGATCCAGACCCAGGGGTTCGGCACCCGGATGCGTTTCGGTCACCCGAACAGGCCCCAGAAACGCATAGTCGAGCTGCAAAGACACAGCGTGCTGGAGCGCCTCGGCGCTGTGACAGGAGGCCCCCGTCCATCGCGACGCGGGTAACGGACGGGCGGAAAGGTCCATCAGACGGCGTGCGCTGAGATGCACTCCATGGGCCCCGACCCGGTCGACAAGTGCCGGATCGGCATTGATGATCAGCCGGGCGCCGCTGCCGCCGCACAATTCGGCCGCACGCCTGGCCATCGCCAGCCACCTGGCATCGCCTTCTCCCTCGACACGGAACTGGACCATCCGCACACCATTGGCCAGGATCCGTGGCAGACGCTCCTCCAATAACTCGGGCGTGAGATGGAAGGGGGTGACGAGAACGTGCCCGGGCAGGCGCAGCGCCTGGATCACGGGACGGTCGGCCTCGAGAATATCCCAGCGATTCAGATCTTCGGGCGCTACCCAGGCGAGGTCCTGATTCTCGAGCCCGCGCGCATGGCCCTCCCAGGCGGTAACCCGGAAAAAGTCGAGCTGCACTGCGCGATCGGGATACCGGTGGGCGAAGCGTATGAGCGGTTCTGCGCGCATCGGAGTCACGCCCAGTTCCTCGGTGAGTTCGCGAGACAGCGCTTGCTGCAGGGATTCGCCGGATTTCCGTTTGCCGCCTGGAAATTCCCAGCGGCCTGCCATTGGCTTGCCTGCCGGCCGACGCGTGATGAGAACACGCCCCTGCTCATCGGTCAGGACACCGGCAACGACCTCCAGTCGGTGCGGACCTCGCTCGTGCGCGGTGTTCACGGCCTCGCTGTCAGGCAAGCTTGCCGTGGCAGTGCTTGTACTTCTTGCCGGAGCCACAGGGGCACGGTTCGTTCCTGCCGACCTTGGGTGTCTCACGTACGAACGTTTCCGGCACAGCATGGGCAGACTGGCCGTCGCCGCCCGAGGGCGCAGCTGCTCCGGCCTGTGGGGCCTCGGCATGCTGATACTCCACTCCCTTCGGCGAGCGTCGGCGCTGTGCCTCAACGGCTTCCACGTCGTCTTCGCCGCGGACCTGGACCTTGGCAAGAATGCCAATCACGTCGGATTTGAACCGCTCCAGCATGCTCGAGAACATCTCGAAGGCCTCGCGCTTGTATTCCTGCTTGGGATCCTTCTGCGCAAAACCGCGCAGATGAATGCCCTGGCGCAGATAATCCATCGCCGCCAGATGCTCTTTCCAGAGGGTGTCCAGAACCTGCAGCGTCACGGCCTTCTCAAAGTGCCGCATCACCTTTTCGCCGACGGCCGTTTCCTTGTCCTTGTAGGCCTGGTGGTGGGCCTCCAGAATCCGGTCACGCAGACCCTGCTCATCCAGCTGGTCGTCGCTGTCGAGCCAGGCGCGAAGATCCAGGGCCAGCGCGAGCTCGCGCTCAAGCGCTTCGGTCAGACCGGCGACGTCCCATTGCTCTTCAAGGGTACCTGGCGGGACATAGAAATCGATGATGTCGTTGACGACGTCCACTTCGATGGCTTCGATCATCTCCGAGACATCTTCCTCGGCCATCAATTCGTTGCGCTGCTCGTAAATGACCTTGCGCTGATCATTGGCTACATCATCGTATTCCAGCAGCTGTTTGCGAATGTCGAAGTTGTGCGCCTCCACCTTGCGCTGAGCATTCTCGATCGCTTTGGTGACCCAGGGATGTTCGATCGCCTCGCCCTCTTCCATGCCAAGACGCTGCATCAGCCCCTTGAACCGGTCGGACGCAAAAATTCGCATCAGGCTGTCTTCCAGGGACAGATAGAAACGGCTGGAGCCGGGATCACCCTGGCGGCCGGAACGGCCGCGGAGCTGGTTGTCGACACGACGGGACTCATGACGTTCGGTGCCAATGATGTGCAACCCGCCGGCCTCCAGAACAGCCTGCTGGGTCTTGCGGTGTTCCGCCATCACGCGCTCGCGGGCCACTTCGTCCTCGCCGGCGGCCTCGAGCTCGGCCTCGACACTGCCGCCGAGCACGATATCGGTACCACGACCGGCCATGTTGGTCGCGATGGTGACATTGCCCGGACGGCCCGCCTGGGCCACGACTTCCGCTTCACGGGCATGCTGCTTCGCGTTCAGGACCTGGTGCGGCACATTGCGCTTGCGCAACAGGCCGGCCAGATATTCGGAAATCTCGATGGAAGTGGTACCCACGAGTACCGGCTGGCCACGCTCATGACAATCCTGAATATCATCGATGATGGCATCGAATTTCTCGCGGGCCGTCAGATAGACCTGATCCGGAAGATCCTTGCGGATCATCGGCTTGTTGGTCGGAATCACCACCACTTCGAGTCCGTAGATCTGCTGGAACTCATAGGCCTCGGTATCCGCCGTACCGGTCATGCCGGAGAGCTTCTCGTAGATCCGGAAAAAATTCTGGAAGGTGATGGAGGCCAGTGTCTGGTTCTCCGACTGGATCCGGACCCCCTCTTTCGCCTCGATGGCCTGATGCAGGCCCTCCGACCAGCGTCGCCCGGGCATTGTGCGGCCCGTGAACTCGTCGACGATCACGATCTCGCCATCCTTGACGATGTAGTCCACATCCCGCTTGTACAACGCATGCGCGCGCAGCGCTGCATTGATGTGATGCATCAGGTTGATATGGGAGGCGTCGTAGAGACTCTCGCCTTCCTCCAGCAGACCGGCCTTCAGCAGCAGTTCCTCGACACGCTGGTGGCCCTGCTCGGTCAGATAGACCTGTTTCTGTTTCTCGTCTACCGTGTAGTCGCCAGGTCCTTCATCGTCGTCCTCGCCTTCCTTTTCCTCGAGCCTCGGTATCAGCTTGTCGATCTTCAAATAGAGATCGGTATTGTCATCCACCGGACCTGAAATGATCAGCGGCGTACGTGCCTCGTCGATCAGGATCGAGTCGACTTCGTCAACGATTGCGTAGGCGAGTTCACGCTGGACCTTGTCCTCAATGCGAAACGCCATGTTGTCGCGAAGATAGTCGAAGCCGTATTCGTTGTTTGTACCGTAGGTGATGTCAGCGTTGTAGGCCGCACGCTTGGATTCCGGATCCTGCCCGCTCTTTATGACGCCGACACTCAGACCCAGGGCACCATAGATCTTGCCCATCCAGCGTGCATCGCGCTCGGCCAGATAGTCGTTCACGGTGACTACGTGAACACCGCGGCCGGGGATCGCATTGAGATAGGCGGCGAGTGTGGCGACCAGAGTCTTGCCCTCACCCGTGCGCATTTCGGAAATCTTTCCGGCGTGCAGGACCATGCCGCCGATGAGCTGGACGTCGAAATGTCGCATCCCGAGACTGCGCCGGGCAGCTTCCCGAACAGCGGCGAAGGCCTCGTTCTGGAGCTCGTCCAGCGTCTCGCCATCCGCATGGCGCTTGCGAAACTCCTCGGTCTTGGCACGCAGTTCTTCGTCGGAAAGTGCCTGATACTCGGGTTCCAGGGCGTTGATACGCGCCACCTGGCGCGAAAGGGTACGCAGCAAGCGGTCATTGCGGCTGCCGAATACCTTGCGAATCAGTTTGGCTACCATTGGAAGTCAGATCTTCATGTCAGAGTGGAACAAGTACTTGGCGGCGGCGGCAAGCATACCACGCAGGCGCCCCGGAGGCCCGAAAAATCCGGCCAGCAGGCTGCTCGCGACGCCATGAAAACCGCGGCCGACGGACCGGATTCGGCTCCGACTGGGGTTCTAACGGACGGAGGGTGGCTGTCCGGCCGGGCGGGAGCCAGGCCAGGGCTAACGGGCCGCCTGAATGTACCGGGCGGGATTGACCGGCCGCCCGTTGTGCAGCACTTCGAAATGAACGTGCGGCCCGGTCGAACGGCCTGTTGACCCCATGTGGGCAATTACCTGCCCTTTCTTGACCGTATCTCCGACCTTCACGAGCACCTCTTCGTTGTGCCCGTAGCGGGTGGCATAGCCGTTGCCGTGGTTGATCTCCACCAGATTGCCGTACCCATAGCGTGGTCCGGCCCAGGTGACTACGCCGGCAGCGACCGCCATGACATCGGAGCCGCGCTTGCCGGCAAAATCCATGCCTTCATGCATCGCCATGCGGCCGGTGAAAGGATCCGTGCGCATGCCGAAATAGGAAGACAGCCAGCCATGTTTGATGGGCCGGCCAGCCGGCATCACCTGTTTCTGCAGATTGCGATTCATCAGCAGATTTTCGAGGACCGTGAGCTGTTTCTGGCGATCCTCGATCTGTGCGGCAAGCTGATCCAGCGATTTCACGAAATCCGGAACCGGCATGGTCTCTTCGGTGTCCGGCGTTTCCGGGCCACCCTGGGCAGGCGCCTCGTCGAAATTGAACTCGCCTTCGTCCAGGCCGGCCATCTTGGTCAGCCGCTGACCCAGGGCATCGAGGCGAATGATATGCGCGTTGAGCTCGCCAAGGCGCAGGGCCAGTGCGTTTACATTGTCCTGGGCATCCTGGCGCGCTTTCTCGATCTCCTTCTGCTCAGCCTCCAGCCGCTGCTGCCACGCGGCGAGATCACGGCCGGGCTGGGAACTGATAAAATGCTGGGCAACGGCAAACCCGCCGGCAAAAAACAGCCCGAGCACCATCACGAGGGATGCAAAAGCAAGCGAAAGCATGAGCGGACTCGCCAGGTTGACCTGACGAGGCTTGCCTCTGCCGGTGAAGATCATGATGTTCATGTCATGCAACCGCTCGCGTTTCGCTTGCCATACTGACATCAGCCACGATAGCACATGGCCAAATCGAAATTTTCAACATTGAGCACGCATATGCAAGATAGCGGCCTGGCGGATATCGTCCGGCAGGCTTCGGCATTCGATGCCCTCACTCGCACAGTTGCCGCCGGTCTGTCGGACGATACCGCTCGTCATCTATGCGGCGCCGTGTGCCACGGGCCGGAGCTTACGCTCTTCTTCGATTCTGCACCCTGGGCCTCCCGGGCCCGCTACGAAGCCGACTTCGTCAGCCGTTCGGTAGAACATGCAACCGGCCGCGTGGTGCAACGCATCCGCAACCGTGTCATGCCGTCGGTCGGCAAAAATGCAGAAAAACCGGCCCCATCCCGACACATTTCCGACGACAACCGCCGACTTCTCTCACAGTGCGCTGATGCCGTGTCCGACCCGGACCTTGCCGGAGCGCTGCGACGGCTCTCGGGCAATCGTCACCGCGACTGAATGAGCGACGGGGCCCCGCAGGCCCCGTCTCAGACTGTTTTCAGCTGACGTGCACCGGCGTCATATAGGAAATCGGTGCCTTCGACAAATCCTCGAAGGTGACCTCTTCCCACGCCGTGGTATCGGCCAGCAGTGCGCGCAGCAACGAATTGTTCAACGCATGTCCCGACTTGTAGCCGGTGAAAGCGCCAATCAGGCTGTGCCCCAGAAGATAGAGATCCCCAATCGCGTCAAGAATCTTGTGCTTGACGAATTCGTCCTCGTAACGCAGACCGTCCTCGTTGAGGATGCGGTAGTCATCCAGAACGATGGCGTTGTCCAGCGTTCCACCCAGCGCCAGATTGCGCTCACGCAGCATCTCGATGTCGCGCATGAATCCGAAAGTCCGTGCGCGGCTGACTTCCTTGACGAACGATGTCGTGGAGAAATCCACCGAAGCCTGCTGGCTGTGCTTCTTGAAGATCGGGTGGTCGAATTCGATCTCGAACCCGACCTTGAAACCGTCGAACGGTTCAAACCTGGCCCACTTGTCATCCTGCTCGACGGTCACCGGACGCTTGATGCGGATGAAACGCTTGGCGGCGTTCTGCTCCTCGATTCCCGCCGACTGCAGCAGGAACACGAAGGGGCCCGCGCTGCCGTCCATGATCGGCACTTCCGGCGCGCTGACATCCACGTAGGCATTGTCGATTCCCAGGCCGGCGAATGCCGAGAGCAAGTGCTCCACGGTGGCGATGCGCACATCGCCATTGACCAGCGTGGTGGAAAGCAGGGTGTCACCGACGTTGTCGGCGGTCGCGGCAATCTCGATCGCGGGATCGAGGTCCACGCGTCGGAAAACGATGCCGGTGTTGGGGGCCGCGGGCCGCAGCGTCATGTAGACCTTTTCGCCGGTGTGGAGTCCGACGCCAGTGGCCCGGATCATGTTCTTGAGGGTGCGCTGTCTTAACATTCTTTTCCTGATCTCTTGATCCGTCCCGCCTCGTCAATGCGGGCACTTTCGGACGCACGCCGGCCACGCTGTCGGCTGCTCTTCCTTCCCTGGGCCCCAGGTCTGTACCGGTCCGACGAATCGGACCGGTTCGCGAGCTCGCTAGTGGTGGTCGGGGACGCGTAATCCCCGCCAGCGTGTCACACTGCGGCCGCTAACGGTAACACATCTGTAAAATTCTGCGCAAGTCCCTGATTCAAGGGAAAATGTTAATCACGTCACATTCGCCCCGCGAGTCCCCGGCCGAATCGCCGGCGTCAGTCAGCCTGACGCCGGAGAAAGGCCGGAATGTCCAGATAATCGGCATTGGCATCCGGATCGACGGTCTGATCGCCCACCGCCTTCTTGCGGATCACCGTGGGCTTGTCCAGGTCGGAGTAATTGACCTCTCCGTCGGGCTTGCGCTGGACCACCTTCATCGTCGGCTGTTCCGCCCGGACCGCGCTGCGCCCCAGGCCGGTGGCCACTACCGTGACCCGGACTTCGCCGCTCATTTCGGGATCGATCACCGTGCCCACCACCACCGTGGCGTCGTCGGAGGCGAATTCCTTGACCGTGGCCCCGACTTCCTGGAATTCGCCGATGGACAGATCCATACCGGCCGTGACGTTGACCAGGATGCCGTGGGCGCCAGCCAGATTGACATCCTCCAGCAGGGGGCTGGCCACGGCAGCTTCGGCGGCCTCGCGGGCCCGCTCTTCACCGGTGGCGACTCCGGAGCCCATCATCGCCATGCCCATTTCCGACATCACCGTGCGGACGTCGGCGAAGTCGACGTTGATCAAGCCCGGCCGGGTTATCAGCTCGGCAATACCCTGAACCGCGCCGAATAGGACGTCATTGGCCGACTTGAATGCGTTGAGCAGGCTGGTTTCCTTGCCCAGCACGGTCAACAACTTTTCGTTGGGAATCGTGATCAGCGAATCAACATGCTTGGTCAGCTCATCGATGCCGTGCTGCGCGACACTCATCCGCTTGGAACCCTCGAAAGGAAAGGGCCGGGTCACCACCGCCACCACGAGGATACCCATTTCCTTGGCCACCTGAGCAACGATCGGCGCGGCCCCCGTACCGGTACCGCCGCCCATGCCGGCAGTGATGAAGAGCATGTCGGCGCCGTCGATCACCTCCTGGATGCGGTCCCGATCCTCCATGGCCGCCTGGCGCCCGATATCCGGGTTGGCGCCCGCGCCCAGGCCCTTGGTGATGTTGCAACCGATCTGCAACGCGGTGCGCGCATGGTGATTCTTGAGTGCCTGGGCATCGGTATTGGCGCAGATGAAATCGACGCCCTCGATGCCCGTGTCAACCATGTGGCTGACAGCGTTGCCGCCGCCGCCGCCCACGCCGATGACCTTGATCACGGCGCTCTGACTGAAACCATCCATCAACTCAAACATGACTGCCTCTCCTCTGACGCTTGACTTTAATCCAGAAATACAGTGTTACCAGTTGCCCTCGAACCAGCTCTTCATCCTTTCCAAGATGTCGCGCATACCCCCCTTGCTGCGGGCTTCGCCCACGGCCTGCCGCGGAAGATTCTGGCTGCCGAACAGCAGCAATCCGACGCCGGTGGAATGGATCGGGTTGCGCACCACATCGCTGAGGCCCTGGACGTACTGGGGCACGCCCAGTCGCACCGGCATGTGAAAGACTTCTTCCGCCAGTTCCACTGCACCTTCCATCTTGGCGCTGCCACCCGTAATCACCATGCCGGCGGCGATCAGATCCTCGAAACCGCTGCGCCGCAATTCCGCCTGCACCAGGCTGTAGAGCTCCTCGTAACGGGGCTCGACGACTTCGGCGAGCGTCTGCCGGGCGAGCCTGCGCGGCGGCCGGTCACCCACGCTGGGGACTTCGATCGTTTCGTCCGGGTTGGCGAGCTGCGACAGCGCGCAGGCATAACGAATCTTGATTTCTTCGGCATGATGCGTCGGCGTGCGCAGGGCCACCGCGATGTCGTTGGTGACCTGATCACCGGCAATCGGAATCACCGCGGTGTGACGAATGGAGCCTTCCGTAAACACGGCAATATCGGTGGTGCCGCCGCCGATATCGACCAGGCACACACCCAGATCCTTCTCGTCCTCGGTAAGCACGGCGAAGCTGGACGCCAACTGCTCGAGAATGATGTCATCGACCTGCAGGCCGCAGCGCTGTACGCAATTGATGATGTTCTGCGCGGCGCTCAGCGCGCCGGTCACCATGTGAACCTTGGCCTCGAGGCGTACGCCGGACATGCCGATGGGCTCACGAATGCCGTCCTGATCGTCGATGATGAATTCCTGCGGCAGGATGTGGAGGATCTTCTGATCGGCCGGTATCGCCACCGCCCGGGCCGCATCGATCACGCGCTCGACATCGGAAGGCGTGACTTCCTTGTCGCGGATCGCCACGATCCCGTGCGAGTTGAGACTGCGCACGTGCGATCCGGCGATGCCTGCATACACGGAATGGATCTCGCAGCCGGCCATCAATTCGGCCTCTTCCACGGCGCGCTGAATGGACTGCACCGTCGATTCGATGTTGACGACCACGCCCTTTTTGAGACCGCGCGACGGATGCGACCCCAGACCCACGATCTCGATCACGCCGTCCGGCTTGAGCTCGCCGACTATCGCGACAACCTTGGACGTGCCTATGTCCAGGCCCACGATCATCTTGCGTTCCGGTTTTCTAGACATCCGATCCAACCTCTTTGAAAGTCACGTGTGCCGGCGTCGAGAACACAGCCGCCGTATCGGGAGCATCTTTTCCAGCCTGCCAGCCCACCGCGAAGCCATTCGTGTAGCGCATGTCGACATAAGCCACTTCGGCCAGACGACCCGCCAGCGCCGGGAGCGCAAGGTCGGCGAACCGCACCAGCCTTGCCGACGCCTGGCCGCGTCCCAGCCGCACGCGGATGCCGTCAGTCAGCCAGAGTTGCCAGGCGCGGCGCTCACTTACCACCAGACGCCGGATGGACACACCGTGAGCGGCCAACCGGTGGTTCATATCGGCGTAGCGATCAAGCAGATAGCGCTGACTTCCCTTCGGGCCCTCCAGCTGAGGCAGGCTCGCCAGCGCCTCGGGGTGCTCGACGTGATCCGGATGGAACACTTCACCCCGGCCATTCAACAACGCATCACGCCCCCAGATGGCAACCGGGACCTGCTCGGCCACCTCGATCACGAGCGTATCCGGCCAGATTCGCCGCACTTGCACTTCATCCACCCAGGCCCTGGACTCCAGTGCCTGGCGCAGCCCCGCGAGATCGATCTGGAAGAATCCGGACCCGGCATATTTCGTGGCGATTGCACGCAGACGGGTCGGGTTCACTTCGTTCAGGTTGCCGCGGATCACCAGGCGCGTCAGCGCCGGACCGGGCACCTGACCGATCACAACAATTCCCCAGCCGGCAGCCAGGACGAGCAGGACTGCACCAAGGGCCGCCGCCAGCCAGCGCAACTGGATTCGGGGCAGCCGGGATGCGTACGGCGCGCGCCTGTTTTTCGCCTGCCGCACCACTATTTCACCGCTCCATAAAGCCCGCGTCTGCCGAGGGTGGTTTCCAGAATGCGCCAGACCAGTTCGTCGAAGCTGACGCCCACGGCCCGGGCCGACATCGGAACCAGGCTGTGATCGGTCATGCCCGGAACGGTATTGACCTCCAGGAAACGCGGCTCCCCGTCTCCGCTGAGCATGAAATCCACCCGACCCCAGCCGGAAGCACCCACGGCGCGGAAGGCCCGCAAGGCCTCGAGCGCCAATTGCCGTTCCCGTTCCTCCGGCAGACCGCAGGGGCAGTGATAACGCGTGGTGTCGGAAAAATACTTTGCCTCGTAGTCGTAGAAATCACGGGGTGTCTCGAGCCGAATCATTGGCAGCACGGTGTCACCCAGCACGCTGGCCGTGTACTCAGCGCCTTCCACGAATCGTTCCACCAGCACGCAGTCGTCGAAGACTGCCGCCTCGCGAATTGCTTCGGCGAGGCCGTCGGCCGCCACGACCTTGGTCATGCCGATGCTGGACCCCTCCCGCGCCGGCTTGACGAACAGGGGCAGTCCCAGTTGTTCGATGACTGCCGCCGGATCGGAGTCCGGACCGGCCACCACGAAGTTCGGCGTGGGAATTCCGCTGGCCTCCCAGATCTGCTTGGTGCGCATCTTGTCCATGCTCAATGCCGAGCCCAGGACACCGCTGCCGGTATAGGGCAGGCCGAGGAATTCCAGCGCACCCTGCACCGTTCCGTCTTCGCCGCCACGCCCGTGCAAGGCGATGAACACGCGGTCGAAATGGTCGGCCTCGAGGTTCTCCAGCAGGCCCTCCCGCGGATCCACCGGGTGGGCGTCCACCTCACGCCGGCGCAGGGCTGCCAGCACCTCGCCCCCGCTCTTGAGCGAAATCTCGCGCTCGGCCGAGCTGCCGCCCAGCAGAACGGCCACGCGCCCGAAGTCTTCGGGGTTGTTCGTGCGGCACGCGGGAAGGCGGTACTCAACGGTCATCTCTTGCCTCCTCGGCCAGCGCCTTGAGACGTCCCGGCAACTCAGCGGCCAGGCCGCCAATGTCGCCCGCGCCCATTGTGAGCAGCAGATCGCCGTCTCGGAGGACGTTGGCCAGCGCTTCCGGCATATCGGACAGCCGACTGACAAAGATCGGATCCACCTGTCCGCGATTTCGAATGGTGCGGCTCAGCGTGCGACCGTCGGCATGGCTGATCGGTGCCTCGCCCGCCGCGTAGACTTCGGTCAGTACCAGCACATCCGGTTCTCCCAGCACTTCGGCGAAATCATCCATGAGATCGTGCGTCCGACTGTAGCGATGGGGCTGGAACGCCAATACCAGACGCCGGTCGGGCCAACCCTCGCGCGCGGCCCGCAATGTGGCGGAGAGTTCCCGCGGATGATGACCGTAATCATCGATCAGCAAGACCTGCCCACCTGGAATTTCGATCTCGCCGTAGGACTGGAAGCGGCGGCCGATGCCGGCAAACTTCTCCAGCGCATGACGTACGGCTGTATCGTCCAGATCGAGTTCGAGGGCGATGGTCACGGCTGCCAGCGCATTGAGAACGTTGTGACGGCCCGGCAGGTTGAGGGTGATGTCGAGTGGCGGCCGTCCGCCCGGCCGCTGGACGGTGAAGCAGGTCCGCTGGCCATCGGCCACAACATTGACTGCACGGACGTCGGCATCGGCGTCAAGGCCATAGGTCATCACCGGCCGTCCGAGGTCCGCTGCAAGTGCCCGCACTTCCGGATCGTCAATGCAGAGTACCGCGAGACCATAGAACGGCAGATGGTGCAGGAATTCGACAAAAGTCTGCTTGAGCCGATTGAAGTCGCCGGCATAGGTGCCCAGATGGTCGGCATCAATATTGGTCACCACGGCCATGATCGGCAACAGATGCAGGAATGAAGCGTCGGACTCGTCCGCCTCGGCCACCAGGTACCGTCCCGCACCCAGACGGGCATTGGTTCCCGCACTGTTCAGACGGCCGCCAATGACGAAGGTGGGATCGAGCCCGCCTTCGGCAAGTACGCTGGCCACCAGGCTGGTGGTCGTTGTCTTGCCGTGCGTGCCGGCCACGGCTATGCCAAAGCGGAAGCGCATAAGCTCGGCCAGCATTTCGGCGCGCGGCACAACGGGAATCCGGGCTTCGTGTGCAGCCTGGACTTCGACATTTTCTGCGCCTACCGCGGTGGACACCACGACAACGTCCGCACCACGGATGTTTTCCGGCGCATGGCCGATTCCGATACGTGCCCCCTGCGCCGCAAGATGGCGCGTGACGGCGTTTTCCTTCAGATCGGAACCGGAAATTTCGTAACCGATGTTGAGCAGCACTTCGGCGATGCCGCCCATTCCGGCGCCGCCGATGCCCACCATGTGGATGTGCTGGACCTTGCGCATGCGATCGATCATGCGGCCACCTCCCCGCCCGTGCAGGCCAGGCACGCCCGTGCGACCAGGCGCGTGGCATCGGGGCGGGCCAACTGACGGGCCTCCTCGGCCATCGCGACCAGGCGAATGCGATCGGCACACAGCTCGTCCAGCACCCGGCAAAGAGCATCCGCTGTAAGTTCCCGCTGCGGCAGCAGGACCGCCGCGCCATTCTCGGACAGGTGGCGCGCGTTCAGGGTCTGGTGGTCATCCACCGCGGCAGGAAACGGGATCAGGATGGCCCCCACCCCGGCCGTGGCGAGTTCCGTGACCGTGAGTGCCCCGGCACGGCAGATCACGATGTCTGCCCAGCCGTAGGCTTCAGCCATGTCGGAAATGAACGGATCTATGCGCGCGCTCACGCCTGCCTCACGATAGGCGGCGCGAGTGGTATCGAGGTTGCGTTCGCCGGACTGGTGCCAGATATCGATCGGCAGGGCCACTTCTGCGGCAGCCTCGGGCACGACCCGATTGAGAATGGCGGCGCCCTGGCTGCCCCCCAGCACCAGAACCCGGGTGGGACCGGTCCGCATGTGCATGCGCGTGCGGGGCGATTCAAGCCTGAGAATATCCTCCCGAACGGGGTTGCCTACAGTCCGTGGGCGCAGCACCGCCTCGAAGGTTCCCGGGAAGGCTTGCAGGACGTCGGTCGCCAGATGCGCAAGCACCCGGTTGGTCAGGCCGGCGATGGCATTCTGTTCGTGAATCACGAGAGGACGGCGCAAGAGCCAGGCGGCCAGGCCGCCGGGGCCGCTCACGTAGCCCCCCATGCCGAGGACCGCGCTCACCTTCAGGCGGCGTACGATCCGGAAGGCCTGAAAGACGCTGCGGAGGAGACGCCATGGTGCGAACAGCCAATTGACCAGTCCCTTGCCGCGCAGACCGCCGACCGTCAACCATTCCACTTCGATTCCCGCGGCGGGTACCACACGGGCCTCCAGGCCGTTGCGGGTACCTAGCCAGACAACGTCGCGGCCCGCACGGCGCAATTCCACCGCCACGGCGAGCGCGGGGAAAACATGTCCGCCGGTGCCGCCGGCCATGATCAGGATGGGTCCCAGCGTGCTCATGCGGACGCCTCCCCGAGGTGCGCGGCACCCGCGACGGGCTGCGCCGCTTCACGGGCAACGCGCAGTACCAGACCGAGTCCGACGCAACTGGCCAGAAGACTGCTGCCGCCGTAGCTGATCAGGGGCAGGGTAAGGCCCTTCGTGGGCAGGATCCCCATGTTCACACCCATGTTGATGAAGGCCTGAAGCCCGAGCCAGACCGTGATGCCATAGGCCAGGTAGGCGCCGAAAAAGTAGCCGCGACCTGCGGCGCGGTGGGCAATCCGGAAGCAACGCCAGAGCAGTGCCATATAAAGGAGTATCAGGGCCGCAGTACCGGCCAGGCCAAGTTCTTCGCCGAGCACGGCAAACACGAAATCCGTGTGGGCTTCGGGAAGGTAGAAGAGCTTCTGTACGCTGGCGCCGAGACCGACGCCGAACCAGCCACCGCGACCGATGGCGATCAATGACTGGGTGAGCTGGAAGCCCGAATTGAACGGATCGGCCCAGGGATTGAGAAAGGCGGTGAGCCGCTCCACGCGGTAGGGCGAGGACAGCGCCAGCCCGGCCATGGCCAGACTGACTCCGCCAACCAGCACGCTGAAATCACGCAGCCTGACACCACCGATGAAGAGCATGGCGATGGCCGTGCCCAGCAGTACGCTGGCCGCGCCGAAGTCCGGCTCCAACAGCAAGAGCAGGCAGGCCGCACCCATGACGACCATGGGCTTGACGAAACCGCGGAAGGTGGAGCGCACTTCATCCTGGCGGCGCACGATGTAGCCGGCGAGATACATCAACAGGCAAAGACGCGCCGGCTCCGACACCTGCAGCCGAAACATCCCGAGGCCCAGCCAACGCGTGCTGCCATTGACCTGATGGCCGATTCCCGGCACCAGCACCAACGCGAGCAGAAAAAGGGCGAACAGCAGCAGTGAAAAGCCGGAGCGCTGCCAGACCCGCAAGGGCATGTGATAGACAACCGACGCAGCGATCAGACCGCCCACGGCATAGACCGCCTGGCGCTCGAGATAATAGAAAGGCCGACCAAGTTCGCGGTCCGCAGTGGAGACCGATGCCGAGGCGACCAGCACGAGCCCGACGCAGACCAGCGCCACCGCCAGCCCGATCAGCACCGGATCGCTCTCGCGACCGCGGAAATCCGGGACGTTCAGCCCGGCAAAATTGCGTGCAAACCGGATGATCATTCGATCACCTCCCGCACGGCTTCCATGAACACTTCTCCGCGATGCGCATAGTTGCGGTACATGTCCAGACTGGCGCAGGCGGGGGACAATACGACGGCATCGCCCGGCTGTGCCAGCGAGGCCGCCTGACGCACAGCCGCGAACATGTCCGTGACGTGATGCACCGGAATCCGCTCGCCAACGGCTGCCGCAATCCGCCCGGCATCGCGCCCGATGAGAACCAGATCGTGCACGCGGCCCGCCATCGCCTCGACCAGCGGCGAGAAATCGGCGCCCTTGGCGTCGCCTCCGGCAATCAGCACCAGTGGCCGCCGGATGCCGGCCACGGCAGCAACGGTCGCCCCGACGTTGGTGCCCTTGGAGTCGTTGATGAAGAGCACGCCATCCTTTTCACCAACCCACTGAACCCGGTGCGGCAGGCCGCGAAAATCGCGCAGGGTCTCAAGCATGGCCGCTTCGTCCAGGCCGGCCGCCCGACCCAGCGCCAGGGCCGCCAGCGCATTGGCGAGGTTGTGGTGACCCTGGATTTTCAATTCATCCGCGGGTATCAGGGCTCGATCGCCCAGAGCGAGCCATGCCCGGGAATGCCGTTCGACGAGACCGAAATCGTTTTCTCCGGGCGGGGTGTCGAGCCCGAAGCTCCAGGCGCGCGAACAACGGTGCGCGGCGGCCGCCACTGCCGGATCCTGGCGATTGAACACACAGACCTCGGCATTGTTGAAGATCCGTTCCTTGGCCGCCGCGTAGGCCGCCATGTCCGGATACCGATCAAGATGATCCGCCGTAATGTTGAGCAGGGCGGCCGCGGCTGTATGCAGGGAATCGGTCATTTCCAGCTGGAAGCTGGACAATTCCAGGACGTAGAGATCGGCCGGTTCGCCGGCCAGCAGATCCAGCGCGGGCGGGCCGAGATTTCCGCCGGTCAGCGTGGCGCGCCCGGAGCGCTGGCCCATCAGGCCGACCAGCGTGGCCACGGTGCTCTTGCCGTTCGAACCGGTCACGGCCACCACCGGCGCATTCACCTCGCGCGCGAACAATTCGACGTCACCCACGACAGGCAGATCCATGTCACGGGCCAGCTTGAGAAAGGGCAAATCTGACGGGAGCCCCGGCGAGACGACCACCATATCGGCGCGGCGCAGGGCATCGGCGGAAAACTCTCCCAGGAAGGCGGCAACATTCGGCGCTTCATTGCGCAGGCGCTCAAGCGCGGGCGGCCGGGCACGGCTGTCCGTCACCGCGACCTGGTAGCCGCGGCTGATCAAATAGCGCGCGCTCGACAGGCCGGTTTCACCCAACCCCACGATCAGCGCCCTTGTTGCCCGTTTTGCCAATGCCAGTCCCACCTCTGCACCTAGCGAATCTTGAGCGTCGACAATCCGATCAGAACGAGAATCACGGTAATGATCCAGAACCGCACGATCACCCGCGGCTCGGGCCAGCCCTTGAGCTCGAAATGATGATGAATCGGAGCCATCCGGAATATCCGTCGACCGGTCAGCTTGAAGGAGCCCACTTGCAGGATCACCGACACGGTTTCCAGCACGAACACGCCGCCCATGATGAACAGCACCAGTTCCTGCCGGACAATCACGGCGAGCACACCCAGTCCCGCCCCCAGCGCCAGCGCCCCGACGTCGCCCATGAATACCTGGGCGGGATAGGCGTTGAACCACAGGAATCCGAGACCCGCACCAATCAGCGCGCCGCTGAAGATCACCAGTTCGCCCGCTCCGGGGATATAGGGGATGCCCAGATAGGCGGCAAACTTGATATTGCCCGCCACATAGGCGAACACGCCCAGAGCGCCGCCCACCAGAACAGCCGGCATGATCGCCAACCCGTCGAGGCCATCCGTCAGATTGACTGCATTGCTGCTGCCGACTATGACCAGATAGGTGGTAAGCAGATAGAAGCCACCCAGGGGAACAGCCACATTCTTGAAGAACGGAAGAATCAGCGAAACCTCGGCCGGATTCCGATGCGTATGAAAGAGGAACCAGGCGGCACCGAATCCGACCAGCGATTGCCAGAAATACTTGCTGCGCGCGGAAAGACCGCGGGAATTCCCGAGGACCAGTTTCTTGTAGTCATCCACCCAGCCAATGACTCCGAAGGCGAGGGTCACGAGCAGCACCACCCAGACAAACCGATTGCCGAGATCCCCCCAGAGCAGCGTACTCACTGAAATGGACACAAGAATCAATGCACCGCCCATGGTCGGTGTACCGGCCTTGGCCAGATGGGTCGGCGGGCCGTCCTCACGGACGTTCTGGCCGATCTGGTGAAAGGTCAACCGGCGGATCATGTAGGGTCCGACCAGGAAACTGATGATCAGCGCCGTGAGCACGCCGAGAATGGCCCGCAACGTCAGATACTGGAAGACATTGAAGCCGCTGTAGAAGCGGGTCAGGTGTTCACTCAGCCAAAGCAGCATCAGCAATGTCCCCTTTCTGCGGGCGGGGAGGCATTGCCCCGCGCGGACTGTCGCGCCAGCCAGTTCGCCACTTCCTGCCGGTCGCTGTACGGCCGGCGTTCGTCGCCGACGATCTGATAATCCTCATGACCCTTGCCCGCCACCAGGACGATATCGCCGACCGTGGCATCGGCCAGGGCAAGAGCAATCGCCCGCGGCCGATCCCGCTCGACGGTCACATCGCCACCTGCGATACCCTGCAATATGTCGTCGACGATACGCTGCG
This sequence comes from Gammaproteobacteria bacterium, assembly GCA_050115425.1. Lineage (GTDB taxonomy): Bacteria > Pseudomonadota > Gammaproteobacteria > Natronospirales > JASFQN01 > JASFQN01. The sequence continues at coordinate 1,723 of JASFQN010000013.1, read as the reverse complement.
GGTCCTCGTGACGCGGATTGTCATCGGTGACTATTGCCCGGTCGGCAAGACGGGCGGCGGCCCGGCCCATCAAGGCCCGCTTTCCGCGATCGCGGTCGCCACCGCAGCCGAACACGACAATCAGCCGGCCGCTGCAATGTTCGCGTGCCGCGGTCAGCGCCTTCTCCAGGGCGTCCGGCGTGTGAGCATAGTCGACAACCACCACGGGGAGGTTGCCGCCGCCCACGACTTCCATGCGGCCCGGTACCGGTCCGGCTTCCGCCAACAACTGACAGGCCTCGCCCAGCGAATGTCCCAGCGCCAGAAGAATGCCGCACACGGCGAGCAGATTGGCCGCGTTGAAGCGACCCAGCAGGCGACTTTCAAGCAAGGCCCGGTCGGCGCCCATGGCGACACGCATGCGCAGACCGTCGGCGAGCAGGTCGATGGATTCCGCCCGCAGAGCGGCGCGGCCTTCCTGTCCGTCGGGATCGAGGCTGTAGGCCAGCACGCGCAGGTCACTGTCGCCGAGCGCTGCCAGCAATCGGCGCCCCTCGGGATCGTCTCCGTTGATCACCGCCGCTGGCGGCCGGAAATCCATGAACAGGCGAGCCTTTGCCCTGGCGTAGGCCGCCATGCTCCCGTGGTAGTCGAGATGATCGCGACTCAGATTGGTGAATGCGCCGACCGCGAAATGCACACCGTTGACACGCCCTTGTTCGAGCGCATGGGAACTGACCTCCATCGCGCAGACAGCGGCACCCCCATCGCGCTGCGCCGCCAGCTCCTCCTGGATGCTCACCGCATCGGGCGTCGTGTGTCGCCCGGCTCGCAGCGCACCGAAAAGGCCGCTCCCGAGCGTGCCGATGATACCGGCCGACTGACCCGCCGCGGCCAGCGCACTGGCGGTCAACCACGCGCAGGATGTCTTCCCGTTCGTGCCGGTGATACCCACCACTTTGAGCGATGCCGAGGGATCCCCGTGAAAGCGGGCCGCGATGTCTCCGGCGTGCCTGGCCAGGTCGGGCACCCCTACCGCGAGCACGTCTTCCGGAACCTTGGGCGGCCCACGCCCTTCCACCGGCTCCCAGAGCAGAACGCCACAACCCCGTCGCAAGGCTTCGTCGACAAAATCCAGACCGTGCGAACGCAGGCCACGGCAGGCGAGGAAGGCGAATCCCGGTTCGACGCGCCGGCTGTCCGCTGCCACGCCGGACACCGTCGTGGCTCCATAGGCCGTGGCCGGCACGATGCCGTCGAGCAGCCGTGCCAGACTGGCCGTGTGCGGCGTAAGCCGGCTCATGGAGCGCCTCCTCCGGCGTTGATCACGACCGTACCTGCCGTCGTGTCCAGATTGTCCGGGGGAATGTCGAGAATGCGCATGGCGCCCGCCATGACGTGCGCGAAGACCGGCGCCGCCACCAGGCCGCCGTAGTATTTGCCATGACTGGGTTCATTGATCACAACGACACACACCAGCCGCGGCCTCGTGGCGGGCAGCATGCCCGCGAAGACCGCGGTATACCGGCCCCGGGCATACCCGCCGTTCTCGGCCTTGAGCGCCGTGCCGGTCTTGCCGGCGACGTGGTAACCGGGCACGGCGGCCCGGGTACCGGTGCCCCCATCGCGGACCACCGATTCCAGCATCTTGCGCATCTCGCGGGCAGCGCGTTCACTGATGACACGCTGGGGTTCGCCCGTGGCCTGGTCCATCACCAGCGATACCGGCTGACGAAGACCATTG
>JASFQN010000012.1:0-28054 GCA_050115425.1 Gammaproteobacteria bacterium | reverse complement strand
TTGGCTGCTTGCCGCACCCGCCATCGCCACGGACAGCGTGCAACATCTGTTGCAACTGGCCGATTACGTTGGCACGGATTATCCACATGCCATTGAAAACGGCCGGATCAAGAGCGCCTCCGAGTATGCGGAAATGCAGGAGTTCGCCGAGCGCATGGTCACGCTCACGAACACGCTTCCCGCCAGTGACGCGACGGCGCTGGCCCGCAGCCAGGCCGGGGAGGTCCGCACCCTGATCGCCGCAAGGGCGGATCCGGCAAGAGTCCGGCAGGCCACACAGGCACTGCGTGCCACGTTGATCGATCACTTTGACGTCGTGCTGGTGCCCCGCCGGATTCCGGACCTCACCACCGGGCGGGCACTGTACGAAGCGCATTGCGCTGCCTGCCATGGAAGCAATGGCCGCGGTGACGGCCCGCGTGCGGCCGCCCTGGATCCTTCCCCCATCGACTTCCATGACAGCGAACGCGCCCGCCAGCGCAGCCTGCTCGGTCTGTACAACACCATCACCCTGGGCGTGCAGGGCACGGCCATGGCAGCCTTTCCCGGGCTGGACGAAGGCCAGCGCTGGGCACTCGCCTTCTATGTTGGCAGCCTCTACCCGTCTTCCGACGAGGTGCAGTCGGGGGCGGCGGCGTGGACCGGTGGCGACCGGCCGCAGGTACCATTGAGTCTGCGACAGATCACCACCCGAAGCCCTGATGAACTGGCCGACGAACTGGGTCCGATCGCGGCGGCCGAGACAGCCTATCTGCGCCGCAACCCCCAGGCCGTTGATCGGCAATCCGGCGCAGGTGGTCATATCGACTTCACACTCGCCCGTCTCCAGGACAGTGTGGAGGCCTATCAGGCCGGCCACCACCGGCAGGCCTATGATCTGGCCGTGGCGGCCTATCTGGAGGGCTACGAGCTCGTGGAAGCCCCGTTGCGATCGGTGGACGCCGACCTCATGATGCGCATCGAAAAGGGCATGATGGACTATCGCCAGGCACTGCGCGCCGATGCTCCTCCGGAGCGGATCGCCGGCATGGCGAGCGCGCTTGCCGGACAACTCCAGACGGCTCGCGAGCGCCTCACCGAAACCCGGCTCTCTCCAGGTGTCACCTTCGTCAGCGCCCTGATCATTCTGGCTCGGGAAGGCCTCGAGGCAATCCTGGTGCTTGGCGCGATTGCCGCCTTCATGATGAAGACCGGACGCCGGGACGCCATGAAATACCTGCACGCGGGCTGGGTCGGCGCGCTGGCGCTCGGTGGCGTGACCTGGGTGGTGTCCGAATATCTCATCGAAATCGGCGGCAGCGCGCGCGAAGTGACCGAAGGACTGACCGCACTGGTCGCCGCAGGCATCCTGTTCTACATGGGCTTCTGGATGCACAACAAGCTCAATGCCCGGCGCTGGCAACAATTCATCCAGACACGAATCCGTACTGCTCTCAACGAACAGGCACTCTGGTCGCTTGCCGCGGTCTCATTCATCGCCGTGTATCGCGAAGTCTTCGAGACCGTGCTGTTCTACCAGGCCTTATGGCTGCAAGTTCAGCCCCAGGCCCAGCCGATGGTGTTCGCCGGCGCCCTCGCCGCCGCCGCAGTGCTTGCCGTGGTTGCCTGGCTGATTTTCAAGTTCGGCCTGCGACTGCCGCTCAAACAATTCTTTGCGGCCAGCGCGGCTGTCATGTTCATACTGGCCGTCGTATTTGCCGGCAAGGGGGTGGCCGCCCTCCAGGAAGCCGGCAAATTGCCGACCAGCCCGATCAGCTTTCCAAAGATCGATATTCTGGGCATCTACCCCAACCTTCAGAGCCTGGGGCTTCAGTTGCTGTTGATCGCGATTGCCGGCGGTCTGGTGCTCTGGAATCTTCGTGGCCGACGGGGCGGAGCGCGCTGACATCTCGCAACGCCGGAATTTTCGGGTACACTGGGCCGCCGATCATGCAGACGGAGTCCAAGCCCATGTCCCGATTGATCTGGCGATCCGCGGCCGCCGCACTGCTCTTCAGCCTGTCGGCGCATGCCGCGCAGCCGGTCGACCCGAACGGTACCAACAATCCCGTTCCGGCCGAGGTCATGGCCACGGCCGCCGCCCTGCGCGACCAGGCCCTGCATGGCACTGAGGCCTACGCCACGGTCAGGTCGCTGACCACGGAAGTCGGTCCGCGAATGGCCGGATCGAGCGGAGACAGGGCTGCCGTGGCCTGGGCGTTGACGCGCCTTCCCGATCTCGGTTTCAAGAACGTGCACGCCGAACCGGTCACCGTGCCGGAGTGGGTGCGGGGTGACATCGCGGTCTCGGTCACCGAACCCTACCCCCAGACGCTGGCGGCCGTCGCGCTGGGCGGCAGCGTGGGCACGCCTGACGAGGGTATCGACGCACCGGTCCTGTCGGTGGACTCCCTGGACGCGTTGCACAAACTCAAGGCGTCTGAAGTTGCCGGCAAGATCGTCTTTTTCGACAAGCGAATGCCCCGGACGCGGGATGGCTCGGGCTATGGGGAAACCGTCCCGGTACGCGTGGACGGTCCGGCCGAAGCCGCCAAGCTGGGCGCGGCCGCCGTGGTCATCCGCTCGGTGGGCACGGACACCAATCGGCTCGCCCACACCGGCATCACCAAATATCAGAGCGGTGTACCACGCATTCCGGCGGCGGCCCTATCCAACCCGGATGCCGATCTCCTGGAAGGCGAGCTGGCCACGGGCCGTCCGGTCAGCCTCCACATGAAACTGACCTCGCGCTATCTCGCACCGGCCCGGTCGGCCAACGTGGTGGGGGAGATCCCCGGACGCGGAGCAAGCAGTGAAATCGTGCTGCTGGGCGCACATCTGGATTCCTGGGACCTGGGCACCGGCGCCATAGACGACGGTGCCGGGGTGGCCATCGTGACTGAAGCGGCCCGGCTGATCGGCAACCTGCGGACACCACCGCGACGGACAATCCGCGTGGTTCTGTATGCGAACGAGGAATTCGGAGTTTCCGGTGGCAAGGCCTATGCTTTGGCCCACAAAGCGGAGGCGGCGAAACATGTCCTGGGCATGGAGGCCGACTTCGGCTCCGGTCGCGTATGGCAACTGGCCGGCAACCTGCCGGCCGACAAGCTGGAACTGGAGCACGCCATGCTCAAGGTGCTCGAGCCGCTCGGCATCACGCTCGGCGAGAACGATTCCGAGGGCGGCGCGGATGTCGGGCAGATGCTCAAGCTGGGAATGCCGGTTCTCACGCCGCGCCAGGACGGTACCAGCTATTTCGACTACCACCACACCGCCAACGATACGCTGGACAAAGTCAGCCGCGGAGGCCTCGACCAGAATGTCGGAGTCTATGCAGCCCTGACCTGGATCGCGGCCAATATTCCGGATGACTTCGGCCGCGTACCGGTCGACTCGGGCGAGGAGGACAAATCGGCCGCCCCGTCAGCGAAACCCGGCGCATCCGGCAAACCGTAACGGGACCGCCTCAGGCCGCGACGGAGTCCTGCATCGGCAGATGTTCGACGAGCAGTTCCGCTGGCGCGTCCTCGCGCCAGGCGTTCTCGCTCAGGTGCCGTCGCCAGCGCCGGGCGCCGGGCATTCCGGAAAACAGGCCCAGCAGATGACGGCTGATGTGCTGGAGCCGCACACCTTCGGCCAGACGGCGGCGCACGTAGGGCAGGTAGGCGTGGAGGACATCCTGTCGCGACGGCGACGGTCGGTCGTCCCCGAAAATCATGCCATCCGCAGCGGCCAGCATGTGGGGATTGGCATAGGCCTCGCGCCCGATCATCACCCCGTCTACGGATTCAAGCAGCGTCGCCGCTTCGGCCAGAGAACGCACCCCGCCATTGATCACGACTTCCAGATGGGGGAAATCCCGTTTCAGGCGGAACACGCGATCATGGCGCAATGGCGGCACTTCCCGGTTCGCCTTCGGACTCAGGCCCTTGAGCCACGCCTTGCGGGCATGGACAGCAAAACTCTTGCATCCGGCGGCCGCGACACGCTCGACGAAACCGGCGAGCACATCGTATCCGTCCATATCGTCAATGCCGATTCGTGTCTTGACGGTCACGGGCAGCGGACCCGCCTCGCGCATCGCCGCCACGCAATCCGCCACGCGGCCGGGCTCGGCCATCAGACACGCTCCGAAACGTCCGGATTTCACCCGATCACTCGGGCAACCGACATTCAGGTTGACCTCGTCATAGCCCCATTCCGCGGCGATGGCCGCGGCCCGGCCCAACTCCCCCGGCTCGCTGCCGCCGAGCTGGATGGCCAGCGGGCCTTCAAGGGGGTCGAAGTCCAGCAGGCGCTCACGATCGCCGTGAATCACTGCGTTGGCGTGCACCATTTCCGTATACAGCAGGGTCCGCCGGCTCAACAGGCGCACCAGATAGCGAAAGTGCCGATCCGTGCATTCCATCATCGGCGCCACGGACAATCGCCTGTCCACGCGGTCCGTTGTGCTGTCTGGTGCCGAGGTCATGGTCATTCGGGTTGCATGGGATTGGGAAAAGGACCGGCGATTATAACGATTTTTCCCGCCCCGCTCAGTCAAGACCCGCGGCGCTGCGGCTGACCCTGGACAGTCCCGCCCAGTCGATGTCACCCCAGCCACGCGCCATTGCCGAGAGATAACGGTCGTGAATGACACTGGCGACCGGCATGGGCGCCTCGACCTGGCGGGCTGCTTCGAGCACCAGCCGGGTATCCTTGAGTCCGTGCCGCAATCGGAAACCGGGCGGTTCAAAGCGCTGGCTGCAGATCAGCTTGCCGTAATTCTCGTAAATCGGCGACTTGAACAATGCTCCATTGACGATGTCCAGGAAGCGCGACGGATCCACGCCGGCCTTGTCCACCATGGTCGAGGCCTCCGAAAAGCACTCGATCATCGACGAAATCATGTAGTTGCCCGCCAGCTTCACGGTATTCGCGACGAGCGGCGTTTCGCCGAGTTCAAACACGCCCTGCCCCAGAGCGTCAAACACCGGCCGCGCCCGCTCGATGACATCGCTCGGCCCGGCGGCCACCACCCACAACCTGGCGGCCGCGGCGGCATCCGGGCGGCCGAACACGGGAGCTGATACGAAAGCCTGGCCCGCGCCCGTGTGCTCGGCCGTCAGGCGCTCGGCCAGGCCTACACTGATAGTGCTCATGGAGATATGGGCAGCGCCTGCGTCCAGGCCGGCCATGACGCCTTCGTCGGCGAAGACCACAGCTTCCAGAGCGGCATCGTCCGCCACCATGGTAAGCACCAGATCACTGCCCTCGGCGGCCGCGCGCGGCGACGAAACGATGTCCGCGCCGGCCTCGCCCAGCGCTTTCGCCCGTGCCGCCGTGCGATTGAATACCTTGAGGTCGAATCCCGCCTCGACCAGATTGCGGGCCATCGGTGCGCCCATGTTGCCGAGTCCGATGAATCCGATTTTCATTGGGGAGCCTCCTGACGGACTGATACCGGTAATGGAACGGCGGAGCCGCCAGCGCATGCCAGTGGCTCTGCCGGGGATACTCATACCTTAACAGACAGCGGCAGAGCCGGAGGTTCCCTCCGGCCCTGAAAGGTCGGTACCGGAAGGCTCAGCCCGCCTGGCGGGAGGCGCGCTTGCGGTCCTGTTCGGTGAGATGGCGCTTGCGCAGCCGCAAATGATGGGGCGTCACTTCAATGAGTTCGTCGTCGTCGATGAACTCCATGGCCTGCTCCAGGGTCAACCGGGTGGGGGGCGTCAGCATGACATTGTCGTCCTTGCCCGCGGCGCGGATATTGGTGAGCTGCTTGGCCTTGAGCGGATTGACGGTCAGATCATTGTCGCGAGCGTGAATGCCGATGACCTGGCCTTCATAGACAGGCTCGCCGGGGGCGACGAACAGTTGGCCGCGTTCCTGCAGGTTGAACAGCGCAAAGCCCACGGCCTTGCCCGTGCTGTTGGCAATCATCACGCCGTTCTTGCGGCTGCCGAAGCTGCCAGGCTTGTAGGCGCCGTAATGATCAAACACGTGATGCATCAATCCGGTGCCGGAAGTCAGTGAACGGAAGTCGGTCTGGAAACCGATCAGCCCGCGCGAGGGAATCACATAGTCCAGGCGCACCCGGCCGCGACCATCGGGAACCATGTTGGTGAGATCACCGCCCCGGCTGCCAATGGCTTCCATCACCCCGCCCTGGTGAATCTCTTCGACGTCGAGGGTCAGTGATTCATACGGTTCCTGCCGTTCGCCGTCGATCTCGCGGATGATGACCTGGGGACGCGATACGGCAAGCTCGTAGCCCTCGCGCCGCATGTTCTCCACCAGGATGGACAGATGCAGTTCTCCGCGGCCGGAGACGTGGAATTTTTCCGGGTCCCCGGTATCCGCCACCCGGAGTGCGACGTTGTGCACGGTTTCCCGCTGCAGTCGCTCGCGAACCTGGCGGCTGGTGACAAACTTGCCGTCCTGGCCGCAGAAGGGCGAACTGTTGGTTTCGAAAGTCATGGAAATGGTCGGCTCATCGACAGTCAGGGACGGCAGCGCTTCGACCTGGCCGGGATCGCAAAGCGTGTCCGAGATGCGCGGTCGCTCGATCCCGGTGAACGCCACGATGTCGCCGGCCCGCGCCTCCTCGACTTCGACACGGTCGAGACCCAGAAAACCCAGCACCTGAAGGACCCGTTCCTGGCGAACCTTGCCATCACGATCCACCACCGAAACCGCCATGTTGCGGCGCAGTCGGCCGCGCGCGATGCGGCCGATGCCGATGGCCCCCACGTAGCTCGAGTAATCAAGCGAGCTGACCTGCAATTGCAGCGGCCCCTCGGGATCCACGGGAGGCGGTGGACAATGCTGCATGATCGCCTCGAAAAGCGGGGTCATGTCCTCCCGGGCATCGCCGAGTTCCCGGGCTGCCCAGCCCTGGAGCGCGGAGGCGTAGATCACCGGGAAGTCGAGCTGCTCTTCGCTGGCGCCGAGATTGTCGAAAAGGTCGAAGGTCTGGTCGAGCACCCAGGACGGCCGCGCGCCATCGCGATCGACCTTGTTGATGACCACGATGGGCTTGAGACCATGGGCGAAGGCCTTCTGGGTGACGAAGCGGGTCTGGGGCATCGGACCGTCCACGGCATCCACCAGCAGCAGGACCGAATCCACCATCGAGAGCACGCGTTCCACCTCGCCGCCAAAATCGGCGTGTCCCGGCGTATCGACAATATTGATGCGATTCTCGCCCCAGCGGATGGCCGTATTCTTGGAGAGGATGGTAATCCCGCGCTCGCGTTCGATGTCGTTGGAATCCATGACCCGGTCGGGCATGGCCTCGCGCGCGGCAAAGGTACCGGACTGGCGCAGCAACTGGTCCACGAGAGTGGTCTTGCCATGATCGACATGGGCGATAATGGCGATATTTCTGAGATTTTCGATCACTGGAGGAACTGTCCGGAGGCAGTGGGCAGAGCAAAGGTCGGGCATTATACAGCCCCCGGGGCCCCAGCGGGGAAGTCCGGAAAAGAAAAAAGTCAGGGGCCGCGAAAGCCCCTGATCCCGTCCGGCGCCTGCCGGGCTATTGCATGGGGCGGTTGCCGCCCCCGTCACCCCCGCTTTCCCGGGCGGGCATCACCTCCACGCGCTCGCCACCGGGGTCGGTCTGCGTCTTGCCCTCGGGCGCGGCCTTGGGCATTTTCCCTTCGCCCACGCGGATCGGCACGGCGAACGTGCGCCCCAGCGAACCATGCTCGTTTTCCAGGGTCACGAACACGTTGATGTAGAAAAGCCCCTCCGATTCCGGCATCACATTCACCGTATGGGTAAACCGTGCGCCGGCCACCACCGTATCGTAGGCAAAGCGCTGGCTCGGGTCCTGCAGATTCAGGCCGCGGTCGGTGGTGATCAGCACGCTCAACCGGGAGCCCCGACTGTTGGGAATCAGCGTCAGCTCCACGGGCAGCCCCTTGCCCACGGCCGGCGTGCCCTGAACGGCATAGCGCAAAGCAACCGGAGCACCCGGCTTGCCCGGGCTGCGGTAGATTTCCAGCTTGCTCGCCGGGCCGGTGTCCGCTTGCGCGCTCGCGGGCTGGCGGGCGCAGGCCGTAGTCACCACGGCCAGGGCCGCCAGCATGCAAATGGTCGTTATCCTGTTCATGGTATCCCCCGCTTTCCTCAGTTGATCGTCACGTCCACGCAACCGCGCCGTGTCGTGTCGCCGCTGGTCATGGCGGCATAATCGTAGACCTCGAGTACATAGACATCGCCGCCCGTCAGCGCCCAGCTTGCCTGCTCGGCGTGGGTGGCACTCGAATCCTGTTCCGACCGGTGCACTTCGCCGCGGTCGAACAGCACGATGTCCGGGTCGGACTTGTTGTCGCCCTTGGCCGTGAATTGATATGTACCATCCGCCGGCGGCGTGAACCGAACGAATTGCCGCTCCGAGAGCTTGTTGCCATCGCCGGTCGCGTCGTACTGCGAATTGGTGCAGACGGTGATTGCCGGATCGCCGACCGTGTAGTCGTGGTAGATGGGCAGCACGTCCAGATCGGCGGCGTTGGGCTTGTGTGTTTCGTTGCTGCCCCAGGCATCGATACCGGCGCTGTCGATATTCTGGCTGCCCACCAGATTGTCGATGGCCGCCGCGTCGGCCGGATTGTCGGCCTTGAGCGCGGTGATGAAGGGAAAGATGCTGGTCAGCGCCGGCGTATCCCTTTCCTGTTGTGTGAGCACCTGCCAGATCGGGCCGAAGCCAAGTGACACATTGTCCGCGCCGTCATTCGTGGAATCGTAGAGATCGTAGAGAATCGACTGCAGCGATTCCTCGCTGTACCAGCCCGTGTGGAACGACGGATTGCTCTCCACGTTGATGTTGAAGCCGCTGGCCTGGGCGACTCCGCTGGAATCCTGATAGAGCGGATCGTCCGTGGCGATACCCGACCAGGCGTTGCCCCAGCCTTCGCCGAATGCCAGCCGCATGTCGAGACGATCGCCGGCACCGTGAGTGCCGCCGGTCGTATCGGACCGGGAGAAATTGTCTTCCAGGTAATGCCCCCATTCGTGAACGATCACGTGGTCGTCGAACTCGTCGGTGTCATTGTCGGCCTTGCCCAGCACGTAGATGGCCTTTTCCGCTCCCGAATAGTAGGTGGTGCCGATCTGGCCGATCGACGGATCGTTGCCACTGGGCACATTGTCGACACTCCAGTTCAGAACCAGCGCCGGAAAACTCTGGTTCGGAGAAACTGACAGCACCTTGTGAAAGGCCACATAGACGTCGTCGAGAATGGCGAATGGTGCGGCAGCCCGCGTGCCGGTGTAGGAAGAGCCGCCCCAGCCCGAAGCGGCGTGCAGATTACGCGTCACGTTCGAATCGCCTGAATTGAAACTGGCGCCATCCATGACATAGAGGGCCCCCGCATTGGTGTTGTCCACAACCCGGAAATTCCAGCCGGGACTGCCCGTGCGAACCATTTCAGCCCGCACCCTGACATACACGTCAGTATTCAGCGGAGCGGTCAGGGAAAAGGTGCCGGCGCCGGAAGTCGTCGTGCTCGCGATGACGCTGTCATCCGCTGCCTTGCGCAATTCCACGGTGGCGCCACGCACTGGCCGGATCGCGGTATTCGCGTAATCGAGCGCCCCGCTCGCAGTGTGCGGGACGCGATCGTACGTCGCGGTGCCGCTGATCGTGACACGGGTGGCGGTCGTACCTCCGGAGGAAGAACCGCCCCCACAGGCGCCGATTGCGCCAAACGCTGCCGCCACGACCGCAAATATCACGGCCCGCCGAGCGGACCTTCCGACACTGATCAAGACTCACCTCCCCCCACGGGCCAATAACGGATAACAGTGGCAGCTCTTGTACCTCCCGGCCGCCTTGTGGCCGAGTATACCCCGGCCGGCTGCCCCGGCAAGGCATCGGCCAGCCCGGTGGGCATTCGATTGAGCGTTTTTGGGACACCCTGGCGTCGGGACTGCGCAGGGGCGCGGCTGCTGGAAGGCCCTGTGGAACGGATCGGGTTACACTGGGCGCGGGAGGCAACACTCGGGGATTGGTTGATGCGCGCACATTGGGGGAACCATTCACGTTGGACAACCGCGGCGATCATAGTCGCCTGCTGGGCATTCATCGGGCTGCTGATTTCTCCGCCGACCTACCTCGGCGCGGCCCTGGCGGAGACCCCGCTGAGCTGGGGCCAGGCCATCGCACTGAATCTTTACGGGTCGCTCATCTGGGCGGCATTCACGCCCCTGATTCTCTGGCTGGGCCGGATGCTGCCCATCGAACGGCAGCACTGGTTGCGCAATGGTCTGGCGCACATTCCACTCGCACTGGCCATTGGCACGGGCCGGGTTCTCATTGACCGGGCCACCGCCCCCTATCTCTTCCACCTGCCGGACCTGCCCTATTTCCGGTTGCCGTTGAGCACGCTGCTGGTCATCGGGCTGCCCACCATTTTCATGATCTACGCCGGCGTACTCGCTGTCGGCCACGCCGTACGTTACTTCCGCGCCTACCAGGAACGTGAACTGCGTCTGACGCAGGCAACGCTCGAGGCACTGAAAAGCCAGCTCAACCCGCATTTCCTGTTCAATACGCTCAATGCCATATCGGAACTGAGCTACAGCCATCCCGAGATTGCCGAGAGCACCATCAGCCGCCTGAGCAACATGCTTCGCTTCACGCTGGAAGGCGGTTCGCGCCATGAAATCCCGCTACGCCAGGAGTTGGAATTCCTGCACCACTACCTCGACATCCAGGCCACACTGCTGGGAGAGCGGTTGCGCGTCAGGCTGGAAATCGCCCCGGGCACGCTCGCCGCGATGGTGCCGACAATGTTGCTGCAGCCACTGGTCGAAAATGCCATTACCCACGGCATTGCCCCACTTGAGAACGGTGGCGAAATCAGCCTCACCACCCGCCGCGAGGGGGATCAGCTTCGCGTCGTGCTGTGTGACTCCGGACCGGGCTTCGCCGACAGTGAGGCACGCGCCCGGTCGGGCATCGGACTGGCCAATACGCGGGCCCGGCTGCGGCATCTGTACGGGGAGCGTCAACAACTCCGCCTATGCCGCACCGAAAGTGGCGGAGGCTGCGTCAACCTGACGCTGCCCTTCAGCACGGCGGATGCGAAAGTGGCATGAACCAGGTCCGCACCCTCATCATCGACGATATGCCGCTGGCCCGGGGTCGCGTAAGGCGGCTGCTTGCCGGCCGGTCGGAATTCGAGATCATCGGTGAAGCGGGCAGTGGCCCCGAAGCCGTCCGGCGCATTCGCGACGATCGGCCGGATCTCGTGTTTCTCGATGTCCAGATGCCCGGCATGGACGGATTCCAGGTGATAGATGCCATCCGCCACGATCATTTGCCAGCGGTGATCTTCGTCACGGCGCACGATGAACATGCCATTCGCGCCTTCGAAGTCCATGCCCTGGACTATCTGCTCAAGCCACTGGACCGCGAACGGTTCGACAAGGCCCTGACACGCGCCCGCAGCTGGCTGCTGGGCCAGCCCTCCGCCGAACTGGCCCATCGCATGCGGCATCTGCTGGAATCCCTGGAACCGACGCCGCCAATTGCCCGTCGGCTGGCAATCCGCACCGGCGGACGCCGGCTGTTTATCGATACCTCCGATCTCGACTGGATCGAGGCGGCTGGCAATTACCTTTGCCTGCATCTCGGCAAACAGACGCATCTGGTCCGCGAAACGATGAGCCAATTGGAGAAGCGGCTCGATCCCGGCGAATTTGTGCGCATCCACCGCTCTGCGATCGTCCGCATCGACCGGGTGAAAGAGCTGCGGCCGCTGCACAACGGCGACCAGGCCGTGACATTGCACGACGGCCGGGAACTGACACTGAGTCGGACGTACCGGGAAACCGCCCTGCCCCGCCTTGGCCACGACAGCTGAACGGTTCACCCCACCCCCGCCACGGCTGATCACAAAGCGCTTGCCCTGCGCCCGCAGGCCGTTAGACTGGTGCGGCCCGCGCCTGGCGCGGGCCATCGGAACAAGGATACAAGGGGACGCAGCGATGGAAATTTCCAACAGCCCCGGGCGGGCACTCGTCGATATCTTCGTGGACCCCGCCAAGGCCGTGGGTCTGGCGAAAGAACGGCCGGCAAGCCTGTGGCTGCCACTGGTCCTGATGATCGTTGTCATGGTCGCCACACTGGCCTGGTATTACGGAACGGTGGATTTCGGCTGGCTGCGCGACCAGATGCTCAACGCCGGCAATGTCCCTGCCGATCAGCGTGAGCAGGCCGCGAAATTCATGACGCCCAACATCATGATGATCAGTTCGATTGTCGGAGGTGGTCTGGGCGTCGTCATCAGTTATCTCATTCAGGCCCTCTATTTCAGCCTCGCGGCCAGCACGATCGGCGACAAGGAGTTCCGTTACAGCCAGTGGTTCAGCCTGGCAACATGGGCGAACTTCCCGCAGATCCTCGGCTTCGTGGCGATGGCGCTGGCCTGGGGTTTTGCCGCCAGCCGCCAGGTCGATCCCGGCCAGTTATCAGTCCTGTCGTTCAACTACCTGTTCTTCCATCTGCAAATGGGCGACAAGTGGTACTACTTCCTGAACAGTCTGTCGCTGGTCACTTTCTGGAGCATGGGGTTGTTTGCTCTCGGCTATGCCCGCTGGACCGGCACGACCTTTCAGCGTGGGCTGGTCTTTGCGGCCATCCCCTATGTCGCATGGTACGGACTCTACGCGGCCAAGATCATCATCTGGGGCTGAGATGCGCAAAGCCATAACAGGAACCCTGATCGTCGTTGGTGTCCTGGCGCTGGTCGCGCTGGGGCGCTTTCGCGGTCACGGTGCCGGGGTCGAGGTCAAAGTCGAACCGGCCAGACACCAGACCGTGCAAAGCTCCATTCTCGCTTCCGGACAACTCGCCTACCGCGAGCAGGTCCAACTGCGCTCCGAAGTCATTGCCCGGGTCAAGCAGGTGCTCGTGGAGGAAGGCGACCGGGTGAAAAAGAACCAGGTGGTCCTTCGCCTGGATCCGGAGGCCTTTCAGGCCGAAGTGGAACAACAGACCGCCAATGTCCGGATGCAGCAGATTGCCATCGAACGTCAGAAACTCCAGATCGACAATCTGCAGACCCAATGGCATCGCAAGAAGCAATTGCACGAAAAAGGACTTCTCGACGACAACAGCTTCGATACAGCCACCAACGAACTGCGCATCGCCAGAGTCGAACTGGGTTCCCGTCAGGAGGCGCTCAGCCAGGCACGGGCGCAGCTTGCCCAGGCGCAGGAACGCCTCGGCAAGACCGTGATCAAGTCGCCGATGGATGGCATCGTGACGGGCGTCTACGTGAAGGAAGGCGAAACCGTGATCTCGGGGACGACCAATATTGCCGGCTCGACCATGCTCAGCATCGGCGATCCTTCCGAAATTCTCACCAAGGTCAACGTGGACGAGGCGGACATCGCCAAGGTGGCGGTGGGCCAGAGTGCGGACATCCACGCTGTCGCCTTTCCCGATACAACACTCAAGGGCAAGGTGGAGAGCATCGCCACCACCGCGCGCCAGGCCGAAGGCCAGCAGGGGCTCAGCTTCGAGGTCAAGATTCTGCTCAGCGACACGGGGGGCGTGGCCATCCGGCCCGGCATGAGCTGCCGTGCCGAAATCTTCACCGCCCGCAAGGAAAACACGCTGGCGGTACCGGTGGCCGCCGTGCGCTACAGCGAGGACGACAGCAAGGCAGCCAGCGAAGACGCGACCGGCAAGCCGGGCAAGGGCGATGCCTACGTCTTCCTCGACCATCAGGGCGTGGCCGTGAAAACCTCTGTCGACACCGGTGTGTCGAACGACAGCCTCCAGGAGATTACCTCCGGTCTCAAGCAAGGCGATCCGGTGATCATCGGCCCCTACCGCACAGTCCGGCAACTCCACGACGGCGATGCGGTGCATCCGGAAAAACCCGGCCGGAGCACGCAGGCCACCTGATGCAGGCGTCGGCGACCGGACCACTGCTGGCGCTGCGTGGGGTGGGCAAGCGCTACACCATGGGCGAAATTGCGTTCGACGCGCTCAAGTCCGTCACGCTGGAAATTCGGGCCAACGAATACGCAGCCTTCATCGGCCCGTCCGGCTCGGGCAAATCCACACTGATGAACATTCTCGGCTGCCTCGACCGACCGACGCGCGGCGAATATCTTCTCAACGGCCACCGGGTGAGCGACCTGACCGACAAGCGTCTGGCGGAAATTCGCAATCTGGAAATCGGCTTCATATTTCAGAGCTTCAATCTGCTGCCGCGCGCCAGTGCGCTGAAGAATGTGATGCAACCGCTCGTCTATCGCGGCATGCCGATTCGCAAACGGCGCGAGATGGCGGCCCACGCCCTGACTCGCGTGGGCCTGGCCGACAGGCTCGATCACCTGCCGAGCCAGCTCTCGGGCGGGCAGCGCCAGCGCGTGGCGATAGCACGGGCACTGGTCGGCCGGCCGGCCATCCTGCTCGCCGACGAGCCCACCGGCAACCTGGACTCGGCCACGACGCGGGAAATCATGGCGTTGTTCGACGAATTGCACTCGGAAGGCCACACCATCATCGTGGTGACCCACGAACAGGAGATTGCCGACCACTGCCAGCGTGTGATCCGCCTGAAGGATGGCGAGGTGGCCTCCGATACCGGCACCGCCCGGCAGGTTCATGCGGAGGCACGCCGTGTATAGCCTGCTGGAAAGCCTGCGTTCGGCGCTGTCTTCGATCTGGGCCCATCGGATGAGAAGCTTCCTCACCGCGTTGGGCATCATTATCGGTGTGGCCTCCGTCGTCGCCGTGGTATCCATCGTTCAGGGCCTGAGCCACAGCATCAACGACAAGTTCAAGGGCCTTGGCACGAACGGGATTACCATCTCGTCCTACACGCCGTTCAAGGACCGCCTGCAGGGCAAGTTCGCCAAGCTGACCAATGCCGACCTGATCGCCATACGTCACGGCGTCGCCGGCATCAGCCACGTGACGCCCATTGTGCCGGTGATGGGCAACTTCGGCGGTGCAGTGAAATACCGTTCCCAGACGACCACCACCCGTGTATTCGGCACGTCGAGCAGCTACCAGGATCTCAACAGCAACTATCCGAGGCTCGGGCGCTTCTTCACTCGCAGCGACGATGTCAGCCATCGGCGCGTGTGCGTGATAGGCGAGGAAGTCCGCAAGGACCTGCACCTGCCCGAGAACCCGGTGGGCAAGTTCATCCAGATCGCCGGCGAGTGGCTCAAGGTCATCGGAGTGATGGAGCCGCGCGGGGAACTGCTCGGCTTCAACCAGGATGACTACGTCCTGTTGCCCTACGGCACCGCCCTGAGCATCCTCGGCGCCGCGCGGGAACCCAATATCCAGGTACAACTGGTGGTCAACAATCTCAACCGCATGGACCTGGTGCGCGAGCAGATCACCCAGATCCTGCGCAACCGCCATGGCTTGCACGGCGACCAGCCGGACGATTTCAAGGTCCGCACACCGGAACAGCTCATGGACTCGGTGAACCAGATTACCGGGACCGTCACCCTGGTGCTGGGCGGCATCGTTGGCATATCCCTGCTGGTGGGCGGGGTCGGCATCATGAACATCATGCTGGTCTCGGTCACCGAACGAACGCGTGAAATCGGCATTCTCAAGGCGCTTGGCGCCAAGCGAACCGACATTCTGATGCAGTTTCTCATCGAGGCCCTGGTCTTGTGCCTCATTGGCGGACTCATCGGACTGGCGGCCGGATTTGGCATCGGCATGCTCGCCGCAAGGCTTCTGCCCGGCTTTCCGACGGCCTTCGTCCCCTGGTGGGCGGTGGCACTTGCCTTCGGCTTTTCCGCCGGTGTGGGCGTGGTATTCGGTATTCTTCCCGCGGCCAAGGCCGCCAATCTCGACCCCATCGAGGCACTGCGCTACGAGTGACACTGCCGGCCGCGCTGGTTATGATGCCGCCTCGGACCATCCAGGAGGCCAGGCATGGAAGAGCGCATCATCGAGCTGGAAATCCGCGTCGCCCACCAGCAGGATGCTCTCGATGAAATGACGCGGGAATTGCTCCGCCAGAACCGTGAACTCGACGACTTGCGCGAGACGGTCCGGCAACTGGCGCAACGCCTGCAAACCGTTGCCGAAGCCGGCTCGAATTCCGCCGTCGACGAAAAGCCACCGCACTACTGAGCCGGGCAGGCTCATCCGCTCGGATCCGGAGTGCCGTCAGCCGTGATCACGCTGCTCAAACCGCTTGCGTCCCTGCTTCCCGCCGCGGTCCTGATCGGGGCGGCCCTGGCGATTCCGCACTATTTTGGTCCGTTCACATCCACCCAGCGCGTGATGATCGAGATGCTGCCGCTGCTTCTCTACGGAACCACGCTCGCGGTGGCCGCGCGTTTCAATCGCAGCCGAATCTTCTTCAGCCTCGCCACCCTGGGGCTGGCCTGGCTGATCCTGGGGTGGTATCTGCCGGGACGCTCGAACTTCATCGCGCCGCCGTGGCGTGAATTTCTCATGTTGGCGGTGCCCGTTCAGTTGCTCACCTTTTCGCTGATCCGCGAACGGGGCCTGTTCACGGTCTGGGGTATCAGTCGGTTCCTGGTACTTCTGGCGCCGGCTGCCCTGATGGCCTGGATCATGACCCGGACGGACGGGCCGGAATGGCTCGATTTTCTGCATTACGCCCCGCCTTTCCGCACCGACTGGACAGCCCTGACAGCCCCGGCCCTGTTTGTCTACGGTTTTGCCCTGCTGGTCACCAACGGACGCCTTTTTCAGATTGCCTCGCCACAGACCGCCGCTTCCCTCGGCAGCCTGGTGGCAACGGCCATTGCCTTCGCGCTCCCCGGCGACCCGATGAGAACGGCCCTGCTCTTCTCCGCCTGCGCCATCATGTTCGCGGTCGCACTGCTGCAGGAGTCCTGGGCCATGGCCTATATCGACGAGCTGACCAGCCTCCCGGGGCGCCGGGCCCTGAGCGAACAACTCGCCAAGCTGAGCGGCCGATATACGATCGCCATGCTCGACGTTGACCATTTCAAGAAATTCAACGACAAGCACGGTCACGACGCCGGTGACCAGGTGCTGCGCATGGTCGCCGCCCGAATGCAGGAAGTCGGTGGCGGCGGTCGCGCCTTCCGCTACGGCGGCGAGGAGTTCTGCGTGGTATTTCCGGGCCGCGACGCGGAGGCCGCGAAGGACCCGCTGGAAGAACTCCGCAAGACCATTGGCGAAACGCCATTCCGTCTGCGCAGCAAGGAACGCCGCCGTGATGGCGCGGAGAAAAAACCCCGCAGCCGTGGCAAGGGGACAACCACTGTGACGGTGAGCATCGGTTTCGCCGAACGTAATGACAAAGACCCCAAGCCCTGGGCGGTACTCCGAGCGGCCGACAAGGCCCTGTATCGCGCCAAGCGCAAGGGCCGCAACCGGGTCAGCAGTTGAACGCCTGCGGAGGCTGGTGTGTCACCTTCTGATCTCATCGGAGTGGTTGTGGCGAGCTTGCTTGCCTGGCTGCTCGCCGGCCATGGACTGGCACGCCGTGCGGCCCTGCGCGCCAGTCGTCGGGCCTGCGACGAAATGGGCTATCAGTTCCTCGACGAAACCGTTGCATTGCAGCGGTGGCGGCTTCGGCGTGACAATGGCGGTCGGTTGCGCTTCCTGCGCTGTTTTCGCTTCGAATTCAGCGAACAGGGCGCCGACCGGGGCCAGGGTGAGGTGGAAACGCTTGGCGACCGCGTTGTGGGCCTGCGCATGGATCTGGCCGATCACTCGCTCGTGATTGACCCTCAGCGACGGGACCGGCACTGAACGCATCGGCAACCCGCGGAGACGACATGGCGATCAACAACATCATCGGCATGGCTGGCGTGGGCTGCGTGCTGCTCGCCTATTACGCCATCCAGACGGACCGCATCCGCCAGGGCAATCCCTGGTATTCGATCATCAACGGAATCGGCTCACTGCTGATCCTGGTGTCCCTCTATTACGACTTCAATCTGCCCTCCGTGGTGATTGAATTTGCCTGGCTGACGATCAGCATCATCGGGCTGGTGCGCGCGCTGCGAAAGCGGGCCGCGGCCGCCGGGGAACCGCATTCGTGAACGAAACAGGTGAAGTCTCCGGACGTTCCGGCGCCGGCTATTCGCAACTCTCGCCCGACCGGATGCTCGATGCGGTGGAAGCGGCCGGGTTCCACCCGGACGGCCGCTTTCTGGAACTGAACAGCTACGAGAACCGGGTTTTCCGCCTCAACCAGCATGACGCCCCGCCGGTCGTGGCGAAGTTCTACCGGGCCGGACGCTGGGAAGATGCAGCAATCCTGGAAGAACACGCCTTCGCTCTGGAACTGGCTGAACACGAACTTCCCGTGGCGGCACCGATTGCCGATTCGGCGGGCGAGACACTGCATCATTTCCAGGGCTTCCGCTTCGCGATCTATCCCTGCTGGGGCGGCCACGCACCGGAACTCGACAACCCCGAACATCTCGGCCGAATCGGTCGACTGATCGCCCGGATTCACAATGTCGGCGCCCTGCGTCCATTCCGTCACCGGCCGGCTCTGAGCGTGGAGGCCACGGGTCTGTGGGCAAGAACCCTGTTGCTGGAAAACGGACACCTCCCGGCCGATCTCGAACCGGCCTATGAAGCCATCTCGGAGCAACTCCTTGAGCGTGTGCGCCAGCAATTCGAGCGGGCCGGGAATCTGACCACCCTCCGCCTGCACGGCGACTGTCACCCGGGCAATATTCTCTGGAACGACAGCGGTCCCGGTTTTGTGGATCTCGACGACGCGCGCACCGGACCCGCTGTACAGGATCTGTGGATGTTCCTGTCCGGCGACCGGGGTTACCGGACCGCCCGCCTCGCGGATCTGCTTGACGAATACACCCGGTTCCGCGATTTCGATGCCCGTGAACTGCACCTGATCGAGCCATTGCGGACATTGCGCATCATGCATTACGCCGGCTGGCTGGCGGCCCGCTGGGACGACCCCGCCTTCCAGCGGGCCTTTCCGTGGTTTGGCACGCAGCGCTATTGGGAAGAACATATCCTCGCCCTCAAGGAACAGGCCTCGGCACTCGACGAACCGGTGCTGGTGTGGGACTGAACAGCCTGGTCGCAGGCGCCACCGGACTGGTCGGCAGCGCCTTGCTCGATGTCCTGGCCGGTCACCCGTCATACGCATCCGTTCTTGCGCTGACACGCCGCGCACCCGCGCCGCCCGACTCGGGTCGCGTGCATTGGCTGCGCACGGATTTCCAGCACAGTCCGTCTTTCTCCCCGCCGCCGGACATCGTCTTCCTGTGCCTTGGAACCACGCGCAGGAAGACCCCGGACAGCCAGGCTTTTCGGGCCGTGGATCACGACCTCACCCTGTGGTGCGCCAGTGAGGCCCGCAAGGCAGGTGCCGCCACCTGTGTGCTGGTATCCGCCGTGGGCGCCAGTCAGCAGAGCCGCTTCTCCTACAATCGCATCAAGGCGGAAACAGAGGCAGACCTGGCGCAGCTTGGCTTTGACAGCCTGTTGATCTTTCGGCCCTCCCTTCTGCTCGGTCCACGCCAGGAGCGACGTCGGGCGGAGACCCTGGGCAAGCTCGCCGGCAGGCTGATATCACCCTGCCTGCGCGGGCCGATGGCGCGCTGGCACCCAACCCGGGCGGACTGGCTTGCGCGGTGCATGGCCAGGCATGGCGCGCATCCCCTGCCCGGCGTGCACCGCCTCCATTACCCTTTCAACACCCCCGAATCTTGAAATCGGCCGTTCCGGCCTCATATTCTGGTTTCTGGCGGCCATATACATCCGCGGCCGCCGCCCGTGTGATTCGTTCTGCCATCCCCGGCGGCCAGGTGCCCCGGCCCTCGAGCATGCGCAAGGAGGAAGGCATGACGCACGCTACCGTTTCGGAGATTCTCGTCGAAGTGCTGGCCGAAGCCGGAGTCCGGGAACTGTTCGGAATCCCCGGCGATGCCATCAACGGCCTGGTGGATGCGATCCGCAAGCAGGACACCGTGCGCTTCATCCAGGTACGCCATGAGGAGGCCGGTGCCTTTGCTGCCGCTGCCCAGGCAAAACTGACAGGTCGGCTGGCCGCCTGCGTCGGCACCGCCGGCGGCGGTGCGATTCATCTGCTGAACGGACTCTATGACGCCCGCATGGATCATGCACCCGTGATTGCTGTCACCGGACAGGTGGCCACCGCGCAGATGGGGCACGATGCCCATCAGGAGGTGGACTTGCGCACCCTGTTCAGCGACGTGGCCGAATTCAACGAGACGGTGACGGTGCCCGCCCAGATTCCGCATTTCGCGGTCCAGGCATGCCAGACCGCGCTGGCCCGGAGAACCGTGTCGCACATCAGTCTCCCCGAGGATATCGCGCTCGAATCGGTGGCCCATTCGGAGCGGCGCCATCCGGTCTTTCGGGAACCCTGCATCGCGCTTCCCGATCCAGGATCGCTGGCCGAAGCCGCCGAGGTACTCAATACCGCGGACAAGATCGCGATCCTGGCCGGAATCGGGTGCCGCGAAGCCCGCGACGAACTGCTCGAGGTGGCCAATGCGCTGGGTGCGCCGATTATCCGTTCCTTGCGTGGCAAGGATGTTCTCACCGACGAAAACCCCTATTCGCTCGGCGGTCTCGGTCTGCTCGGGACCCGGCCTGCGGTCGAAGCGCTGGCCGAGTGCGACGCCTTGCTGATGGTGGGCACCGACTTTCCCTATGAGGATTTCTATCCGCGCCATGCCCGCGCGGTACAGATCGACAGCGATCCCCTGCGCCTGGGCAAACGCTATCCGGTCGATGTCGGCCTTCTGGGGCATGCACGCCCCAGCCTGGAGGCATTGAGCGAGCTGCTCGAGCGCAAGTCCGACCGGAAATTCCTGGAGACGGCGCAAAAGCGCATGAGTGAACACCTGGCCAGGCAGGATCGCGAGGAATCCAGCAAGGCCGATCCGCTGCACCCGCAGGTTCTGGCACGGCGAGTTGGCGATCTCGCCCGCGACGACGCCATTTTTGCCGTGGACACGGGCGAAGTCACGGCGTGGGCGGCGCGCCATCTGCGGATGCGCGGCGCCCAGCGCTTCACGCTGTCGGCCAATCTCGGCTCGATGGCCTTTGCACTGCCTGCCGCCATCGGTGCGCAGCTGGCCCACCCCGATCGGCAAGTCATCGCCCTGGCCGGGGACGGCGGCTTCGGCATGCTGATGAGCGAATTTCTGACGGCGGTCAAGTATGAACTGCCAATTACCGTGGTGGTATTCAACAACGCCAAGCTCGGGTTGATCCAGATCGAACAGGAAATCCAGGGCAACCCGGAATTCCAGACAGCCCTGCACAACCCGGACTTCGCGGAATTCGCCCGCATCTGCGGAGGACGCGGCCTCAAGGTCAATCGCCCGGGTGAACTGGACGGCGCACTGGAGGAGGCGTATGCGGCGCGCGCACCCTGCGTGGTGGATGTGCGCATCGACGCCGACCAGAAACCCATGCCTCCGCGGGTCGAACTGTCCCAGGCATTCGGGTATGGCCTGGCCAAGGTGCGCGAACTGTTCGCCTCCGAGGGCGGGTGAATCGAGCAAGCCCGGCGAGGTATCAGCCATGCCACAGTCAACCTGGACACTGGTCGCCGATGCCGCCCGCGCGCGCATCTTCAGGCTCACCGCCGGTGGCGACCCCAGGCTCGTCGAACTCGAGGACCTGGTTCACCCGGAATCGCGCCTGCGCGACCGGGATCTGCGCACCGACCGTGGCGGGTCCACGTTTGCCAGCCATGGCTCGGGGGTGGATGAGACCGGGCCGGAGCACGACCCCGGCGAACACCAGGCCCGCGTCTTCGCCCGCCAGATCGTCGACCGTCTTGAACGCGCGCGGCAGGACCATGAGTTCGACCGTCTGGTCGTTGTCGCGCCCGCACCCTTTCTGGGCAGACTTCGCGAAGCCATGGGAGACCCCCTGAAAGCCACGGTGTCGGAGACTCTGGACAAAGACCTTTGCCGTTTGTCCACGGAAGACATCCAGAAGCGAATCCGGCGCCGGTCGTGAAGTCATTCCCGGGGCCCCGCCAGCGACCAGGCAACCGGAAGATTTTGCCTGCCGGCGGCTTGCGCGGCTCTCCGCTTTGGACTAGGCTTCACATCGGTCCGCTATCCAGACCCTTCCAGGGACTCCGCCCAGAGGCCACACCGGCCGCCTTGTCGAGATTTCCCCAACGCGAAGAGACTTGAGAACGGCCAAATGAAAGGGTGGCTCCGGTCGCCCGTTTTAGGGCCCGGTACACCGCGATATGGCGGTCGGGCCGTGACTATTTTATTGAAGAGTGAATGAGACTATGACTTCCATTTATGTTGGTAACCTGCCGTTTTCCGCTTCCGAAGACGAAGTCCGCAGCCAGTTCGAACAGTTCGGCGCGGTCCAGTCCGTGAAGCTGATCACCGACCGCGAGACCGGTCGCCCCCGTGGCTTCGGCTTCGTGGAGATGGAAAAGGCTGACGCAGAAGCCGCCATCCAGGGCATGAACGGCAAGGAAATGGGCGGACGCACCCTGCGTGTGAACGAAGCCCAGGAGCGGGCCCCCCGCCCCCAGCAGAAGCGCTGGTAAGCTTCGGCTGACCGCCTGAGCCAACCCAAGGCTTCAGGAACCCCCGGCGTTCGCGCGCCGGGGGTTTTTTTGTGCAAGCCTCGAACGATCAGCGCGGCGTTTCTCCGGGACAACCGGATCGCGGGGCTTGTCAATGAACCGTTGCGCCGGACGGGGGTCAACTGTTAAGACAATACTTCACGAATAATGACACTCCACCCCCGGGAGGTTTCCATGCGCTCCGCAGTGCCCGCCTTGCTTGTTTCCTTCGCCGTCACGTGTGCCGCCCAGGCCGCCGAACCCACAGTCAACGTTCCTCCCGGCACGCAGCCGGTTCTCAGGCAGATCGCGCACGCGCCACAGGCCGCCCGGATCCGAACGGACATTCACAGGCTGGTCGCCTTCGGGACGCGCCACACCCTGTCACAGACGGCTTCCGACAGTCGGGGCATCGGCGCGGCCCGGCGCTGGATTGAATCGCAATTCAAGGCCATTGCCGACCAATGCAACGGCTGCCTTGAAGTGCGTACTGAAAGCGACACCGTTTCCGGTGAAAAACGCGTTCCCGAACCCACGAAAATCGTCGATGTGCTGGCCATTCAACACGGCACCTCCAAAAGTGATCGCTATATCCTCATGACAGCGCATCTCGATTCCCGCGCCACCGACGTCATGGACGCGACATCCGACGCACCGGGCGCCGACGATGACGGCTCGGGCGTTGCCGCCGTTCTGGAAGCCGCGCGGGTGCTCTCGCATTACAGATTTCCCGCCACGATTGTCTATGCGGCGCTTTCCGGCGAGGAACAGGGATTGTTTGGCGGCAAGCTGCTGGCCCGTGTGGCGAAGGAGAGAGGCTGGCCGGTCGAAGCCGTGCTCAACAACGACATCATTGGCAATATCCACGGCATTGACGGCGTAGTCGACAATACCCGGGTCCGGGTCTTTTCCGAGGGCACCCGCGCCACCGAGACTCCCGCTGAGGCCCGCGAACGCCGCTACCATGGCGGCGAAGTGGACTCACCCTCCCGCAATATCGCCCGCTACATGCATCGCCTCGCCGACACCTACATGCCGAACCTGGCGGTGATGATGATTTATCGCCTTGACCGCTTCGGACGCGGCGGAGATCACAGTGCGTTCAATGACCTCGGTTTTCCCGCCATACGCGTGACCGAGCCCAATGAGAACTACAACCGGCAGCACCAGAACGTACGAGTGGAAAACGGCACCCATTACGGCGACGTGGCGGACTGGGTGAACTTCCACTATGCCGCAAAGGTCACCGGCCTCAACGCCATGTCGCTGGCCTCGATGGCGTGGGCCCCGGCGCCGCCGGCCGGCGTGACAATCAAGGGCGCGGTCGAACCCGACACCACCTTGCACTGGAAGAAGGCGGCTGCTGCCGACAACGTCGCCGGATACCGCATCTACTGGCGTGACACGACCTCGCCCACCTGGGACCACAGCATCTATGTCGGAAATGTCACTGATTACACGCTCAGGAATGTGGTCATCGACAACTATTTCTTCGGCGTAGCGAGCGTCTCGAAAGGCGGTTTTGAAAGCCCGGTCGTGTTTCCCGGCTCGGCCGGCGACTTCCGCCTCGATCAGGCAAGAAATTGATCCCTGGGCTCCCGACGAAGCGGCACGGATCCCGCTTTCCATTCGTCGGGAGCCTCCTCAACCCGCCAGCCAGTCGGCAACGGTGGCGGCCACCTCCGGGTGCACCATGTAGCCGTAGCAACGATGCACATTGAGTCCGTTCTGGTCGCGGAAAGAGGTATAAATCCGATGGTCGCGGTCGTCGATCTCATCGACCAGTCCGTATTCCAGCATGCCGCGAAAGTCTCCCCGCAAACGAGGATCCAGGGCATTGAGGTCGCCTTCCGAAGCGATATTGACCCAACGACGGATGTTGGCCGGATAGCGTGACGGCCCCACGACACGCGCGCCCTGCAGACGCTTTTGCACGAAACGCATGCCCAACGGACTGCCCAGCGTCAGAAACAGGGAGACCTTGCCGGCATATTCATCGACGCGCGAAAGCTCCCACAGCGAATCATAGGCAATGATCGAGCCCATGCTGTGGCCGATGATCATCAGTTCACAGCCGTTGTCCAGGCAGCGTCGAATCTCTTGCTTGACCATTTCCCGGATGCGCGCCGCGACACCGCCCAGATTGCCAAAATAGCGGTTGGTCTCGATGATGTTTTCCCGCACCGACGGGTAGGGAAGCAAGCGGATCAGGGGCGGCAGGCTGTCGGCCAGGTGATACAGAAACCATGCCAGCCGTCGCGACCAGGATCGTGCCTCGCGACGATCGGTTTCATCCGCGCCACGCTTCCTGAGCAACGCGTCGATCCTGGGCAGATCCGGTCCGATGTCCCGGCTGCGTCCATAAAACAGCGGATTCCAGCCGACCAGCGCGAACAGCCCCTGATCTTCCTCCACGCGACGTGCCCAGACGTTTCGTTCTGCGCGCCGCATCCCTTCAGCCAGACACCGGCGCAACTGGTGTTCGTGATCCGGCCGGGGCGGTTTCGGATTCTTGCCGGGGATGAAGAGAATGCGTTTGTTCGCGTCTTTCATATCAAGGTCAAGATTAGCGCGCATCGGACGCGTCGCGAAAGCCTCGGACCCGTGCTTGCGGACTCGCCCCGCCTTGTGCGAGCCTTGCGAGGCACGCACTTCCGGAGACCGTGCATGCGCGATACATGCGTCAACGACGATCCCGCCACGCATCTGGTCGCCCATCGCGGCGATGCCCGCCGTTTCCCCGAAAACACCCTCGCCTCGCTGGAAGGCGCCATCCAGGCCGGCGCCCGCTACCTCGAATTCGATATTCAGATGTCGGCCGACGGCGTACCCATGGTGATACACGACGGCGGATTGGAGCGGACAGCCGGCTGCAAGGGGTCGGTCATGGCCCGGACTCGCGCCGAACTGGCCCGCATCGACGTGGGCGAGCCCGCACGCTTTGGCAACCGCTTTGCGGGCACGCCCATACCGACCCTCGCCGAGGTCGTCGCGCTGGTCGACCGTCATCCCGGTGTAACGGCCTTTGCCGAAATCAAGAGCGAAAGCCTGGAGGCATTTGGCCATGTGCCGACGCTCGAGGCAATCATGCATGTGTTGCTGCCGGTGATTGAGGCATGCATCCCCATTTCGTTCGACGTCCGGGCTGTTCTCATGGCGAGGGAACTGGGTGCGCGGCGGATCGGCTGGGCCAGCCGCAACTGGGCGGACGATTGCGCCCGGGCGCACGCCGAGATAGGGCCCGATTTCATCTTTCGCAATGTCGATCGGCTGGCGCCGGCTGAAACACTGCCCGATGCACCATGGGAATGGGTCCTCTATGAGGTCGTGGACGTTGCCCGCGCCCGCGCCCTGCTCAAGCGCGGCGCCCATCTCATCGAGACGATGGCGATCAGCGACATGCTGGCCGCCTGGCCGACAACCACCGGGAACGGCATCCATGACTGAAACGTGTGATGTCCTTGTGGCCGGGGCCGGCATCCACGGTGCGGGTGTGGCCCAGGCCGCTGCGGCAGCCGGCTACTCGGTGGTCGTCGCCGAGATGAACAGCATCGCAGCAGCCACGTCCTCGCGCTCCAGCAAACTGATCCACGGAGGCCTGCGTTACCTGGAGCAGATGCGCCTTGGCCTGGTTCGCGAATGTCTCCGCGAACGCGCGCTTCTGCTCAGACTGGCTCCCGAACTGGTGCGGCTGGAACGCTTCTTCATCCCCGTGTACCGGGATACCGACAGGCGCCCCTGGTGGATCCGGACGGGTCTCTCGCTCTATGCCGTCCTCGGCGGACTGCGCCCGGGGAACCGTTTTCGAGTCCTGGACCGTTCAGAGTGGAGGCGCCTTGACGGCTTGCGAACCGAAAACCTGCAGGCCGTGTTTGCCTACCAGGATGGCCAGACCGACGATGCCGCGCTGACCCGCGCCGTGATGCGTTCGGCCTGCTCTCTCGGCGCCCGGCTGGTCTTGCCCGCGGAACTCGTGCACGCCCGGGTGCACCGGCAGGGTATTCACTGTGCGCTGGCCACTGCCGAGGGAGTCCGCACCGTCGAAGCAGGCGTACTGATCAATGCCACGGGCCCCTGGGTCAACCGGGTATTGAACTGCATCGAGCCAGCCGTGAAGAAGCTGCCCATCGACCTCGTCCAGGGCAGCCACATTCTCCTCGAACATCCGCTGCGCGAGGGCGTCTACTATCTGGAGGCGCCCAGCGACCGGCGGGCGATCTTCCTCATGCCATGGCATGGACACACCCTGATTGGCACCACCGAACGGCCGTTTGATGGCGACCCCGCCGCGGTGTGCCCCAGCGAAACGGAACAGCGCTATCTTCTTCAGAACGCCGGGCACTATTTCCCGGAACTCGCCGACAACGGGCGGGCCGGTCTTGTGGATTCCTTCGCCGGACTGCGGGTACTTCCAGCGCGCGCGGGGCGGGCATTTCGAAGATCGCGGGAAATCATCCTGCACACCGACCGGCGAGTCCGCCCGCGCGTGCTGAGCATCTACGGCGGGAAACTGACCAGCTACCGTGCGGATGCGCTGAAAGTGATGCGGCGTGTTGCCGCCTCGCTGCCCGACCGCAAGGCGCGAGCGGACACGGCCGATCTGGCTCTTTCTCCCGATGACTGACGGCCGCCTGCCAGGTGCGAGTCGTCACCTCGCCATCGATCAGGGCGGGCATGCCAGCCGGGTGCTGGCGTTCGACGGTGCCGGGACCTGTCTGGCCCATGCCGAGGCGTCGATTGAAACACGGCATCCGTCCGCCGAGCGGGTCGAACATGACCCCGAGGCCCTGGTCGCCTCCGTCGAGCAATCCCTGTCCGCCGTCCTCGATCAATTATCGCCATCGCGGCATGGCATCAACGCCGGCCTGGCCTGCCAGCGCTCAAGCTCGGTCTGCTGGGACCGCCTGACGGGCCGCGCGCTCTCGCCGGTCATATCCTGGCAGGATCGGCGCAACGCGGATTGGCTCGACGGTTTCATCGGCCAGCAGGAACGCATTCAACGGCTCACCGGCCTGCGACTGTCCCCTCACTACGGAGCGGCAAAACTGGCCTGGTGCCTGGACAACCTCCCCGAGGTGCGTGAGGCGCTGGATCGGGAGCGCCTGTGCTGGGGCCCCCTTTCAGCCTTTCTTACGGCTCGCCTGACCCGCGAACACACCTTCGCGGTGGACACTTCCATCGCCGGCCGAACACTGCTGTTCGAGCCACGCCGGGGCGACTGGTCGAAGGAGCTTGTCGACCTTTTCCGGCTGCCCGCCTCCGTATTGCCTCCGTGCCGGCCATGCCGATCGGACTTCGGCCAGCTCGCCGTGGGCGGCGGCGAGATTCCCCTCGGGATCGTGATCGGCGACCAGTCGGCCGCGCTGTTTTCTCATGGCCAGCCGACAGACGGTGAAACCCGGGTCAACCTGGGCACGGGCGGCTTCGTGCAGACAGCAACTTACACGCTGCCCGAGCAGACCAACGGGCTGCTTGCCGGCATTGCCTGGCAGGGCATGAACCCGCCGCCGCTCTACGTCCTGGAGGGA
>JASFQN010000011.1:0-28091 GCA_050115425.1 Gammaproteobacteria bacterium | reverse complement strand
TTCGGATCGGTCTCGCGGATGGCGCGCAAGACATCCTCCGAGTCGTTGATATCCATGTAGCGAACGATCGGAATACCCAGAAGGCTCATGGTCTCCTGCCGGTGCACCAGAAGGATTACCCGCGAGCCTCGCTGCTGCTCGATGCGCTGGATGAGCCGGAATCGGACATAGTCGCGCCACCGCTGCGTGAGCAGCGGCTGCAGCGCCAGCAACAGAAATGCCAGCCAGAAAAGTTCGCCCATGGCAACTCCCTCCAAAGCCGATTCCAGCCTACCGGGCTCGCCCGGGAGCGTGTTGATCGGTGTCAACGCCTGTCCGATGACCCGGATCAAGGCGGCGCGGCCGCAGGGCCACTAGCATCAACGAAGTCTGTTTCCGGCAATCGGAGGGATCCGCCATGAGCACCGTGAAAGTCATCGAGATCATTTCGGCATCCGACATCAGCTTCGAAGACGCCATTCGCAACGGAATCAAGAAAGCGGCCAAGAGCGTGGATGGCATCCGCAGCGCATGGGTTGCGGAACAGAAGGTGACCGTGGAGAACAACGAAATCGCTACCTTCCGGGTGACCATGCGGGTGAGTTTCCTGCTTCAGGACTAGGTCCCGACAGGGGGCGGGCCACCGGCTCCGGACGGCCCCGTCGGGGGCTTTTGACAGCTTTGTCCGGGCGGGGATACCCTGTATCCCTGTTCCGGAACCGTTCCCGATGTATGGCATCCCCAAGCGAGCTGGCACCTGCCCGACGGACCACGGCGGAGCTGCTGCAAGCCTTTACCCGGGTCCGGCATACCACGGGCAGACTCTGCGCCACGCTTGAGCCGGAGGATTGCGTCATCCAGACCATGGCCGACGTCAGTCCGGCCAAGTGGCATCTCGCCCACACGACCTGGTTTTTCGAGAATTTCCTGCTGGTTCCGCGACTGGCCGGCTACAAAGTCTTCCACCCGGGCTTCGGGTATCTGTTCAACTCCTACTACTACACGGTGGGCCGCATGCATCCGCGGCCGCAGCGCGGCCTGCTCAGCCGCCCCACCGTAGCCGAGGTCAGCGACTATCGCGCGCACGTGAATGAGCACATGCACCGCCTCATCGAACAGCAGGGGGAAGACGGCGACCTTCAGTTCCTGGTGGCCCTGGGCATGAACCATGAGCAACAACACCAGGAATTGCTGCTTACCGACATCAAGCATGTATTCAGCGTCAATCCGCTGGTACCCGCATTTCACGATCGTGACCCACCGCGGGGCGAAGCACTCGCACCGTTGAAATGGCTGGCCGGCCATGAGGGAATCGTCGAGATCGGTTACCGGGGCGGGCAGTTCTGTTTCGACAACGAAACCCCGCGCCACCGCACGCTGCTTCATCCGCACGCGATTGCGGACCGGCTCGTGACCAACGCCGAGTTTCTGGAGTTCATCCGCGACGACGGCTACCGCACGCCGGAATTCTGGCTCTCGGACGGTTGGGCGACGGTTCAGAACCAGGGCTGGGAGCGGCCCCTCTACTGGTCGGATGATCTTGCACATGAATTCACGCTGGCCGGCGAACGCGCGCTGGATCCGCATGCGCCGGTCTGTCACGTCTCCTATTACGAAGCGGACGCATTCGCGCGCTGGAAGGGATGCCGCCTGCCCACCGAGGCGGAATGGGAAACCGCCGCGGCCGACTGTCAGGTGACCGGCAACTTTCAGGAAACCGGTGTCTATCATCCGCTGCCACTGTCCGCGCAGGCAGAACGGGACGGCTCGGGCGACAACGCCGCACAACTGTTCGGTGATGTCTGGGAGTGGACATCCAGTCCGTATGTAAACTATCCGGGC
Source organism: Gammaproteobacteria bacterium (assembly GCA_050115425.1). Classification (GTDB taxonomy): domain Bacteria; phylum Pseudomonadota; class Gammaproteobacteria; order Natronospirales; family JASFQN01; genus JASFQN01. The sequence continues at coordinate 26,270 of JASFQN010000011.1, read as the reverse complement.
TATCGACCGCCGACCGGCAGCATCGGCGAATACAACGGCAAATTCATGTGCAACCAGATGGTGCTTCGCGGCGGATCGTGTGCGACACCGCTGGAGCACATCCGGGCAAGCTACCGCAATTTTTTCTATCCGCATTCCCGTTGGCAATTCACGGGGATCAGACTGGCCAGGGATTCATGAACAACAACGAAGAAAACACGGCAGTCGAACTGCATGACTACCACCCCTCACGGGCGGACCTGAAATCCGACATCCTGGGCGGCCTGCGCCAGCCGAGGAAGTGGATTTCTTCGATGTATTTCTATGACGAGCGAGGCTCGCAGCTTTTCGACCGGATCTGCGAACAGCCGGAGTATTACCCCACACGCACCGAACTGGCCATCATGGAAGCCGACGTGGATGCCATGTGCGACCTGCTTGGCGAGCACGTGCTGCTGGTCGAGCCCGGCAGCGGTTCCAGCCTCAAGACGCGCATCCTGCTGGCGCACATGCACAAACCCGCGGGCTACGTGCCGGTGGAGATATCCCGGGATTACCTGATGCAGAGCGTCGAGGCATTGCAGGAGGCGTTTCCGACCATCGAGATCCTGCCCGTCTGCGCGGACTTCACCAGCGCGTTCGAGCTGCCCTCCCCGGAGGTGGCCGCGGCGCGCAACGTGGTCTATTTTCCCGGCTCGACCATCGGCAACTTCGAACCGGATGACGCGCTCGACCTGCTCGCGAACATGCGCCGCCTCGCGGCCGATAATGGCGCACTGCTGGTGGGCGTGGATCTCCGCAAGGAAGTGGCGGTGATGGAGGCGGCCTACAACGATGCCGCGGGCGTGACCGCCGAGTTCAATCTCAATGTCCTGGCGCGCCTGAATCGCGACCTCAAAGCGGATTTCGATCTGTCCGCCTTCCGGCATCGCGCCATCTGGAACGACGAGGAAAGCCGCATCGAGATGCACCTGGTGAGCTCTCGCGATCAGGAAGCGCACATCGCCGGCGAAACCTTCCACTTTGCTGAAGGCGAGTACATCCACACCGAGTCGAGCTACAAATACACGCCCGAGCGTTTCGCGGCGCTTGCGGCCCGCGCGGGTTTCAGGGTCAAGCGTATCTGGACCGACGATCGACGCTGGTTCAGCGTCCAGTACCTGGAAAGCGTTTAGGCCGCCATCCGGCAACGGACTGCAGGGCGGCTCATTTCCAGAGGCCGAGGATCAGTCCATAAACCGTGTACTGCAGCGTGTGATAGCCGCCATTGATCAGCCACAATCCCAGCGGTTTGCGCTCGAACAGGTAGTTGATGCCCAGGGAACCGGCTACCCAGAAAAAGCCCGCCATGAATCCGGCACCCACCGCCATGGGCAACGCGGGTCGGGGCCCCAGAAACATCGCGAAGACCACGGCACCGATCAGGGCCAGAACGAACGCTCCACCGAACAGGCGCCAGGGATTGCCACTGCGTGCCTGCTCTTCGCTGACGCCGGACAAGGCCATCCAGCGCTTGCCGAACATGATCGGTGAATACCAGAGGCCGCCAAGTACGAATGCCGCCACGCCACAGGCAAGCACCGCCAGAAAATTGAAATCAGCAATAGGCATGACCGAGTCTCCCTGTCAGTTGTCGACAGAGAAAGTCTAGCCAAGGATCAACGGGTGCGGGGCCTCGGACGACCTCACGGTTCACCGCGTGCCGTGCTGCCCGGGTCGAGTTCCACAATGCCGGCATCCACCAGCGCCGCGCTGGTGCCGCGAGCCAGCGCATCGGTCAGACGTTTCCCGGCATCCGGCGCGGCCTGATAGGCCGCCCAGCCGTCCCGTCCGGTTCGCTTGACGTGATAGAGCGCCAGGTCGGCGAGCTCCACATAGCGCTGCCAGGGAAGGGCCTCGGGTTCACCACGCAGCAGGGGATATTCCACGACGCCAATTGAACAGGTCAGAGTGAGGCGGTCGCCCTCCCCGGTATCGAAATCAAGACTCTTGAGTCGGCGAAGTATCTTGGCCGCCACTTTCGCGGCGTCGCCCACGTCGGTTTCACGCAGCACGGCAAGAAATTCCTCGCCGCCCCAGCGCACCACGTAATCGCCAACGCGCAGGGTGTCGCGCAGATGCGCGGCAAACTGTTCGAGCACCGCATCGCCGGCACCGTGGCCGTGCTGATCGTTGACCCGCTTGAAGTGGTCAATGTCGATCATCAGGAAGCCGATCGCCCGCGTTTCATTGCCCCTGCGTTGCAGTGATCGGTGGAGATTGGACAGATCGACCGGCAATGCCTGGTAGAGAAACCGCCGGTTTTTGAGCCCGGTCAGCGAATCTGTCTCGCTGGCTTCCTGAAGCCGTTCGTTGGCGGCATCCAGTTCCATCGTGCGCTCGCGTACGAGTTTCTCCAACCGTTCCCGGTCACGCTTCAGGGCGATAACACGCAGGCGATGGACGCCGAAGCCCACCAGCCCCAGCGACAGGGCGACAAGCGCCACGAACCATCCTGTTTCGTAGAACCGGTATCCGATATCGAAACGCTGCTCGGCGATTTGTCGGTTCCATACCCCGGCATTGTTCGCACCACGTACCCGAAACACATATTCACCCGGCGGGAGATTGGTATAGGACGCCGTGCGGCGCAGGGGATCTTCCAGCGTCTGCCAGTCCGGATCGTAACCCTCAAGCTGATATTTGATGCGCACGCTCTTGGGATCCCGAAAACTGAGCACGGTGAAGTCGAAGCTCAGATCGCGATCCGCGGCCGGCACGTGCATCAGTTCACCCGGGTCGGCCTGGTGCCAGATGCCCCCGTAGCGGATTTGCTCGATCCGCACATTCGGTACCACAGTGTTGTGCACGATCTGGGTGACCGGCACATCGATGATGCCATCCGGTGTGGGCAGCCACATGTTGTCGCCGCGCAGGAAACCGGACTGATCGCCGGCGCCGTCGCAGCACGATGCCTTTTGCGCGCCGAACACGTCACCGCCGATGCTGAGCAGCATTTCGGCATTCAGGCGGGTGATCCGCCCGGTAGCCAACGCCGTGAAGTCCGAAAACGGCACCTTGTAGAGACCGAGAACGCCGGGTACCCAGAGCATGCCATGGCTGTCCATGAACAAGTTGGTGGCGGTGTTTTCAGGCAGGCCGTCCGCCTCGGAAAAGCCGCGCCACTTGCCCGCCACCTTGACGAACAGGTGATCCACGCCAGCCACGACCCGCAATGCACCCTGATTGATCAGCAGGCCGCGGATGTTCGGCGGGTCGTCACCCTCGCGCAACCTGACCTGCTCGAGGGCACCTTTCTTCCAGGCGAACAGCCCGTTGCGTCCGCCGGCATAGACCGTGCCTTGCGCGTCGATTGCCACGTGCCGGACATCCAGGGGACCCTTGCCGGCGCCGGTCTTCATTGGCTGCAGGCGGCCGTTAGCGTAACGGTAGATGCCCGTGGTCGCACCGATCCACACGGCGCCGTCCGCGTCCTGCTTGAGGGTGTAGACCTTGCTGGACAGCAGTGGATCCAGATCGGGCAGGCGGCGGACTTTTCCGTTCCGATACTCGGCCAGTCCCTGGTCGGTGCCGAACCAGACACCGCCATCGGGACGAAACAGAAAACACAGCACCGCGGTCCCCGGATAGGATGCGTTGGTGGCCAGCACCCGGAACCGGCCGTCCCGGAAAACGGAAAGCGATGAATTGCTGCCCACCCAGAATTGTCCGTCCGGACCCGGTGTAATCGCCCAGGTCGCCGGGTCGTCCAGGCCGTTTCGTGTACTGAAACGCTCGATCCAGCCGTTCCACAGACGGGTGAGGCCTTCCTTGCGGCTGCCGACCCAAAGATTGTGTTCCTGGTCCTCGAACATCGCGAGCACCAGGGGGATGCCGCCCGGATCGTTCCGACGCACGACTTCGACAACCCGCCCCTGGCGAATGCGCAGGAGCATGGAATCCGCACCCACCCAGAGGTTGTCGTCGGAATCCACAAACAGGGAGTAGATCGCCTCGTGGGCCAGGCCCTCGGGCGTCGGCACCTGGACAATCCGCTCGCCCGCCATGCGGAACAGTCCGGCCCGCGTACCCATCCATATGCCCTTGCGGAATTCGGCAAGACTGGTGACATTGGTCGAGCGCGTGCCGGCGGGCAATGCGAAAAACCGTGCGCTGCCGTTGGCGATGCGGGTGACGCCATTGGCGCCACCGGCCCAGACGGTGTTGCCCACCGCGGCCAGTGCGTATACAGGCGTGCCACCCAGTGGATCGGCCGCCCTGAACCTGTCCCCGCCGGCAAACCGGAACAGGCCCTTGTCGGTGGCCATCAATATCGTGTCATCGGGGAGTTGCGCGAAGCCGGTAACCTCCACCGACACCCTTGAACCTTCGGCATCTTCCGGTTCAAGGCGATGCAGGCCGGAACGATCGAGCAGCGCTGCGCCGCGAATTGTTCCGACCCAGATGCGGCCCTGGCGGTCGGTGAACAGGTGGGTGACCCAGTTTCCCGGCAATTCCCTGGAATTGCTGATGTTGAAAACGCGGAACCTGACCCCGTCGAAGCGCGCCAGCCCCTGCTGGGTGCCCACCCAGATATAGCCCCGGGGGCCCTGGGTGATGGCCGTCGCGGCAATCTGCGGCAATCCCTGTTCGACACTCCAGTTGTCCCGGACGTATTGATCGAACGGCTTGTCGGGTGTGAGCGCGCGCACTGGCGCCGCCCACTGAAGAGCAAGCGCAGCCAGCAACATCACACCGGTGAATCTGGTCATTCGGTCGACTCCGAAAGCGGCACACCCGCATGCGCCGGGCAGCGGTCCCTGACGGGTATGTCGCGGGCAATCTCCGCCCGATCACCCGCTTCCATTGTTGGCCGGGCCGGAATGCCGCCCTTTGACCGAGATCAGGTCTGCGGTGGAACGTAACCTTCCGGCTGCGCGGATCCTTCGCCGAAGAAGAACTTCTCCATTTCCTGTTCGAGGAACCGGCGCGCCTTGGGATCAATGGGCGACAACCGGTACTCATTGATCAGCATGGTCTGATGCTGCAACCAGCGCTGCCACGCTTCGCGCGAGACATTGTCGAAAATGCGCCGACCCAGCTCGCCCGGGTACGGCGGCCGATCCAGACCCTCGGCGTCGCGGTCAAGCACTACGCAATGAACCCTGCGGGTCATTTATCGTTCCTCGATCGAAATTGAATCACTCCGGCCAGCCGGCCGAGCAGGCTGACAACCGGTGCGGCCAGACCCAGCGCCTGGTCCGGATTCACCGGGTTGTACCAGAGTCGGCTTGCGCCGTCCATGACGCCCTCGGGCATCGAAAGCGGACGCAGCACGACCGGTTCGATATCGAGGTGAAAGTGACTGAAGGTGTGGCGCAGGCAGGGCCACCGATCATGGGTCTCAGCCTCGATACCAAGCCTTTCGCGAGCCCAGTCCCGGGGATCCCCGTCCACGGGAGCCTCCGGCAGGCTCCACAGGCCGCCCCAGACACCGGTCGGTGGGCGTTTTTCGAGAAGTACGCGGTCGGCGTCCCGGATCAGTAGCATGCGTGTACGCCGTACGGGCGTTGCCCGGCGCGGGCGCGGCTCCGGGTACGCTGCCGGCCGGCCCTGAGCCAGCGCGGCACATCCGTCGGCCACGGGGCAGTGCTCGCAGCGTGGCGCCGAGCGCGTGCACAGGGTGGCACCAAGATCCATGATCGCCTGGGTATAGGCCGCCACGCGGACCTGCGGGGTATGCTGCTCGGCAAGTTCCCAGAGCCGTCGCTCCACCGGGGCCCTGCCCGGCCAGCCGGGAACGGCATGAAAGCGTGCGAGCACGCGGCGCACATTGCCATCGAGAATGGGATGACGCTGGTTGCGGGACAGGGCGAGAATGGCGCCAGCGGTGGAGCGCCCCACGCCGGGCAGCGCCATGACCGACTCAAGATCGGTGGGAAACCGACCGGCATGATCGTCACGGAGGGTTCGCGCGGCACGGTGCAGATTGCGTGCGCGGCTGTAGTAGCCCAGGCCGGACCAGAGCGCGAGCACGTCATCTTCCGGCGCGTCGGCCAGCGCGCGAACATCGGCAAAGCGGTCCATGAAACGCCGGTAATAGGGGATCACCGTGGCCACCTGGGTCTGCTGCAACATGACCTCGGAGACCCAGACCCGGTAAGGTGTCGGGTCGCGCTGCCAGGGCAGATCCGTGCGGCCGTGGCGGTCGAACCAGGCGAGAAGATTCGCGGCGAAACGATCGGTTTTCATCGTGCCATTCTCTCTTCGGCCAGCTTTTCGATGCCGCGCGCGGTCCGCCGTGCCTGATCCTGCAGAGTGCTCTTGACGATCGGCGCGCCCACCAGCGGCGGGATCCAGAACGTCGGCTCGATGCTCATGCGGTAGCGCAACCGCGTGCCCCCCTTGTCCTCGGCGAGATCCCACACCGTGCGGCCGCTGCGCGCGTCGCTGACCCGCGGCAGAGTGACCGCCTCGATCTGCGTCGGACTGTTCTCGGTCACCCGCTGAACCTGAACCAGGGTGTTGCAGAAAAGCGCAAAACAGGCTCGCGTCTCCGTGTGCACATAGGTCGTGCCATCAGCCAGCCGCGCCACCACATGACTTTCCCGGATGGCACCCGTGATCCGGGTGAGGTGGTTGTAGTCGGTAATCACCGCACGTACGGCGCGCAACGGCGCCTCAAGGTGAACATCGGCGCTGACGCGATAGACCCCCTGCTCCTCGGTCACATCCAGATAATAAAACGTCGCCGAATGCACCACGGGGCTGCCGGCGACAAAAAAGAGCGCCAGCAATACCCGCCTCAATGGAAGATATCTCCAAGTTTGTCCTTCAGCTTGTTCTTGAGTTTGTCCTTGAGGTTCTCCTGCTTTTTCTTGAGTTCCTCTCTGGCCTTTTCCTTGAGCACTTCGGCCACGTCCGGACGCACTTTCGGGCCGGCGAGCGGGCCACTGATACGAATCGGAATGGTCGTGCCCGCAAGATCCTTGACGTCGAGTTCCGGCTTGCCGACCACTTTCGCTTTCACGTTGTAGTCGAGCGTCGCATTCACGAGGTTGACCTTGCCCTCGCCGGTGACCCTGAGGAACGGCAGGCTGGCCTTGAGGTCGCGATTGTCGAGCACGCCGCTGGCCACCTTTCCGGAACCGGACAGTTCCGCGAATTCCGTACGATTCGGTGCGTTATTCTGCGGCGCGGGTTTGCCCCTGGCGACGGCGGCCGCTTCACGCACCGACTCCCAGAGATTGAAACCCTCGATGGCGCCGTCCTTCAGCGATACGCCCACCTGGCCGGAGAGCGACCGGCGCAGGGCTCCCACTGTCTTTCCGCGGCCGTGCAGATTCAGCGAAACGCGCCCCGTGCCGCTGATCCGTTCCTCGCCGAAGAGATCCTTGACCAGCGGTCCGGCATGGATATTGGTGAGATTCTGGGACAGCGCCACCTTTGGCACGCCAGAGCGCACATCGTAATCGACCGTGCCGGCGTAACGGCCCTTGTAGAGCGCCGCGCTCATCGGCGTCAGCTGCAACCGGCCGCCCGCGGCCTTGGCCCCCAGCTTGAGATCGCTCACGTGAAGATCCATGGCCTGCAGTTTTCCGATACTCAGATTGCCATCCACATCGAGTTGCCGGATGGGATCCACGGGCAGACGGATGGCATTGATATCGGTCGGCTTGCCCTTGTCGGACTTTGCCTCGGGTGCCGCCGGTGGCAGATAGCGGTCCACGTTGATCGAGTCCACGGCAAGATTGAACGCGATCGATTTGCGTTTGATGTCATTCACAGCCAGCCGACCGCGTATGCCGGTGTCATCCAGGCGCGTCTTGAGATCGGTCAGACGGAGGGCATTCGGGTCCAGTTCGAAACGGGTGGACAGCGACAGGGCTCCCAGCGTCTTCGGATCAGACAGGGGCGGGAGCTTCTGGCCCAGCATGCCGAGCACTTCACGGGGCGAGAACCTGTCCACCGCCAGCGCGCCCTTGAGCCGCGCGCCTTCGGTGATCGAGGTGCCGGAGACACTGGCCGTCGCGTGCACCCCCAGGGCGGTGAGGTCCAGCTTCTTCACCTCCGCGGTCTGTTTTTGCAGATCCAGGTTGAAATCGGTGCTGAATGCCGCAGTGCCCAGCGCCTTCGGATCCATGCCTGAAGGCAGGAACGCACCGGCGACAGCTGCCGCCTCGGCGGTATCGAATGCCGGAACTTCGATGCTGCCCACAGCGGCCGGCTTGTCATTGATGTTTCGGGCCGTGATGTTGGCGGTGACGCTGGCTCCCGCGGCGAGAAGATGAATGCCGTCGAGATGGGCCGTTCCCTTGGCGGTATCCACGCTCACCCGGCCGCTGAGACCGAGCGTCGACAGGGCACCGAGATTCAACTTGGGCGGTGCGAACTGACGCACCGCCTGGACCACGCCACTCGCGGGAAAGGGCGGCATGTCGATCCTCGCAACGAGCGAAGGTCTGCCGGTCAGCCCGCCGGCATCGAAATCGCCCTTGAGCGTGGCACCGAAGGCATGCAGTTCGAGATCATGGGCGGAGGCCGTGTCCCTGGCCATATCGACGTCGAAGCGCGTGTTCAGTCCCACCTTGCCGAGGCCGGCAAGACTCACGCCCTTGGGCAGCCGGGTCTCGGCGAGCTTGACCAGCCGGGCCGGATCGAAATCGGGCACCTTCAGCACGCCATGGACCTGCGGCTTGCCGGTGAGTCCGGCCGCATCCATCTCCAGCTCCACGTGGGCCCCCAGCGCGTCCACCAGCAACTGCCTGACGTCCACGGTGTCGTGGCCGAGATCGGCCGCCACGCCCTGCCATGACAGATCCGCATTCAGCGGGCTCACGGGCAGGGGATCCCCCTGGGCATTGAAACTGAATGCGCCCTTGTCCGATCGATAGTTCCCGGTGGCGGCGTCCGCGAGGAAATTGCCACTCAGCTTGCCCTCCACGCTGCCGCTGGGACGCTCGGCCGTACCCGAAAATTGCATGCTCAGACCGGACACGGAAACGCGGGGCCCCGCCGGATCGGCCTTCACCATCGCAGTCAGCGACACCTTGCCACTGGCCTGGGGGTGGGTCGCATGGCCGGTGAAGGCCAGCGATACGGGCACCTCCACGTCGGGTGCCAACGCGCCCATCTTGAGATTGATTTGCTCGAGTTCGTAGCGGCCGCCGAGAACTTCGTCACTCCAACTGACCGCGCCGTTGCTGAGTTCCAGGCCGTTCACGCTCAGTGAACTGAGCGGCAGACCGCCCTTGCTCTCCTCTTGCGGCGCAGGCTGCGCACTTCCCTGGCCGAGGCGTTCGACAATATCCTGCCAGTTCGTGGAACCATCGGCCTTGCGGGCAAGGTTCGCCTGCAGCCCGTCAATCTCGACGGTCCCGACCTCGACCTTGCCGCGAATCAGCGGCAGCAGGCGAACGCGGACATCGGCGGAATCGAATGCCGCGAAGGGACGCTCGCCGAAACCCGGCGCGTTGGCAAGCGCCACATGCGGGAGTTCAACGCCGAGCCAGGGAAATACCGAAAGCTTCATGTCACCCTGTATGGTCAGCTCCCGCCCCGTGCGCTTTTGCACGAGCTGCTCGATATTGTCCTTGTAGTCGTTGGGATTGATCAGGAAAGGCAGCGTCACGGCCGCCGCCACGATCAGCAGCACGATGATTCCGGCAACAATCCCTGTGATCTTGAGCGCGCGCTTCATCCTCGTTTCTCCCTTGGTCCAGGCGTCCGTTCCCAAGGGTACCAAGTTTGCGACCCAGGTGAAGGCCGCCCGCTCAGGGAAGATGGCCCCAGATGGCTGTTTCGGGCTCGTGGAAGGGAAAATACTGGAGCGGGTGATGGGAATCGAACCCACGTCATCAGCTTGGGAAGCTGAGGTTCTACCATTGAACTACACCCGCCTGTCGCGGCGCGCGGCCGGCCGGCGGCCGCAGCAATCATTTTACCCGGTGACGCGGCGAATTCCAGTAGCGGGCGCGTGACGCGTACAATACCGCCGGGTGCACAGTCAGCCGGGTCATGAAACATGCAGATTCTGGTCAACGGAGAAAAGACATCGCTGCCCGAAGGCGCCACGGCGGCCGATCTGGTGGAACAACTGGGACTCGCCGGCAGACGCCTGGCGATGGAACTCAACGGCGAAATCATTCCGCGCAGTCGGTATCCGTCGCATACGCTGGCTGACGGTGACCGCGTGGAGATCGTCCACGCAATTGGCGGCGGCTGAATTGCGGCCCGGGAATCCGTGCGGAGCGCCGCCGTCTCACGGGTGTATAATGGCGGGCTGAAATTCCCCGCGCACGTCCAACGCAAGTCAGAGGTACCTCATGAGCGCCAAACCGGAAGCTGCACAGCCTGTCACGGACACCGGACCATTGAAGGTCGCCGGCCGCGAATACCCGTCCCGACTGCTGGTCGGCACCGGCAAGTACCGCGATCTGGAACAGACCCGGCAGGCAATCGAGGCGAGCGGCGCAGACATCGTGACGGTGGCCTTGCGCCGTACCAACATCGGCCAGAATCCCGACGAACCCAACCTGCTCGACGTCGTCCCGCCCGACCGCTACACGATTCTTCCCAATACCGCCGGCTGCTACAACGCCGAAGACGCCGTGCGTACGTGCCGGCTGGCACGCGAACTGCTCGACGGCCATTCGCTGGTCAAGCTGGAGGTGCTGGGCGACGAGAAGACCCTGTTCCCGGACATGGTGGAAACACTCAAGGCCACCGAAACGCTGGTAAGCGACGGCTTTGAGGTGATGGTCTACACGACCGACGACCCGATCATGGCCAAGCGCCTGGAAGAAATGGGCTGCGTCGCCGTGATGCCGCTTGCCGCGCCAATCGGCTCGGGCCTGGGCATCCGCAATCCCTACAATATTGTCACCATCGTGGAAAACGCGCAGGTGCCGATACTGGTTGACGCCGGCGTGGGCACTGCCTCGGATGCAGCGGTGGCCATGGAGATGGGCTGTGACGGCGTGTTGATGAATACCGCCATCGCCGGCGCGAAGAATCCGGTGCTCATGGCCTCGGCCATGCGCAAGGCGGTGGAAGCCGGCCGTGAAGCATTCCTGGCCGGGCGCATTCCACGCAAACGCTTCGCCAGTGCCTCGTCGCCGATCGAGGGGCTGTTCTTCTGAGGGAGCCGGCGCGCTCCGCAACACCCTCGCCGCCCGAACCAAAGCGATTACGAATGACCGACGAGAATCCGAATGCCGGTGCGCCGTCCCGGCGCATCCGCAGCTTTGTCCGCCGTGAGGGCCGCATCACGCCGGCCCAGCAGCGCGCACTTGATACCCTGATGCCACGCTTCGGCGTGGACTTTGCGCCGCGCCCGCTGGATCTCGACGGATTGTTCGGCCGGCGCGCCCACCGCACGCTCGAGATCGGCTTCGGCAACGGCGACAACCTTGCGACACTCGCCCGGCAACATCCCGAACGCGATTTCATCGGCATCGAGGTACACCGGCCGGGCGTCGGGCGCCTGCTGCTGCAGCTCGAGGAACTTGAACTGGACAATGTGCGGGTCATTTGCCACGACGCCGTGGAGGTGATGCGCCTCCAGGTACCGCCCGCCAGCCTTGACACGCTCCAGGTCTACTTTCCCGATCCCTGGCCCAAGAAACGCCATCACAAGCGCCGCCTCGTGCAACCCGCGTTCGTTGCCCTTGCGGCCCGCTGTCAGCCCGCCGATGGGCGCCTGCACCTGGCGACCGACTGGGAGGACTACGCGTTTCAGATGCGCGAAGTGCTGGATGCCAGTCCGTATTACCGCAACAGCGTCGGCGGCGAGGGATTCGCGCCCCGCCCGGCGGACCGCCCGCTCACCCGTTTCGAACAGCGGGGTCTGCGTCGCGGACATGCGGTGCGGGATCTCGTCTATCTGCGCACGGCAAGGCCCGCGCCCACGCCCGACTGAAGCGGCGGCCGAACCCGTCAGGAGAAAAATGCGCTGGTCACGCCGTCTATCACGAACTGGACGGCGAGCGCTGCCAGAATGACCCCGAAAAGCCGGTCGAGAACATTGGCGCCGGTTTCCCCCAGCAATTTCATGATGCGCGATGCGGCAAGCAGGCAGAGCAGCGTGATGGCGAGCACCACCAGGATGATGGTCAACAGGCTTGCAAAGGCCATGACTCCACCGTTGGAGTTGCCGAGCAGCAGCAAGATCGTGGTCAGCGCGCCAGGACCGGCAAGCAACGGGAACGCCAGCGGGAATACCGAGATGTCTTCCTTGAAGCGGGCTTCTTCCTGTTCGCGCACGGTCGCGGAACGCAAACCCGACTGGCGCGCGAACACCATGTCTATGGCGAGCAGAAAAAGCAGCAGGCCACCGGCGATCTTGAATGCCGGGATGGTGACACCAAGCGCGTGCAGCAGTGGACTGCCAATGAAGGAAAAAACCAGCAGAATGCCCGCGGCCAGCGAAATGCCCTTGATGGCCATCCGGCGCCGATAGGTTTCGCTGCCACCTCGCGTGAGAAGAGCGAAGATCGGCGCTGTTCCCACCGGGTCGATTACCACCAGCAACATGATGAACGCGTTTATTGCCTGATCCAGCGTCATCCCGCCTGCTCCCCCTCCAGAATGCCGCAGCGCGACGTGCCTTGCGTCCCTTTCAGCGAGCTTCTATAACTTAGCTGAAAGGGTTCGCCCGTCCCGACAGCGAGGCGCACGAGCGCCACATGGTAGCAGCCACAGGAGCCGGGGGCACGGCATGAATGATGAATCCGACAAAGAACCGATTCTGGCCATTGTCGGCGAGTGGTACCGCGATGCCCACGGTCAGGTATTCGAGGTCGTCGCCGTGGATGACGACGACCAGACCGTAGAGATCCAGTACTTCGATGGCACGGTCGAGGAGGTCGACCAGGACAGTTGGGGAGAACTGGGTCCGGTCGCGGCCGAACCGCCCGAGGACTGGTCCGGATCGCTGGACATCGAACGGGCGGATTACGGCGTCGATCTGGAAGACATCCATCCTGACGACTGGAGCAATCCGCTCGACTACCTCGACCGTCCCCATTGAGTGCCGGCGGCGGAGGCCGGGCCGCCCGGCGGCGGCCCGATCTCTGCTGCTGGTCGTGAGTCCGCGCGACTGATCAGATCAGACCGACTTCCTTCAGACAGGTCTCGAAACGCTTCCAGCTCCGCTCGATGTCATGGTCCAGACCAATGGAGAACCGGATCAGGCCATCGGTCAGTCCCATCGCCTCGCGTTCGTCTTTCGGAATTTCCGAAGATGTGCTGTTGCCCGAAGGGCTGAACAGCGTCTTGAAATAGCCCAGGCTCACGGCAAGCAGACCCACGTGTTCTTCCTGAAGACGCTTGAGCAGGCGATTGGCGATCTGCTCGTCGCCGGCATCCAGCGTGAGCATACCGCCGAAGCCGAAATCCGCGTTCATCAGATTGCGGAACCGCTCGTGGTCGGGATGGGCGGCCAGCCCGGGATAGCTCACGTTGAGATCCGCTTCGGCCAGCTTGCTGGCGATGAAAAGCGCATTCTCGCCATGCTTTTGCATGCGGATATGCAGGCTGTGCAGATTCTTGAGAAGACTCGCAGCGCGCAGGCTGTCCAGGGCCGGGCCCAACAGCATGCAGGCGCCGGAATTGACGTCGGTAACTGAGTCGATGAATTCCTTGGGTGCGCAGATGCAACCGGCCACCGTGTCGCTGGTGCCGTTGACGAACTTGGTCAGGCTGTGCACGACCACGTGCGCGCCGAGTCGGGCCGGCGACACGATCAAGGGCGTGAAGGTATTGTCCACGACGAGCTTGGCGCCGGCCTGCTCGGCGACTTCGGAGAGCGCGGGGATGTCGGGCACGTTGAGCAACGGATTGGAGAGCGTTTCACAATAGATCACCCGGGTCCGCTCGTTGACCACTCCGCGCACGACGTCGAGATCGTTGCAGTCAACGAAGCGCACGGTAACGCCGAGTCGCGGCAGGAAGTTCTTCAGAAAGGCGTAGGTACCGCCGTAGACGGTGCGACTGGCGACGATTTCGTCACCGGCGCCGCAAAGCTGGAGCAGCGTCGAGGTGATCGCGCCCATGCCGGAGGCCGTCACCTGGCAGTCCTCGGTGCCTTCCATGGAGGCGAGCGCGTCGGCCAGAAAGCGATTGGAGGGACTCCAGTGCCTGGAATACAGGAAGCAGCCTTCGATTTCCTCGCCGAAACGCCGCTTCATGGTGTCCGGATCGAGGAAGGTGTAGGTCGAAGAGTCGGTGATCGAAGGATTGACACCGCCGAACTCGCCGAATACGTGTTGGTCCTGAAGACCGTGGGTAGGATCAAAACTCATGACAGAACACCTTGTTTTCGTAAATTCACCATGGACAGACGGGGACGGGTGCCGACATGTCAGTCCGGCGGCCAGACCCGCACCTGGCCGTCCTGCACTTCGCAGCGCAGCGATGTGAGCGACTGTCCGTGACACGGTCCGCCGAGGCAGCCGCCGCCGGCAATATCGAAAATCGCTCCATGCATTGAACAGAGAATGAGCTGGCCGTCCAGGGACAGGAATTCATCCGGTCCCCAGTTGAGGGCGCTCCCGGCGTGCGGGCACAGGTTCTGGTAGGCATGGACTTCACCACCCCGCCGCACCAGGAAATATTCGTCTTCCGGCTCGTTGTCCGCCAGACGAAAGCCCCTGGCGCCGGGATCGGCCAGATCGTCCAGCGCACAGATCACCAGGGATCGGGTTGTCTCGTTCATCGGTCCTCGACTCTTCCGGCACGGATTCACCCGCAGCCGGCCGCGCGGCGGTCCGGGCCGCGCGCCGGCAGGACGTGCTCTGGAATCCGGCGCTGCCGGATCGGCGGGCCCGGCGAGGGTATCATCCGCGCCCGGCCCCTGTCAGCGCCCGTCGGCAGGATTCAGGCCGGCGCCGGGCGCGGTTCGGCCTCGGTATCCAGCCAGCCGCGGAAGCGCAACAGAAGCAGCAGGGCCGGCACCGCGAGGGCCGCGCAGAACACGAAATAGCCGGCCCAACCCAGCCACTCGGCGACGAATCCGCTGGGGCTGGCGATGATCACGCGCGGCACGCCCATCAGACTGGAGAGCAGCGCATACTGCGTGGCGGTAAACCGCCGATTGGTGAGATTGGCCATGAACGCCACGAAAGCGGCCGTGCCCATGCCGCCGGCAAGATTCTCCAGGGCGATGACCACGGCGAGCGCCGCCTCATTGGGTCCTATGGGCACCAGGGCCGCGAACCCCAACGTGGAGATCGCCTGCAGAATGCCGAATATCCACAGGGCGCGGTAATTGCCCCAACGCATGATCAGCACGCCACCAGCGAGGCCGCCGAACACCGTGGCCCAGAAGCCGAACAGCTTCACCACGGCCCCGATTGCGGTTTTGGAAAAACCCAGCTGGAGATAGAACGGCGTGGTCAGCGTGGTCGCCATGGTATCGCCGATCTTGTAGAGAAAAATGAACAGCAGAATGGTCAGCGCGCCGTTCCGGCTGAAGAAGTCCAGGAACGGCTCGACCACGGCCGCACGCAGGGTCGCCGGCGGAGCCCCGTCGATCGGCGGCTCGGGCGCCAGCAGGGTGGTCACCAGGCCCGGCAGCATGCAAACGGCCATCAGCAGATAGACCGCCGAGAACGGCAGCAGATCGGCGAGTATCAGGCCGCCGCCCGAGGCCAGCAGCATGCCCACACGGTAACCGTTCACATAGAGCGAGGCGCCGAGACCCTGCTCGTCATCGGCCAGCGACTCGCGCCGGTAGGCATCGATGACAATGTCCTGGGATGCGGAGAAAAACGTCAGCAGCAGTGCGACCAGGGCGACGAAGCCCGGCGCCGTCGACGGATGCGTCATGCCGAGACCCGCGATGGTCAGCATCAGCAACGCCTGCGCGACCAGCAGCCAGCCGCGCCGGCGGCCAACCCCGGGGATCACATAGCGGTCCAGCAGCGGCGCCCACACGAATTTGAGGGTATAGGGCAGCCCCACCAGCGTGAACAGACCGATAGTGCCCAGATCCACACCGGCGTCGGTCATCCAGGCCTGCAGCAGGGTACTGGTCAACAGCAGCGGCAACCCGCTGGCAAAGCCCATCACCAGGGCGATCAGCATGCGCGGGCTGAAGCTCGCGCGAAGAATATTGCGCAGGCCGCGGGTCATCGGTGGCTACCGCTTGCCGCCGAGCGGCCAGTCGTAGTCGATGGTGAGTGGAGCGTGATCGGAAAAACGCTGGTCAACGTAGATGGCCGCATCCCGGATGCACTCCTTCAGCCCGGGGGTGACAACGTGGTAGTCAATCCGCCACCCCACGTTCTTTTCCCAGGCGCGGCCGCGATTGGACCACCAGGTGTACTGGTCGGGTTCCGGGTTGACCTCGCGGAATGCGTCCACGTATCCGGCCGGACCGAACAGCTCGTCCATCCAGGCGCGCTCCTCGGGAAGAAAACCGGAATTCTTCTGATTGGACTTCCAGTTCTTCAGGTCGATTTCCTTGTGCGCGATATTCCAGTCACCGCAGATCACATACTCGCGGCGCTTGCGGCGAAGCGCCTTGAGATAGGGCATGAAGCGGTCCATGAAATCATATTTGACCTGCTGCCGCTCCTCGCTGGAGGAGCCGGACTGCATGTACAGGGAAACCACGCTCAGGCCATTGAATTTCGCTTCAAGGTAGCGGCCCTCGGCATCCACGTCGGGCCAGCCGATGCCTTCGACAATGTCGTCGGGCTGGTGACGCGAATACAGCGCCACGCCGCTGTAGCCCTTCTTCTCGGCATCATGGAACCAGACATGATAACCCTCGGGATGAAAGACATCGTCGGTGAGTTGATGCGCCTGGGCCTTGGTCTCCTGCAGGCAGATCACATCGGCGTCCTGGGCCAGCATCCAGTCGAAGAAACCCTTGCGGGCGGCGGCGCGAATGCCGTTGACGTTGACAGTTATGATTCGCATGCGTCGTTCCGGTTCCGGTTGCTTCCAGCGGCCGTGTATCATACCGGTTTGATACCGCAAGGCGCGACCGGAGGAGAAAGTGAGCGATTACCGGCAGGAATTTCTGGAGTTCGCCATCGAGCGCGAGGTACTGCGATTCGGCAGTTTCACGCTCAAGTCAGGGCGCAACAGTCCCTATTTCTTCAACGCCGGGCTGTTCAACACCGGCGGCGCGCTGGCCCGCCTCGGTCGCTTCTACGCCCGCGCCGCCGTGGAGTCGGGAATCGAATTCGACATGATCTTCGGCCCGGCCTACAAGGGCATTCCTCTGGGCACCGTGACCGCCGCCGCCCTGGCAGAGGACTACGGGCGCGACCTGCCCTTCTGTTTCAACCGCAAGGAAGCCAAGACGCACGGCGAGGGCGGCAACCTGGTCGGCGCGCCACTGGCCGGGCGGGTGCTGATCATCGACGATGTGATCACCGCCGGCACCGCAATCCGCGAATCGCTTGAGATCATCCGCGCCGCCGGCGCGGAACCCGCCGGCGTGGTGATCGCGCTGGATCGCCAGGAACGGGGTCGCGGTGCCAGCTCGGCCATCCAGGAAGTACGCGATCAACTGGGGCTTCCGGTGGCCAGTATCGCCCGGCTCGAGGACCTGGTCGCCCTGCTCGAACAGCGCGGTGACATGGCCGAGGCACTGGACAGCGTGCAACGCTACCGTGCGGAGTTCGGCGTGGCCTGAAACCGGCGCTTGCGGCCAGCGGACCACAAAAAACCCCGCCGATGGCGGGGTTTTTCGTTCGGGTCGGCTGCAACCGTGTCAGGCGAGCCTTACTTGATCTTCGCTTCCTTGTAGATCACGTGTTTGCGGACCACCGGATCGAACTTCTTGAGTTCGAGCTTCTCCGGCATGGTGCGCTTGTTTTTGTCGGTCGTGTAGAAATGACCCGTACCGGCACTGGATACCAACTTGATCTTGTCACGCATGGCGGTCTCCTCAGATCTTTTCGCCGCGGGCACGCAGATCGGCCACAACCTGATCGATGCCGCGCTTGTCGATGATCCGCATCCCCTTTGAGGAAACGCGCAGCCGCACGAAGCGCTTCTCGGATTCCAGCCAGAACCGGTGCGTGTGCAGGTTCGGCAGGAAGCGGCGCCGCGTCTTGTTGTTGGCGTGGGACACGTTGTTGCCGGTCGTCGGACGCTTTCCCGTCACCTGGCATACTCTCGACATGATGCTGTCCTCGTGAATTCAACCCGCTCTCGCCCGGCCCGGCCGGACGGAAAGCCGCACTTTATACCATCGCCGGCCCTTGATCGCAAGCTGCGGGCCTCATATCAGACCCCGCTCGGCGAAGGATACCGGAGCGCCCTCACCGATCACGAAATGGTCGAGCACCCTGACGTCCACCAGCCCCAGGGCCTCTGTCAGCCGGCGGGTCAGCCTTCGGTCGGCACCGGACGGCTCGGCCACCCCGGACGGGTGATTGTGGGCAAAGATCACCGCCGCGGCGTTGACTTCCAGGGCCCGTTTGACGACTTCGCGCGGGTGCACGGCAGCCCCGTCAATGGTTCCGCGAAACATTTCCTCGCACTCGATGACCTGGTGGCGGTTGTCCAGCCAGAGGCAGCAGAACACCTCGTGGGCGAGATCGCGGATCCGCGCCGAAAGGTAGCGCCGCGTGGCCTCCGGGTCGGTCAGGGCCGCGCCGCGCTGCAACGCCTCGGCCAGGTGCCTTCGCCCCATTTCCAGCACGGCCTGCAGTTGCACGTACTTGGCATCGCCCAGACCGCGGGCGCCGCAGAACTCCGCCCGGCCCGCCTGCAACAGCGGACGCAGCCCGCCGAATTCAGCGAGCAGGTGCCGGGCAAGGTCCACGGCGCTCTGACCCTGGGTACCCGTGCGCAGAAAAATCGCCAGCAATTCGGCATCGGACAGCGCGGCGGCGCCGCGCGCGAGCAGCTTCTCCCGCGGCCGCTCGGCCGCGGGCCAATCACGGATGGCCATGAGTTCCCCCTTTTTCCGGCGCCCCCGCACCGGCTTCCCGAAAATCGCGCCACATTGTGGCAAACACCGGCGCCGCCTGCACGAATGCGCCCGCTTGGTCCATAATGGCGCCACATTCGCGGGAGAGTGTGCGTTTTGGACAATCTGAACGGGAAACGCGTGTTGCTGGGGGTCACCGGCGGGATCGCCGCCTACAAGAGCCCGGATCTGGTGCGCCGCCTGATGGAAGCCGGCGCCGAGGTGCAGGTGGTGATGACCGCCGGCGCGCAACAGTTCGTCACGGCGCTGACCTTCCAGGCAGTATCCGGCAGGCCGGTGCGCACCGAGCTGTGGGACACGGCCGCGGAAGCTGCCATGGGGCATATCGAACTGGCCCGCTGGGCGGACCTGGTACTGGTGGCGCCGGCCACGGCGGATTTCATGGCGCAACTCGCCCACGGCGAGGCGCGCGACCTGCTGTCCACCCTCTGCCTGGCCACCGAGGCGCCGCTCGCGCTGGCACCGGCCATGAATCACGTGATGTGGAGACACCCGGCCACACAGGCCAACCGGCAATTGATCGAAGAGCGGGGCGTGCGCCTGATCGGACCCGAACGGGGCGAACTGGCCGAACGGGAAATCGGCATGGGCCGGATGACCGAGCCGCGTGACATCGTCGCCGCACTGCGCGGCACTGGCAACGGCCCGCTGGCCGGAAAACACGTGCTGATAACCGCCGGGCCCACGCGGGAACCGCTGGACCCCGTGCGCTTCATCAGCAACCGAAGCTCAGGGAAGATGGGCATGGCGGTGGCGGCGGCGGCGCTGCATGCCGGCGCCCGGGTCACCCTGGTCTGCGGCCCGGTAGCGTTGCCGGCCCCGGCCGGGGCGCGACGCATTGACGTGGAGACGGCACGGGAAATGCACGATGCGGTGATGACCGAGGTAGCCGACGCCCACATTTTCATCGGCACCGCGGCGGTTTCCGACTACCGCCCCGAAACAACGGCCGACGCGAAGATCAAGAAAAGCCGTACGCATCTGGATCTGGCGCTGACGCGGAACCCGGACATCCTCGCGGATGTGGCCGCCCTCGAGAAGCGCCCGTTCTGTGTCGGCTTTGCCGCGGAAACCGACGATCTGGAAAAGCACGCCCGCGAGAAACTGACCAGCAAGAAGATCGACCTGGTCGCCGCGAACTGGGTGGGCGGCGGCCGTGCTTTCGACACCGACGACAACACACTGCATGCGTACTGGCCGGGGGGCGACGAGGATCTGGGGACCGGCCCCAAGACCCTGCTCGCCGGACGCCTGATCGATGTAATCGCCAGACTGAACGGGGAGACCGCATGAGCAAGCCGCATCGCCACAGCATCCAGCTGAAGATTCTTGACGACCGGCTGGGAAGCGAATTCCCGCTGCCCGCTTATGCCACCGATGGCTCGGCGGGCATGGACATGCGAGCCATGCTCGACGAACCTCTGACGCTGGTGCCCGGCGGGACCGAACTGATCCCCACGGGTCTGGCCATTCACATTGCCGACCCGGGCCTGGCGGCGGTACTGCTGCCACGGTCGGGGCTGGGCCACAAACATGGCATCGTGCTGGGCAATCTCACCGGCCTGATCGATTCCGACTACCAGGGCCAGGTGTTCGTATCCTGCTGGAACCGCGGCACTCGGCCCTTCAGCATCGAGCCCGGCGAACGGATTGCACAAATGGTGTTCGTGCCCGTGGTCCAGGCCTGTTTCGAAGTGGTTGAAGATTTCGAGGAAAGCCGCCGTGGCAGCGGCGGATTCGGGCACTCGGGACGCAATTGAAGGCCCGGCCGCGACGCCGGCCGGGCCACCGAGTCATCGGCGGTCTATCGATTGGCCGCCCGCTGCTGTGTCTGGAGCTGCCTGAAGCGCTTGATGTCGTCGGAGAACTTCTGGCGGAGACGGTCGACTTCCTGCTGCCGTGAAATCAGGAATTGCTGGTTGTCCAACAGATTCTTGCGGGCCTCGTCGAGCTGGTCCTGAAGATCCTGCGGCACGGGCCTGCCGCCTTTCTTGAAGGACTCCGTCCGATCTTCCAGATCGGCGATGCTCTGCTGCAGATTGGAAATGTTGCTGCTGGTCACGCGAATCTGTGACTCAATGGCCGAGATGCGGCTGTCCCGTGCCATTTCCAGATCGTGCACACTGCTGTAGGTGTCCAGCAGCAGACGATCCTGACGGGCACGGCGCTCGGCCTCTTCCTTCTGCTGCTTCTCCTGCGCGGCCTTTTCCTTTTCCGCACGAATCTGCTCGGGCGTCTTCTGCGCCTCGAACTTGTTCACGGTAACACCCTGATCGTTGAGCTCCTCGCGCTCGCCCTTGGCATATTGCGGCGGCACATGATCACCATAGTGCACGACGCCGTTCTCGTCGGTCCATTTGTACAGACCGCCCGACTTCGTGACTTTCCCTGCCACGGCCGTGCCGGAAAGCAGCAATCCAAGGAAGGCAATCAACAGCGTTTGCTTGGCGATGCACATGTCTCAATCCCGAATCAGGCAACCGATGAATGAGTCCGAGTATAGCAACGCGTGATGCGGGAAACCGAGCGGCAGACGAGAGGCCGGCCCCGCACTGCCGACGAGCGGCCGCAGATCCGGGACAGGCGGGTGCGGATCGTTCAGCGCTGGCAAGCGGGGCAGAAATAGCTGGCGCGCTGCCCGAGCACTTCCATGCGGATGGGTGTGTCACAACGCTCGCAGGGTTCGCCCGCCCGGTCGTAGACACGCAGATGCTGGCGAAAATAGCCCGGACGGCCGTCGCCACCTGTGAAGTCACGCAGCGTTGTGCCGCCTTCGCGAATGGCGCGGGAAAGCACCTCGCCGACAACCCGGGCCAGCCGCTCGTAGCGCGGCAGCGCGATGCGGCCGGCCGGCCGGCGCGGGTGGATGCCCGCCAGGTGCAGCGACTCGCTGGCGTAGATGTTGCCCACGCCGACCACGATCCGGCCGTCCATCAGGAACGGCTTGACGCTGACACGCCGCCCCCTTGCGTGGCGATACAGCCAGTCTCCGTCGAATCCGCCCTCCAGCGGCTCCGGCCCGAGCTCACGCAGCAGGGGATGCCGGCCGGGTTCGTCGTCCGTCCACAGCACACTGCCAAACCGGCGCGGATCGGTGAAGCGCAGCGATCGCCCGTGCTCGAATTCAAGATCCAGATGGTCGTGCGGAGCGGCCGGCGTGTCCGCATCCACCACCCTGAGACTGCCAGACATGCCCAGGTGCAGCAGAAGCGTGCCGTGCGCGAAACGAAACAGCAGGTATTTGGCCCGCCGGTCCACTCCGCACAGTGTCCTGCGCCGCAACAGGCGATGGAGGTCATCGCGCACGGGCCAGCGCAGCCGCGGTTCGCGCACGACAACGCGGGTGATGCGCCGCCCCTCGAGGTGCGGCGCGATCCCGCGCCGCGTTGTTTCAACCTCCGGAAGTTCCGGCACTCGATGTTGCTCCCGCCTTCCTGCCATCGGACGGCGTGGCCTTGCCCGCCGCGGACGAAGCGCTCGCCGTGAGCTGAAGAAGGTCACCCGCTTCGCTCTTGGCCAGATGATAACTCAGGCCAAGATCGGGGCGTGCAAGCACGAGGCTGTGCTGGTCCGGGATGACCTTGAACAACAGGGGCTGCTTGCGTCCCTTGAGCATGATGGTCACCTTCGCCGAGCTCCCCGCCTTGGGATCGGTCCTGTCCACGCTGATCGCCCGCGCGTCGGTCCAGTGATCCACCAGTTTCTGGATGTCGTCGGCGGAAACATTCTTGTTGGCCGGCGCGAGCTGCCAGTGTCCCTTGTCATCCCGACTGAGGGTCTGATCGGGCAGCTTGATCAACACGGGCGAACTGCCCTCGGGCAAGAGCCGCTTGTCGAGCAGACTGCTCGGATTGGCCTTGAGCTGGTAGTAGGCCGTGTCGGACACCAGATGGACCGTGTCGCCGTGCTTCACATAGCGATGATGACTGAGCGATTCGGTGTCACCAAACTCGAACCGGTCGCCATCCACGCTCACGCTGACTTCAGGCTTGGCGAGGCCGTATTTGGTGAGATCCAGCTTGCCTGCCTGGTACTGCGACAGACTTTTCGAATGCAGGCTGGTGATGATGCTCTTGACCCGGAATGGATCGGCCGGACCACTGATCGGCCCCTGCAACTGCCAGCGACCGTCTTCGCGGCTGATCGTGACTTCAGGCTGGTTGGCCACGTCGATCTTGAGCATGGACACCTTGTCCGGCTTGAAGTCGGCCAGATAGCTGGCCGGCTTCTCCTGCCTGGCGCCCGGCTTGAACCAGGCCAGTGCGCCCAGTCCCGCGACGACCACCAACAGCGCGATGTTCAGTTTCGTGCGTGAATTCATTGCCACCTCCTCAGCGCCGACGCCGGCGCAGCCAGATGGTCACACCCGCGCCGATCATGAACAGGGGCAGCAGCAGGTAGAAGAACCCGGAAATGATGCCCTGCTCCGTTCGCGAGAGATTCAGCGTCAGATCGGGAGCACTGCGCACATTGATGGACAGGCCCGAGCCGGAGTTGCTCAACCAGTTGACGATGTTGAGGCCCAACTGGAGATTGCCGCCATTGTTGAGGTAGGCATTCGACAGGAAGTCACCGTCGCCGATTACCACCACGCGCTGCTGGGCGCCCTTGCCGTCGGATTTGGCAGCCGTGACCTTGTCGTCCTTGTTCTTGCTGCCGGCCTTTGCAAGGGACCGGGTCAGATCCAGGCCGATGGTGATCGGCCCCGCGACATCGCCGCTTTTCACATCGAGGCTGACCTCGCCTTCCAGCTTGCCGGTCTCCTCCCAGCTGCGCGGCAGCGTGCGCAGGAAGCGGTCCGCGGTCCAGCCCGACGTGTCATCGTTCTGCAGGCCGACCGCGCGCGGGAACAGCGACATCGTCGCAAGATCACGGGTCATGGGTGAATTGCTGTAGTCCGCAACCAGCGCGATGGTGGGGTCGTTGACACCCAGGTACTGGCCGGTGGCATCCACCACGGTGCCCGGCAGGAACGTGACGCCGAGCTGGTCGGCCACCGGCTTGAGGCCATGCAGCCCGCCGGGATCACCCAGCCAGAGCAGGTTGCCGCCGTTCTTCAGATACCGGGTGAGTATCCTGACTTCACCGGGCAGGAAATCCGCCTGTGGCCCGGCGATCACGAGCACCGCCGTGTTATCCGGTACCGCGCCGGCCTCGGCCAGATTGACCGTTTCGGTCCTGAAACCCTTTTTCTTGAGTTCGCCGGCGAACTTGCCCAGCGCGTAGTTGGCAGCGCCGTCCGGGCTGCGTTCACCGTGCCCCTTGGTGAACACCACCCACTGATCGCTGGACCGGGCCACACGTTGCAGCGCGTTGGTAATCTCGCTTTCGCCCAGCTTGTGCACGTGCTCTGTGCGCCCCTGGTAGCTGATCACCAGTTCGCCGTCGCGGGTAATGCCGAGCTGGCGCACCTGGTCGGGCTCGAGGTCGGGATTGACGAACTTGAGCCGGATGTCGGACTTGGCCGCCTGGTAACGGCCGACGACCTCGCGGATACGCTGGCGCAGGGCCGGGTTCTCGCGGGCGAAGGCGGTGATGGTGACCTTGCCGCTCAGCCCGTCGAGGAACTTCCGACTGGCCTGGGTGAGGGTGTTGCGATTTCCTGCGGTCCAGTCGGCCTGGAAGCTGTAGACCGTACTCAGCCAGCCGACGGCGCCGAGGATACCCAGGAACAGAATCACGAAAATGATGTTCTGCGCCCGGATGTGCAGTCTCGATTTACGGGTTACTCGCATGGCATTCTAATCCGTTTTTTCTTTCGATTCCCGATCGGTTCAGTGCTGGAGGCGTTCGGCATCCAGGCGCCGGATGCTGAAGCCCAGGAACGCAATCATGAGAATCAGGTAATAGACGAAATCGGTGCTGTTGAAGTTGCCCTTGAGCATGGTCTCCATGTGCCGCTGCAGCGAAAGGTAGGAAAACAGCCCGCTGGCCATTTCACTGCCCTTGGCAGCCCAATCGAGAATCCAGAGCAGCAGCAGCAAGCCGAATGTGCTCATGGCCGCGACCACCGGATGGCGAGTCAGCGTGGACATGAACAGTCCGATGGCGGCGAACGAACCGAGCAGAAGACCCAGCCCCAGCACACCCGCAAACAGCTTGCCAAGATCCAGTGTCGTGCCCATCTCCAGCGACAGGGGCATCGCCGCGATCACCGCCAGCATGATGAGCAGGAAGGAAAACAGGCCCAGGAACTTGCCCAGTACGATCTCCGTCATGCTGACCGGTGCGGTGAGCAGAAGACTGAGCGTGCCGTTGCGGCGTTCGTCGCTGACCAGCCGCATGCTCAGCAGAGGCACGACCATCAACAGCACGATGGCGGCGCTGCTGAATACCGGGGCCGCGACCAGGTCCGTGACACCGGGTGCTCCCTCCATGCCCACCAGGCGTTGCTGGACGAGCCCGAAATATTCTATCTGGGCCGAGAACAGATAGGTCATCACCAGTTCGACGATGGCCAGTACCGTCCATGCCAGAGGCGAAAGAAACATGTTGCGCAGTTCGCGCCCGGCAATCGTGAATATCATCATGCCGCGGCCTCCTCGCTGCTTGCGCGGGCGACAACCTCATCGCCCGACGTCAGTTCCACAAAGATCTGCTCCAGGGATTTGCGTTCCGGCGTGAGCTCGAACAGGCCCCATCCCTCCCGCGCGGCCTCGGCGGCGATGGCTTCGGCCGGCGCATGGCTGGCCGCGTGATGAATCCTCATGTGCCTGTCGTCGAGCTTCTCCACCTCTGCAACGCCGTCCAGCTCGGCGAGCGCCTTGATATCCGGGGGATTGCGCAGCCCCAATAACAGGGTGGTACTTTCCATGCGCTGCTCCAGACCGGCGATGTCCTCCGAAAACACCAGGCTGCCCCGGTGAATGATCTGTACCCGCGAACAGGTGGACTGCACTTCGGGCAGAATATGGGTGGAGAGAATCACGCTGTGTTCGCGGCCGAGTTCGCGGATCAGGTCGCGGATTTCGCGAATCTGTATCGGATCCAGGCCCACCGTTGGTTCGTCGAGGATCACCACCGCAGGCGAATGGATGATGGCCTGGGCGATGCCCACGCGCTGCTGGTAACCCTTGGACAGGTTGCCGATCAACCGTCGCCCGGCATCCTTCAGGCCGCAGCGTTCCTTGGCCATGTCGCGGGCCGCACGCACCCGCGCGCGGGGCAGGCGATTGAGTCTGGCGCAATAGTCCAGATATTCGTCCACCGTGAGGTCCGGGTACACGGGCGGCTGCTCGGGCAGGTAGCCCAGATGGGACTTGGCACCTTTTGGATCGTCGAGAAGATCGATGCCGTTGATTTTCACCTGGCCGGCGCTGGGCGCCAGGTTGCCCGCGAGAATCTGCATCGTGCTCGA
>JASFQN010000010.1:0-28264 GCA_050115425.1 Gammaproteobacteria bacterium | reverse complement strand
GCGGTGCCGGGGACCAGCTTGCCGGTCGGCGATTCAGTGACCAGACCCTCGTAGAGATCGCGCAGGATGTTGCCGGCGGCATCGCCGCGGCTCTTTTGCGGATCCAGGGTTTCCGGCTCCAGGCCGTTGCCCCGGTGCAGGACGGACTCGCCCCGGTCCGGGGCCGGTGCAGCGACAACGGTACCGGCGCAGAACACGCCGGCGGCTAGCAGGCAGGGCAGAACCCGGCGCAGCAAATATCCCGGTGATGTCATCTTGCCCCCCTTCGAGCAGTCGTCGGGCCACTGGCCAAAGCGGCACGCTTGCGCGCGACGCGGCAGGCCAATGGTACGAGGATTTTTCCCGCGGACGAAATCGGAGTTCAGGCGGATTTGCGCGACTTGCCGGCGCCGGGCTTCTTCAGATGGATCAGCAGCAAGGAAATGGCCGCCGGCGTCACGCCGGAGATCCGGGCGGCCTGGCCAATGGTTTCGGGACGCACCTCGGTGAGTTTCTGGCGGACTTCGTTGGAAAGACCGCGCACCTGGCCGTAGTCCAGCTCGGCCGGCAGGCGGGTTTCCTCATGCCGCAGGTTGCGGGCGATCTCGTCGCGCTGGCGTTCGATGTAGCCGGCATAGCGCACCTGGACTTCCACCTGGTCGGCGACTTCGGCGTCATCCACGCCGGGCCCCACACCGGGCAGGCTGACCAGCGCCGGGTAGGTCACTTCCGGCCGGCGCAGCAATTCCAGCGCGCGGGTCTCGCGCGCCAGCGGTCCGCCCAGCACCCGCCGGCTGTGCTCGACGGAAAGCGTTTCGGGCCGCAGCATGATGTCACGCAGCCTTTCCTGTTCCGCGGCCACGGCTTCACGTTTCGCCGCGAGCCGGCGCCAGCGGTCTTCATCGACGAGCCCCAGTTCGCGGCCCTTTTCGGTCAGGCGCAGGTCGGCGTTGTCCTCGCGCAGCATCAGCCGGTATTCGGCCCGGCTGGTGAACATTCGATAGGGCTCGGTGGTACCGCTGGTGATCAGGTCGTCCACCAGCACGCCGAGATAGGCTTCGTCACGGCGGGGCGACCAGGCCTCGCGCTCCTGCACGCGAAGCGCGGCATTGAGGCCGGCCAGAAGGCCCTGGGCGGCCGCTTCCTCATAACCCGTGGTGCCATTGATCTGGCCGGCAAAGAACAACCCGTCGATGAATTTGGTTTCCAGGCTGTGGCACAGGTCGCGGGGGTCGAAGAAATCATATTCTATGGCGTACCCCGGGCGGGTGATGTGCGCGTTCTCGAAACCGCGGATGCTGCGCACGAACGCGTACTGGGTCTCGAAGGACAGGCTGGTGGAGATGCCATTGGGATAGACCTCGACCGTGTTCAGACCCTCGGGTTCGACAAAAATCTGGTGCGAGGTCCGTTCGGCGAAGCGCACGACCTTGTCTTCCACGGACGGACAATAGCGGGGACCGGTGCCCTCGATGGCACCGGTGAACATGGGCGAGTCGCCCAGCCCCTCGCGAATGATGTCGTGGGTCCGCTCGTTGGTGGCCGTGATATGGCAGGGCACCTGGCGTGGATGTTCCTCCGCACGGCCGAGGAAGCTGAACACCGGCACGGGGTCGTCGCCCGGCTGCACCTGCATGACCGAGTAGTCGATGCTGCGCCCGTCGATGCGCGGCGGGGTGCCGGTCTTGAGGCGGTCCACGCGGAAGGGCAGTTCACGCAGTCGGGCGGCCAGGCGGTTGGCGGCGGGATCGCCCGCGCGGCCGCCCGCATAGTGGCTGCGCCCCACATGGATACGCCCGCCCAGGAATGTCCCCACGGTGAGCACCACGGCGGGCGCCTGGAAACGCAGCCCCATCTGGGTGACGACACCGGCGACACGCCCACCCTCCACGATCAGGTCATCGACACCCTGCTGGAAGAGAGTAAGACCAGACTGGCTTTCCAGCAGCTCGCGGATGGCCTGCTTGTAGAGCATGCGGTCGGCCTGGGCGCGGGTGGCTCGCACCGCGGGACCCTTGCTGGCATTGAGCCGGCGGAACTGGATGCCGGCGCGGTCGATGGCCCGCGCCATGGCGCCACCCAGGGCATCGATTTCCTTGACCAGGTGGCCCTTGCCGATACCGCCGATGGCCGGGTTGCAACTCATCTGGCCGAGAGTCTCGAGGTTCTGGGTCAGCAGCAAGGTGCGCGCGCCGGTTCGCGCCGCGGCCAGCGCGGCCTCGGTTCCGGCGTGTCCGCCCCCCACCACGATCACGTCATAGCGATTCGGGTAACCCATGCCTCTCTCCCGGTCCGCCCGGTGCGGGACCGATGTGCCTGCCGAACCGGAGTCCGGCGGAAAAGTCGTTGATTTTACTGGAATCCGGTTTGCAATCCCACGCCTTCGGCGGTACTGCCTTGACGCCTTGCAGCAGGGTTGCGAGGATGCTGCCCATTCCAGAGCCCACCGGCCGTTGCCATGAACCTGCGTCGATCCCTACTGCTGCTCCTGCTCGCCGGGCTGGGCCTTGCGGGCACCGCGGCGCGCGCGGCACCGGAAGAGGGGCCGGACTTTCACTCCTGCCTCCTCGAGGCCGCCGGCGGACAGCGGAGCGCCAATGCGCAATGCACGGAGCTCGCCGTGCCCCTGGATCCGTCGCGCGCCGGCGGCCCGCGGATCAAGCTGCACCTCGCCCGTCTGCCCAGCCGCGCGGGCAAGCCCGAACCCGATCCACTGTTCTTCGTGGCCGGCGGGCCCGGCGAGTCGGCCAGTGACGGCTATCTCGCCGAGCAGGGCGCGTTCGACGCCGTACTGGCGCGTCGCGACATCTATCTGCTTGATCAGCGCGGCACGGGCGGTTCCCATCCGCTGGACTGCACCATGCCCGCCGGCCAGCCCGTGCCCGCCCACCTGGCCGACTGGACCCGTCAGTGTCTGGCGGGCTTTGACGTCGATCCACGTTTTTTCACCACGACCGTGGCGGTCGAGGATCTGGACCGGGTGCGCCGGCGCCTCGGGCTGCAGCGGATCAACCTCTATGGCGTGAGCTATGGCACCCGGGTTGTGCTGGCCTATCTGCGCGCGCACCCGGAACACGTGCGCGCCGTGGTGTTGGACGGCGTGGTTCCGGCCGACCGCGTTCTCGGTCCGGAAATCGCGCTGAATGCACAAAAGGCTTTTGACGCCATGCTCGACCGTTGCCGGGGCGACAGCGCCTGTGCGGCTGCGTTTCCGGATCTGGATGCGGTTTTCGCGAAACTGCTGGCCCGGTTGCGCAGCCAGCCTGAACGGGTACAACTGCGCGATCCAACGACGGGGAAACCGGTCACCACAACCTTTACGGCCGCGCAGCTTGCATCGGCGGTTCGCCTGCTCAGCTATTCCACCGAGACTGTTTCGTTGCTGCCTTTGCTGATCTGGCGCGCCGGGCAGGAAAACGATCCCGCCCCGCTGGTGGCCCAGGCCCGCTGGGTGGACGCACAGGTGCGCGGGTCGCTCAGCCTGGGCATGCACAACGCCGTGGTTTGCAGCGAAGACGCCCCTCGATACCCGCCCGGTGGCAGCGGCGCGCTCAGCGACACGTTCCTGGGTACCCTGCAGATGGACGAGTTGCGCACCATCTGCGCGCACTGGCCGGCAGGCATCGTCGCAGCGGATTTTCACCAGCCGGTGCACTCGGACCGGCCAGTGCTCCTGCTTTCCGGTCAGTTCGATCCCATCACCCCGCCGCGCGAGGCCGCCCACGCAGCACGGACGCTGAGCAACAGTCTTTCCGTTGTTGCTCCCGGCCAGGGGCACGGCGTGGCGGGGCGCGGCTGCATCCCGCGGCTGATCGGGCGCTTTCTGGACAAGGCTTCGGTGAAGGGCCTGGATACCGAGTGTGTCAGGCGCCTGCGCCCCGCCCCTTTCTTCCTGCACTTTACGGGACCCGGGCCATGATCAGCATCGAGTCGGTGAGCAAGCATTTTGGCGAAATCCGGGCGGTCAGCGAGGTCAGCCTCACGGCGGAGGACAGTCGCGTCACGGGTCTGCTCGGACCCAATGGGGCCGGCAAGTCCACCACCCTGCGGATTGCCAGTTCCGTGATTGCCGCTGACAGCGGCCGGGTGCTGGTTGACGGCGTCGACGTGGCGGAGGATCCGCTGGGCACGCGCCAGCGCCTCGGCGTACTGCCGCATTCCGCGGGCCTCTATCCCAGACTCACCGCGCGCGAGAACATCCGCTATTTCGCGAAGCTCAACGGCCTGCGCGGTGAGCCTCTGCACTCGGCGGTGGAAAACATCATCGAGCGGCTCGACATCGGCGACTATGCGGACCGCCGCGCCCAGGGCTTTTCCCACGGTCAGCGCCTGCGGGTCGCGTTGGCGCGCGCGCTGGTGCACGGACCACGCAACGTGATCCTCGACGAGCCGACCAACGGACTGGACGTCATGGCGACGCGCGCCCTGCGCGAGGTCGTGCGTGACCTGCGGGCGAGTGGCTTTTGCGTGCTCTTTTCGAGCCACGTGATGCAGGAGGTCGCGGCGCTTTGTGACCGGCTGGTGATCATCGCGGGTGGACGGGTCGTCGCGCGTGGCACGCTGGACGAAATCCGCGAGCAGACCGGTGAACAGGATCTGGAGGAAGCCTTCCTTACGGCCGTTTCCGGAACCGGGGAGAGGTCGGCATGAAGCGGACCCTGGGCGCCATTGTCACAGTATTGGTCAAGGAGTCGCTGGACAATCTCCGCGACCGGCGGACGCTGCTCGCATCGCTGGTCATGGGGCCGCTGCTGGGACCGCTGCTGATCGTATGGATGATGAATACGGTAGTGAGCCGGACCAGCAGTGATCTCGAGAAACCGCTTGAACTGCCGGTGATCGGTGCCGAGCAGGCACCCAACCTGGTAGCCTTTCTCGCCGAGCACAATGCGCATGTCGTCACCGGACCGACAAAGCCGCGTGATGCGGTTCGGTCCCGTGACGTCAAGCTGGTGCTGGAAATCCCGCCCGGCTTTGGCGAAGCATTCCGCAAGGGCGAACCGGCCGCCGTCCGCGTCTATCACGACCGGAGCAACGACGCCGCGCGGCAGCCCGTGCAGCGCCTGCAGCATCTTCTCGATGCCTATGATCGGAGCGTCGGCCGGCTGCGGCTGCTCGCGCGGGGTGTGGACCCCTCCATCAGTGCGCCGCTGGCGATCGAGGATGTGGATGTGTCCACGCCGGAAAGCCGTTCCGGTCTGTTCCTTGGGCTCGTACCCTATTTCATCATCTTCGCCATGCTCATGGGGAGCTTCTATCTCGCCATCGACGCCACGGCGGGCGAACGCGAGCGCGGCTCGCTGGAACCCCTGCTGACCGTGGCCGTGCCGCGCTCCGGACTCATGCTCGGCAAACTGGGGGCGGCGGCCGTGTACGGGGCGCTGGCCTTGTTGCTCACATTGGTCGTGATGTCGCTGAGCCTGCCGTTCCTGCCACTGGCCAGGCTCGGCATCGGACTCAACTTCGGTGCCGGAGTGGTGGCCAGACTCTTCTGGCTGAATCTGCCCTTCGTGCTGCTCGGCGCCGCACTGCTCACCGTGGTGGCGTCCTTTACCCGCAGTTACAAGGAAGCGCAGACCTATCTTTCACTCGTGCTGATGCTGCCGCTCATTCCCACGCTGCTGACCGCACTCAACCCCACCGAACCGAAGTTGTGGATGATGCTCGTCCCCAGCCTGAGCCAGGATCTCATCGTCACGCAATACATGAAGGGCCAGCCGCTGCCGGGAGACTTCCTGCTGGTATCGGTGGTCAGTACGCTGCTGATTGCCATGGGACTGGCAGCCCTCGCCGTAAAACTCTACCGGCGCGAAAAGCTGCTGGGCTGAAAAGGGGACGCGACCGGCGTTGGCGGTCGCCTGACGACCGGCGGCAAGGGCACGTGTGCGCCGCGGAACAACACACTACACTTCAATAATGAAATTCGGCCGGCGGCAAACAGGGGCATGAGGTTCGAAGTCTTTCCGCGTGACGATCCGCGAATGAGCCTCCGGTTGCGGCGCACCCTGATGGGATTTTTTTCCTATATCATGTTCACGCTGCCGCTTGCCTACGCCATGCGGCACGGCTGGGTCGCGTTCACCTGGGAGAGTCTGGGCGCCTTTCTTGCCGTGGTGACTCTGGCCAATGCGGGCTTCTTTTTACTGATCCGCAGCGGAATAACCCGGTCCTGGCGGGACCCGAGCGCAACCCTGGCACAGATTGCCGTGGCCATCGTGCTCGCGCTGGTCGTCATCAGCCGTTCCCACGAAGCACGCGGCATCATGCTGCTGCTTTTCTACACCAGCTTCTTCTTTGGCGTATTCCGGCTGACCACGCGCGAGTTTCTGGGCCTGGCACTCTTTGCGATGGCCGGCTACTCGCTGATCATTGCCTGGGAATATCAGAATCCCGTGCCGGGCAGCAATCCGCAGCTTGAAGTGTTGCGGTTCATCGTGCTTGGCATGCTGCTGGTGTGGGTTTCCTTCCTCGGCGGCTACGTGGCACGCCTGCGACGTCGGCTCAGCAACCGGAACGCCGAGCTCAAGAAGGCGCTGGTGACGATCAGCGAGCTGGCGGTGCATGACGAGTTGACCCAGGCCTACAACCGCCGTCACCTGACCCACCTTCTGGAACTCGAGTGCAGCCGGGCAGCACGACATGGCAGCCACTTCAGCGTGTGCATCCTCGATCTCGATCATTTCAAACAGATCAACGACCGGTTCGGTCACGAAACCGGCGATCGCGTACTGCAGCGTTTCACCGAGGTCGTGGGGACCGAAATCCGGGCACTCGACCAATTGGGCCGGCAGGACAACGACGAACAGTTCGGACGTTACGGCGGTGAGGAGTTCCTGCTGCTCCTGCCGGAAACGGATCGCGCGGGCGCGGTCCGTTGCGCGGCACGCATTGTCACGCGCGTGGCGTCGACACGGTTTGGCGACAGCCAGGCGGACATCCGCATGACGGTATCCGCCGGCGTGGCCCAGTTTCGCCAGGGCGATTCCATGGCTGCACTGCTGCGCCGCGCCGACCGGGCTCTTTATGAAGCCAAGGCCGCCGGGCGCAACCAGGTGATGGCCGAAGTGGAGGCCAGCAATTCGGCGGCTTCCGGTGAGTCTGGATGAGGCAGGACCTGGACGCGGCCACCATGGAGGCACAGGAACTGCGGCTCAAGCGGTTCGCGATGGCACAGGTCACCTACCTGGTGTGGGTCGCCATCGTTCTTTACTGCTACTGGCTTGGCATGTTTGCGGTCTCCGCGAACGTCGTGACGGTCCTGGTGCTTCTCACCGCCTTGAGCAATACCGTTTTCCTGGTGATGCTGCGGACCGGCTGGAACCTCCGGCTGGCGGATCCGAGCATGACCGTACCGATGATGAGCAATGCCATGTTCTGGGTCATGGTGGTGGTGGCGGTCGCGCCCGAGGCGCGCGGCGTCATGCTGTTGATCTATCTGGTCATCTTCCTGTTTGGCGTTTTCCGGCTGAATGTTCATGAATTTCTGGTCCTGGCCGGGTTCGCGCTGGGTGGCTATCTCGGTGCCATTGGCGTGGGCCGGTGGTGGTTTGGCGCTCCGGCGCTGGACGCCCGGGGCTGGCTCTATGTGGTTGTGCTGGCCGCGAGCCTCGGCTGGGTGGCCTTCTTTGGAAGCTACGTCGGGCGGCTGCGTGCACGGTTGCGTGAACGAAATCATTCCCTGCGCGAAGCGCTGGAGCGAATCAATTCACTGGTGGAACACGATGAGCTCACGGGAGCCCACAACCGGCGCTTCATCATGCGCCGCTTGCAGGAGGAATTTGCCAGGGTCTCGCGGACGGGTGAGCGATGCTCGATCGTGCTGCTCGATCTTGACCGGTTCAAACAGGTCAATGACCGGTTCGGCCATCTGACAGGGGACGCCGTATTGCGAGAATTCGTTGGCCGGGTCAGCGACGCGGTGCGCTCCATCGACGAGATCGGCCGCCAGGTACCGGAAGGCGAATCGGGACCATTCGGTCGGTTTGGCGGAGAGGAGTTTCTCATCGTCCTCGCCCACACCGGGCTGTCGGGCGCACTTCGTTGCGCGGAACGTGTGCGCAGCACCGTGGAGCGGAACGGCTTTCGTTCGGATGGCGACGAGATCGCAATCACGGTATCCGCCGGGGTGGCGGAATACCAGCCGGGCGAGTCGGTCAACTCGCTGCTGGCGCGCGCGGACCGGGCGTTGTATGCGGCCAAGGAGCAGGGCCGCAATCGGGTGGAGTGTTCGCTGGGCGCGGGTCCCGGCTGGCGTCCCGAACCGCGCGATGCGCGGCGTGAGCTATTTCCCGATACAGAAGGAGGAGAAGATCCGACCTAACAGGTCGTCGCTGGTGAACGCGCCGGTGATCTCTTCAAGCTCGCGCTGGGCAAGGCGCAATTCTTCTGCAAGAAGTTCGCCCGCGCGTTGATCTTCAAGGCAAGCGCGACCCCGTTCGAGATGAGACCGCGCCCTGTCCAGGGCTTCGAGATGACGTCGGCGCGCCGTGAAGCCGTCGGCGGCCACACCCTGATAGCCCATGACGGACTTGAGACGTGCATGCAGGGCTTCCAGCCCTGCCGCCGTTTTCGCGGACACGGCGACGGCCTCCGCTTGGCCGTCCACCTCGCCAGCCGGACGGCCGGTGACGTCCACCTTGTTGTAGACCACCGTGCGATCCACACCGGCGGGCAGGTCGTCCGGCCAGACGCCGCCAGCCGAGTCATCCAGGACCACGAGCACGTGGTCGGCACGGGCGATCTCCTCCCGGGCACGGCGCATGCCTTCGCGTTCCACGCGGTCTTCGCTGACATGCAACCCGGCGGTATCGATCACATGCAGCGGCATGCCGTCCACCTGAATGCGTTCGCGCAGCAGGTCGCGCGTGGTGCCGGGCACATCCGTGACGATCGCGGCTTCGTAGCCGGCCAGCGCATTGAGCAGGCTCGATTTGCCCGCGTTCGGCCGACCCGCGATCACCATGGTGATGCCTTCACGGAGGAGGCGACCCTGACCCGCACGACGCTGCAATTCGGCAAAATCCGCTGCCAGGCCATCCAGCCGGCGCAACACGCTTTCGTCGGCGAGAAAGTCGATTTCCTCCTCGGGAAAGTCAATGGCGGCCTCCACGTAGACGCGCAAGTCGGTCAGGCCCGCGACCAGCGCATCCACGGCGTCGGAGAAAACGCCCTGGAGGGAACGCATGGCAGCCCGCGCGGCCTGCGCAGAGCCGCTTTCGATCAGATCGGCGACAGCTTCCGCCTGGGCGAGATCAAGGCGTCCGTTGAGGAAAGCACGCTCGGAAAACTCGCCGGGGCGGGCAGGGCGGGCACCGTGGCTGAGAATCTCACCCAATAGAAGATCGAGGACGACAGGGCCACCGTGGCCCTGAAGTTCGACAACATCCTCGCCCGTGTAGGACGCGGGTCCGGGAAACCAGAGGCAGAGTCCTTCATCGAGCACCTGACCGGCACGGTCCCGGAAATGTCGGAAGGCGGCCATCCGGGGTGCCGGGAGCCTTCCGCAGACCGCCTGTGCTATTCGAGAGGCGTCCGGTCCGGACAGACGCACGACGCCGATGCCACCCTGGCCCGGCGCTGTGGCGACGGCGGCGATGGTGGAACGCTCATTGTTGGCGGCAAGGTCGGGCATGTTCTTGCGGTCGACGGAGTAAACCGTGATTGTAAGACAACCATGATCAATCCAGCACCAGGAGACTGCCATGCCAGGCGAAAGAGTGAATTTCAGGAACGGCCGGGGACTGAAGCTTGCCGGGCGCCTGGAGATGCCAGGCCAGGGGGAGCCGCGTGCCTACGCACTCTTCGCACATTGTTTCACCTGCGGCAAGGATGTGCGGGCGGCCGTGAATATTGCGCGTGCGCTGCGCATGCAGGGCATCGCGGTGTTGCGGTTCGACTTCACCGGACTCGGCGAGAGCGAAGGCGAATTCGCCGACAGCAATTTCTCCACCAGCGTGGATGATCTGGTTTGCGCCGCCAACTACCTGGCGGACCACCACGAAGCGCCGAAAATTCTGGTTGGTCACTCGCTGGGCGGAACCGCGGTGCTGGAGGCGGCGCACTCGATTGAGAGCGCGGTGGCGGTGGCCACCATTGCCGCGCCGGCGGACCCGGCGGATGTCCTTCACCTGTTCGCTGACGACCGCCCGACCATCGAATCACGGGGCGAGGCGGAAGTGGATCTCATGGGGCGGACCTTTCTGATCAGAAAACAGTTCCTGGATGATCTGGCGGCACAGCATACCGCGCAACGCGTACGCGAGCTGCGGCGTGCGCTGCTGATCTTTCATTCGCCGGTGGACAGAATCGTCGGAATCGACAACGCAGCCACTCTGTTCAGGGAAGCCATGCATCCCAAGAGTTTCATCACGCTGAACCAGGCCGACCACCTGCTGTCCCGCCACGAGGATTCCGAATACGTGGGCCTGCTGCTGGCGGCCTGGGCACGAAAATATCTCCACGAACGCGAGGATGTGATGGAACGCCCCGAAGTGGCCGACGGTGAAGTCCTGGCACAACTCGACGGCGATGGTCTTCGCACGGACCTGTTTGCCGGCAACCACACGCTGGTGGCGGACGAACCGCGACGATTCGGCGGCACCGACGCCGGCCCTTCGCCCTATGGCTTGCTGACGGCCTCGCTCGGCGCATGCACGGCAATGACGCTGCGCATGTATGCCCAACGCAAGAGCTGGCCGCTGGAGAGCGTGGATGTGCGCCTGCGTCACCAGAAGGTGCACGCGGACGATTGTGCCGATTGCGAAAGCGGATCGGGCAAGGTGGATACGATCGAGCGGCTGATCACGATCAAGGGACCGCTTGATGACAAACAGCGCGCGCGGCTGCTGGAAATTGCGGACATGTGTCCGGTCCACCGCACGCTGCAATCGGAGGTGGTGGTCCGGAGTCGTCTCACGGAGGAAAAAGAGGCGCCTTGAAAAGGCGCCGTGCCGGTCAGTGCCGGCACGGCGGCGGCGGCGGGTTGCCGGCCTGCAACGGGCCGGCACTGGCTATTTGGTCGCTTCCACCACCCTGTTGATCTGCCACTGCTGAGCCACGCTCAGACCCGAATTGACGAACCAGTAGAGGGTCAGGCCAGCCGGGAGGAAGGCGCTCACGCCCACCATGAACAGGGGCATGATCATCATCACCTTGGCCTGGACCGGATCGGCCGGCGTCGGATTGAGCCGCTGCTGGAAAAACATCAGCACGCCGATCAGCGCGGGCAGCACGTACAGCGGATCATGCACGGACAGATCGTTGATCCAGAACATGAATGGCGCCTGGCGCAACTCCACGCTCTCGCGCAGCATCCAGTACAGCGCGATGTAGATGGGAAACTGCAAGAGCAGCGGCCAGCAGCCATGCGCCGGATTGATCTTCTCCTTCTTGTACAGCTCCATCATGGCCTGCTGGAAACGCTGCTTGTCGTCCCCGTAGCGTTCCTTGAGCGCCTTGATCCGCGGCTGGACCTTGCGCATGCGCGCGGTCGACTTGCCCGAGATTTCCGAAGGCTTGTAGAAGACCAGTTTGATGAGGATGGTCAGAATGACAATGGACCAGCCCCAGTTGCCGACAATGGAATGGACCCACTTCAGGATCTTGAAGAGGGGCTCGGCAAAGATGGTGAACATGCCGTAGTCGACGGTGCGGTCGAGGTGCGGCGCGATGCCACCGAGGCGGTCCTGGAGCTTGGGCCCGACGAAAAGCAGGGTGGAAAATGTGGCGTCGGCGCCCGGCGCGGCCTGTGCATTGGGCGTCACGTAGCCGAGCAGGTAACGGTCACTGCCCAGCGCCTTGCTGTAGAAACGGTGGTGGACGTCCTGGGGCGGAATGATCGCGGCCAGGAAGTAATGCTGCACGATGGCCGCCCAGCCGCCGTCTACGGTCTGGGAAATGGGCGTTTCGTTGAGATCCTTGAAGTCGTATTTCTTGTACTTGTCGCCGTTGTACAGTGCCGGGTTGTCGTACTTGAGATAGCCCGCGCCGAACATGGAGTGGGACTGCTCCTGATGGTGGCGGCGCAGTTGAACATAGGCATCACCCACCCACGGTTGGCCACCGGCATTGTGCACATCATAGGTCAATCCGATCTGATAACTGTCCCGCTTGAAGGTATAGACCTTCTTCACCACGACGCCGTCCGGCCCGGTCCAGGTCAGCGGAACCTGCAGCTCCTTCTGGCCGGAACCCAGCGTGTAATCGGTGGCGTCCGCCTGGTAGATGGCGTGATGCGAAGGAGCCGGATTGTCGTCCGCGCCGCGAAGGCCGGACTGGATGACCAGCATGCCATCCGGATGATCGGTCAGCAGGGTCACCGGCTGGTCGGGCTTGTTCTTGGTGACCGGATACTTGCGCAGGCTGACCCGGCGCAGATCGCCGCCTCGGGTGTCGATGACCACGTCCAGGGTATCGGTGTGCACGTGAATCGGCTGCGCGGACGCGAGCGGCTGTGCCTCGGCTTCGGGCTCTGGCTTGGCCGGGGCCGCCTTCTCCTCCGGTGCGGGCGCCGGGATGTCATTATCGGCCGATGACGACGCCGGAGTGGCGGACTGTTCGGCTGGTGCCTGTTGCGCGGTGGCCGGCGGCTGCGGCTTGGGTCCGTAGTCCTGGACCCAGGCCTGGTAGATCAGGAACAGGACGAACGCCAGCGCGGCGAACAGGAACATGCGTTGATTATCCATGACAATCCTTGCGTTCGGTGCCCGGCACGGGATCGTACCCGCCCGGATGCCAGGGGTGACAGCGACAAATGCGCAGGACCGCGAGCCAGCTGCCGCGGAGGGCGCCATGTGTCTGGATGGCGGTCAGGCCGTATTCGGAACAGGTCGGATGGAAACGACAGGCATTGGCGGCAAACCAGGGGCTGATCAGCCAGCGGTAGATCCGGATGAAAATGATCAGGATGCGTGACATGACTTGGCGATCTTCAACCACACCCGCTCAAGGCCCTGGGCAATTTCGGAATTCGGGGCTTCGGCGCTGCCGCGCCGCGCCATGGCGACCACGTCGATCCCGTCCAGCGCCACCTGGTGATGGCGGAAACCTTCCCGGATGAGACGTTTCAGGCGGTTGCGGTCCACCGCTCTGCGCGCCACCTTGCGGGAAATGGCCAGCCCCAGCCGGGGATGATCGAGCCCGTTGGGGCGCACCAGCAGCGTGAAGTGTCGGGTTGCGAAGCGTCGGCCCTGGGCGAAGACCTGCCTGAATTCCGCCGGACGGGTCAGTCGCAGGGCACGGGGAAAAGCGAGGCCGTTGGCGGGTCCGCTTACGGGCAGAGCTTCGCCCGACCCTTGGCACGACGAGCCTTCAGCACCTGGCGGCCGCTCTTGGTAGCCATCCGGGCACGAAAACCGTGGGTGCGTTTCCGATGCAGGTTGCTCGGCTGGTAGGTTCTCTTCATGGCGCCATCCGAATTTGTCTGGTTCGTGCCGTCGCCGGCATTAAAAAAGTGAAGCGCGCAAGATTAGCCAGAGCCCGATGTAATGTCAATTCCGTCCGGTGAAGCGGCCGCTGGCCGGGCTGTGGATAACCGGGTTCAAGGAGTATAGACTCGACGGTTTCGGGCGCCGTGATTATTGGCGCCTTTCCGGGTTTCTCCAAAAGACAGAGCGGTGGATTCAGGGAACGCATGGTGGTGCCGTCAGTGTGGCAACAATGTGTAGAAAGCCTCGGGCGCGAACTCTCCGAACAGGAACTCAACACCTGGATCCGGCCGCTGCAGGCAGTGGAGAACGACGGCGTGCTGCGGCTTCTGGCGCCCAACCGTTTTGTGATGGACTGGGTGCGGGAGCAGTTTTTCGACCGCATAGCGCAGATTGTCGATTCAGTAGGCGCGGGCACCCGCGTGCAACTGGATATCGGCAGCGCCGAGGCGGCACCCTCGCTGGCCCCCTCGACACCTCGCCCACGCACCGGGCGGCGCGCCGGGCGGGCACCCACGGTACTGGGCAGCCGGCTGAATCGCGATTTCACCTTCGACAATTTCGTGGAGGGCAAGTCCAACCAGCTGGCGCGCGCCGCGGCCCGCCAGGTGGCGGAGAATCCCGGCAAGGCCTACAACCCGCTGTTTATCTACGGGGGGGTGGGTCTTGGCAAGACTCACCTGATGCATAGTGTGGGCAACATGCTGCTTGCCAGCCGCCCGGATGCCCGGATCGCCTACGTGCATTCGGAACGCTTTGTCGGTGACATGGTCAAGGCGTTGCAGCACAACACCATCAACGAATTCAAACGCATTTATCGCACGCTGGATGCCCTGCTGATTGACGATATCCAGTTCTTTGCCGGCAAGGAACGTTCCCAGGAGGAATTCTTCCACACTTTCAATGCCTTGCTGGAGGGCCAGCAACAGGTGATTCTGACCTGTGATCGCTACCCGAAAGAGGTCAATGGGCTGGAAGAGCGGCTGAAGTCGCGTTTTGGCTGGGGGCTCACCGTTGCCATTGAACCGCCGGAGCTGGAGACCAGCGTCGCCATCCTGATGAAAAAGGCGGCACAGGACGGTGTGGCCCTGCCGGACGAGGTGGCCTTTTTCATCGCCCAGAGGATCCGTTCCAATGTGCGCGAACTCGAGGGCGCGCTGCGACGGGTGGTGGCGAACTCGCACTTCACCGGTCAGCCCATCACCTTGGCTTTTGCCAAGGAAGCGCTGCGTGACCTGCTGGCGCTGCAGGAAAAACTGGTCACGGTGGAGAACATCCAGAAGGTGGTGGCGGAGTATTACAAGATTCGCGTGGCGGATCTTCTGTCCAAGCGGCGCAGCCGTTCGATCACACGTCCCCGGCAACTGGCGATGTCGCTGGCCAAGGAACTCACCAGCCACAGCCTGCCCGAAATCGGCGACGCCTTTGGTGGACGGGATCATACAACGGTGCTGCATGCCTGCCGCAAGATGAAGGAACTGCGGGAGGGGGATTCACGGATCAACGAGGACTATCAAAACCTGTTGAGAACGCTCACAAAATAGTGGGGACAAGCTGTGGATAAATTTGAGGCCGATTTTTCTCCACAAGTTGTCCACAGTTCGCCAAGTTCTGCGAGGCGGGTTGTCAACAAGGGATACAGAGTTTGTTGTTGAGTGTAATTGATTGAAAAACAAGGATTAATTGGTTTCATCCACAAGCTGGACGGAACCTAGTAACAACAGCAACAAGAATTTTATTTATTTGATTCTATAAATCTTGGGCAAAGTGGATAAACGGGTAGAACAATGAAATTCGACGCTCAGAGAGAAACACTACTCAAGCCTGTGCAGGCGGTGATCGGGGTGGTCGAGCGACGCCAGACCATGCCCATTCTTTCCAACGTGATGCTCGCCGTGACCGGAAATCGGCTGGCCGTGACCGGTACGGACCTGGAAGTCGAACTCGTGGCCGAAGCGGAACTGTCCGGCGCCGAAGACGGAGAGGTTACGGTCCCCGGGCGCAAGCTGCTGGATATTCTCAAGGCGCTGCCGGACGGAGCGAATGTGTCGGTGAGCCTGGAACGGGAAAGGCTGATCATCAAGTCGGGTCGCAGCCGGTTCACTTTGTCCACGCTGCCGGCCGCCGAGTTTCCCGTGGTCGAGGAAATCAACGTGCAGCGGCGGTTCGACATCCCGCAACAGAACCTTCTGCGGTTGCTGGAAAGGACCGGCTTCTCGATGGCGCAACAGGATGTGCGCTATTACCTGAACGGTCTCTTGCTGGAACTGGGGGACGGTCGTCTGCGGGCAGTGGCGACCGACGGGCATCGGCTGGCGCTCTCGGACGCGAACGGCGAATTCGGAGACGGGGCGAATCACCAAGTCATCGTTCCGCGCAAGGGCGTGCTGGAATTGCAGCGTCTTTTGGAGCCGGCTGAAGACACGGCATCGGTAGAGATCGGCAGCAACCACATTCGGGTTGCCCTGGATGGCTTGCGGTTTACCTCCAAGCTGATCGACGGGCGGTTTCCTGATTATGAGCGCGTCATTCCACCGGAGGGCGACAAGGCAGTGGTGGCGGACCGGCTGTTGCTGCGCGAGGCCCTGAGCCGAGCATCGATTCTCTCCAACGAAAAATACCGGGGTATTCGGCTGCAGTTGCTGGATGGCCGGCTGCGGATCCAGGCACACAATCCGGAACAGGAAGAAGCCGAGGAGGAAGTCGAGATCGGCTACCACGGGGATGAGCTGGAAATCGGCTTCAATGTGTCTTATCTGCTTGATGCACTGGCGGCTGTGCCGGGCGACGAAGTAAAGATCGGGCTCAGCGATCCCAACAGCAGCTGCCTGATCGAGGCACCGGAAAGTGG
Organism: Gammaproteobacteria bacterium; assembly: GCA_050115425.1. Lineage (GTDB taxonomy): Bacteria > Pseudomonadota > Gammaproteobacteria > Natronospirales > JASFQN01 > JASFQN01. Next base: position 12,010 of record JASFQN010000010.1, on the reverse strand, counting down.
TGGCAGTCGCTATGTGGTCATGCCGATGCGCCTGTAGCCGGTAGCCCCGGACAGGTTGGCAGAATGACGGATGACACTGGAGTCTCTGGAACTACGCAATTTCCGCTGCTTTGAAGAGGTGAAGCTGGCGCTGGCGGATGATTTCAATTTGATTCATGGTGAGAACGCCTCGGGCAAGACCAGCTTGCTCGAGGCGTTTTTCTTTCTCGGCCGGGGCCGGTCGTTCCGGACGGGGCGGATTGAGCGGCTGATGAGGGAAGGGGCGAGCGGATTCGAACTGGTGGGTCGGCTGCGAGGGGAGAACGGCTCCCGGCAAGTGCTGGGGATGCGTCGCGACAGCCAGGGTCTGGTCGTTCGGTTGGGAGGGGAACCTGCTCGGGGCCTGGCGGAGGTGGCCGAAGCGCTGCCGGTCATGGTCATCCACTCCGATGTGCATCTGCTGTTGGAAGGCGGGCCGAGATTCCGTCGGCGTTATCTCGACTGGGGGGCGTTCCACGTGGAACAAGGCTTTTTTGAAGCCTGGCGGCGGTATCAGAGAAGTCTCAGACAGCGTAACGAATTACTGAAGAAAGGGGGCGCGGCCCGGATGTTGGCCGGCTGGGACCGCGAGGTCGCGGAATCGGGGGAGCGACTGGATTCGATCCGACAGGCATACCTGGATCAATTGCTGCCAGCGGTCGAGCGCGTGGCGGAGGGGGTGCTCGAAAGCGGCGAGCGCGTCGCTTTGTCCTATCGGCGGGGGTGGCTGGAAGGTGTGTCCCTGCTGGAGGCGCTGGAGCGGGGCCGGAAGCGGGATCTTCAGGTGGGATTCACGCAGAGTGGCCCGCACAGGGCGGAATTGCTGGTTCGTGTTGGTGACCGCCGGGCCCAGGACAGGGTCTCGCGCGGGCAGCAGAAAGTCATTGGCGCGACGCTGCAGCTTGCCCAGGCGACACTGCTTGCAGAAACGACCGGGCAAAGAGCGTTGCTGGCAATCGATGACCTGCCGGCGGAGCTGGACGCGGGACACCGTGGACGATTGCTCGAGAGGATCCGGTCTGTCCCGGCTCAGGTGGTCCTGACAGCCATTGAACGCGAGGCCGTTGATCTCCCGGGTGGGGCGGCTGTGTTCCACGTGGAACACGGTCGGGTGCACCGCGAGAACGTGACCGGCTGACCGCCGCGAGGCCCAAAGGTGGTATACTGCCCGGACAGTTTCCGGATGGTGAATTATGACCGAAACCAAGCGCTACGATTCCAGCAATATCAAGGTGTTGAAGGGGCTCGAGGCGGTACGCAAGCGGCCCGGAATGTACATCGGCGACACGGATGACGGCACGGGTCTCCACCACATGGTTTTCGAGGTCGTCGACAACGCCATCGATGAAGCGCTTGCCGGTTACTGTTCCGAGATCCGGGTCACCATCCATGCCGATGAATCGGTTACCGTGTCCGACAACGGCCGCGGTATTCCGGTGGACATGCACCCGGAAGAGGGTCGCTCCGCAGCCGAAGTGATCATGACCGTCCTGCACGCGGGCGGCAAATTCGACGACAACTCCTACAAGGTCTCCGGTGGCCTGCATGGCGTGGGCGTCTCCGTGGTGAATGCGTTGTCCGACCTTCTGTATATGAAGATCCGTCGGGACGGCGACATCTGGGAACAGGAATACCAGGGCGGCGAGCCCCTCGCGCCCCTCAAGTCCGTCGGCAAGACTGACGAAACGGGCACGGAAATTCGTTTCCATCCGAGCCCCAAGGTCTTCACGAATATCGAATTCCACTACGACCTTCTGGCCAAGCGCCTGCGGGAACTGTCCTTCCTGAATTCCGGTGTCCGGATTGTCCTGCGCGACGAGCGGACCGAAAAGGAAGACGTGTTCGAATACCAGGGGGGGATCAAGGCCTTTGTCGAGCACCTCAACCGCAACAAGACGCCGCTGCATGACGCCGTGTTCTATTTCCAGGCCGAGCGTGACCACGTCACCGTGGAAATCGCCATGCAGTGGAACGATTCCTATCAGGAAAACGTGTTTTGCTTCACCAATAATATTCCGCAGCGTGATGGCGGCACCCATCTGGCCGGTTTTCGCGGGGCGCTGACCCGCACACTGAATTCCTACATCGACGCGGAAGGCCTTGCCAGGCGCGAGAAAGTCTCCATGGCTGGGGATGACGCGCGGGAGGGGCTTACCGCCGTGCTCTCGGTCAAGGTGCCGGATCCCAAGTTTTCCTCCCAGACCAAGGACAAACTGGTCTCCTCGGAAGTGAAGGGCATCGTGGAAGCCCTGATGGGCGAGCGTTTGAGTGAATTCCTGCTGGAATTTCCCCAGGAAGCCAAGGTGATCGTGGGCAAGGTGCTGGATGCGGCACGGGCCCGTGAAGCGGCCCGCAAGGCGCGTGAAATGACGCGTCGCAAAGGTGCCCTGGATGTGGCTGGCCTGCCGGGCAAGCTCGCCGATTGCCAGGAGCGCGACCCTGCGCTGTCGGAACTTTTCATTGTCGAGGGGGATTCCGCAGGCGGCTCGGCCAAGCAGGGCCGGGACCGGCGCACCCAGGCGATTTTGCCGCTCAAGGGCAAGATTCTGAATGTGGAAAAGGCGCGCTTCGACAAGATGCTCTCATCGGCGGAAGTGGGTACGCTGATCACCGCGCTGGGCTGCGGCATCGGTCGCGATGATTTCGACCCCGACAAGCTGCGTTATCACCGCATCATCATCATGACTGACGCCGACGTGGACGGATCGCATATCCGGACATTGCTGCTGACCTTCTTCTATCGCCAGATGGCGGAACTGGTGGCGCGCGGCCACATCTATATTGCGCAGCCGCCCTTGTACAAGATCAAGCGCGGCAAGCAGGAACAGTACGTAAAGGACGACAATGAATTGAACGCGCTGCTGCTTCGCGCCGCGCTGGACAAGGCGGAACTCCACGTCAGCGCCGAGGCGCCGGCGATCAGCGAGACGGCACTGGAGTCGCTGGCGGCCCAGTACATGCACGTCACGAGCATGATCGGCCGCTGGGCCCGCCGCTATGACGAGAATGTCCTCGAGAAGCTTCTCTATCTCCCCTCGGTGGCGCCGGAACGTTTCGATGATCGGGCCTGGTTGTCCGACTGGCTGGCGGGTCTCGAACAGCGCATCAACCGGGACGACACAGGGCCGACCCGCTACGCATTCGAGCTTGCCGAGGATCCGGAGGGCAAGGGAATCCAGGCCATCCGCGTCCTGCGGACCCATCATGGACTCACCACGGAGAAATTGATTCAGCGCGAATTCTTTGCTTCGGCGGAATACCGCATGATTGCCCAGCTCGGCGAGCAGATGGTCGGCCTGCTTGGCGAAGGCGCCTACGTGGCGCGCGGGGAGCGACGCCAGACGGTCCATGAATTCCGCGAAGCGATTTCCTGGCTGATGGAAGAAGCCAAGCGCGGCCAGACTATCCAGCGCTACAAGGGGCTTGGCGAAATGAATCCCGATCAGCTCTGGGAGACCACCATGAATCCGGAGACCCGGCGACTCATGCAGGTCAAGATCGAGGATGCAGTGGCGGCTGATGAAATCTTTACCACACTGATGGGCGACCAGGTCGAGCCGCGCCGCGACTTTATCGAGCGCAACGCGCTGGAAGTCGCCAACCTTGATATTTAAGGCCGGAACCGCGAACCGGAATTCAAATAAATAGCAACAAAAACAATAAGTTAACGCAACCCAATGTGGCGAGCATTGCGGCCGCCCCGTCACTCCTGCTGCGCGGATGCTTCCTGGTAGTTGCTGCTGATTTCGCGCATCTGGGCTTCAATCCATTCCTGGACTTCCCGATTGATCTCGTCCGGCCGGCGGCCACGCGGTTCGATCGGCGGCCCGATGCGCACGATCACCGTCCCCGGACGCTTGCGCAAGCCGCGCCGCGGCCAGAAATCTCCGGCATTGTGGGCCACCGGGACGATCGGATAGCCGGTCTGGGTTGAAAGCAGAGCCCCGCTGACGCCATAGCGGCGGGTGGTGCCGGGCGGCATCCGCGTGCCTTCCGGGAAGATCATCACCCACTCGCCCGCCTCCAGCCGTTCACGGCCCTGGCGCAGAACCTGCTGCACCGCCGCGCGACCCCCTTTGCGATTGATCGCAATGGGCCGCATGCAGGCCAGCGCCCAGCCCAGAATCGGCACCCACATGAGCTCGCGCTTGAAGACCCAGGCCTGTATGGGAAAAATCGCAATCTGCGCAATGGTCTCCCAGGCCGATTGATGTTTCCACATGGCGATGCCGTTGTACTCGCCAATGTGCTCGGCGCCTTCCACGCGGTAGTCCAGGCCGCACAACCTCCTGAGCAAAGCCAGATTCATGCGAGCCCACCAGGGCGCGACCCGGTAACGCACCGGGAAGGGCAAGACAACGCCAAGAATCACCGCCCACCCAACGACGACCACCGAGAGAATCATGAAGCCGGTGAACACGGCCGACCGCAGGACAAGGCTGATCACGAACTCACTCCTTCCAGAACAATCACGATCGAGATTCTGCCGGCGGGGATCGCCGGCCAGGATTCAAGCGTCGACCTTGCCAGCCAGGAGGGCCTCCGCGAAGGCGGCAAGGTCATCAAAGGTTTCCACCGACCGGTTCTCGGCCTGCAGGGCCTTCTCGGTCTCGCTTCCCTTGCCCGTGCGCACCAGAAAGGGACGCGCACCCACCGCCCTAGCGGCCTCCATGTCCTTGAGCGAATCACCTACGAAGGGCACGCCCTCCAGGCTGGTGTCAAAGCGGCGCGCGATATCCAGCAGCAGGCCCGGCGCGGGTTTGCGACATGCACAGCCTTCATCGGGCCGATGCGGGCAGAAAAACACGGCCTCCACGCGGCCGCCCAGCTCGGCGAGTTGCTCCTGCATCTTCGTGTGCATGGCGCCCAGGTCTTCAAGATCGAAGAGGCCGCGACCGAGCCCTGACTGGTTGGTCACGATCACCAGTCGCCAGCCGGCCTCCGACAGTCGGGCCATGGCTTCAAGACTGCCGGGGAGCGCATGCCACTCCCCGGGACTTTTCACGTACTCCGGGGAGTCCCGATTGATGACACCGTCCCGATCCAGAAGCAGCAACTTCACGTCGTGCCCTGCAACAGCGCCAGTTCGGCCGTGCGGCCGAAGAGATCGTAGATGCCGGCCAGCAGCGCCAGCCGGTTGCGACGCACGCTTTCATCCTCGGCCATCACCATGACCTGGTCGAAGAATGCGTCCACTTCGGGACGCAGCCTGGCCAGCGAAGCAAGTGCCGCGGCGTAGTCCGCCGCACCGAGGCTCGCTTCCACTTCACCCCGGAGGCCTTCCACGGCGTCATACAGCGCCTTCTCCGCTGATTCCACGAACCGGCCGGGCTCCGGTGCCGCGCCGACTTCCTCGGCCTGGCGGAGAATGTTGGCGATCCGCTTGTTCGCCGCCGCCAGACTCTCCGCCGCCTCCAGCGAAAGAAACGCCTGCACGGCCGTCAGTCGCCGGTCGAAATCCAGCGGACGGGTGGGCCGGCGGGCCAGCACCGCTTCAAAGACGTCCGCCCGTACGCCCGCGTCGGCGTACCAGGTCCGCAGCCGGTCCATGAAGAAATCAAAGACCTGGCTTTCGATGTCTGCGGCACCCCCGGTACCCAGCGCCCGCGCGCCGCCCACGGCGATACCCACCAGCTCGTCGAGGTCCAGATCAAGCTCCGACTCGATGATGATCCGAAGAATGCCCAGCGCCTGTCGGCGCAGCGCAAACGGATCCTTGTTGCCGGAGGGGCGCTGGCCCACGGCAAAAATACCCGCCACCGTGTCCAGCTTGTCGGCGATGGCCAGCGCACGACCGGCGTTGCTGGCGGGCAGCCTGTCCCCGGCAAAACGCGGGAGGTACTGTTCGCCTATGGCCTCCGCCACGGCCGCCGGTTCGCCGTCGTTGAGCGCGTAGTAGCGTCCCATCGTGCCCTGCAGCTCGGGAAACTCGCCGACCATGTCAGTGACAAGATCCACCTTGGCCAGTTCCGCCGCACGGCGGGCCGCGCCAGCCTCCCCGCCCAGACGCTCGGCAATGGCGCCGGCCAGTGCTGCAACGCGCCGGCTCTTGTCCGCCAGGGTGCCCAGCTTCTGCTGGAACACCACGCGGTCGAGTCGCGGCCTGCGGCTCTCCAGCGTCTCACGCCGATCGGCTTCCCAGAAGAAGCGGGCGTCCTGAAGGCGGGGCTGGATGACGCGCTCGTTGCCCAAGCGCACCTGTTCGGGTTCCCGGCTCTCGATGTTGGCGAGCGTGATGAACAAGGGCTGCAGTTTGCCGTCGCCGCCCCGCACCGGAAAATAGCGCTGATGTTCCTGCAGGGTCGAGATCAGCACTTCTTCGGGAAGGTCCAGAAAACCTTCGTCGAAATGTCCCACCACCGGCCGCGGCCATTCATTGAGTGCGGCAACCTCTTCCACCAGGCCGCCGTATTCGGAGAGTCCGACCGCCTCACCGCCGGCCTCCCGAGCGGTTTCACCGACTGTCGCCGAAATCCGTTCCTCCAGTCCGTGCTCAGGATCATTGACCAGGACGTAGCCCTTTGATTGGAGAAGCCCGGGATAGTCGGCCGGCGACGACAGCGAAATCGCCTCCGGCGCATGAAAGCGATGACCGTAGGTCAGTCGGTCGGCCGGTTGCCCGAGCACCGAGCCCGGAACCACCGACTCGCCCAGCAGCATGACCAGCCAATGGACGGGCCGCACAAACTCGGCGTCCCCGGCGCCCCAGCGCATGCGCTTGGGCACCGGCAGCCGCCCGAGCGCTGATTCGACCATCTCCGGCAGGAGTTCGGTCGTATCCCGGCCCTTGATGCGCTGGGTGTAGGCGAGCCGTTCGCCCTTGTCGGTGGCCCGACGCTCCAGGTCGGCGACCGCCACGCCACAGGAAGCCGCAAAGCCGGTCGCCGCACGGGTGGGCTCGCCCTGCGGGTCGAACGCCGCAGCCACGGCCGGTCCCAGTCGTTCCTGTTCCCGATCCGGCTGTGCCAGGGCCAGGCCGGCAATTCTGACCGCCAGTCGGCGGGGCGAGCAGAACCACGTGCTGCGCTCCGGATCGAAAGCGATCTCGGCCTGGCGCAATTGCGCGGCCAGTTCGTCACGGAACGCTGCCGCCAGTGTGCGCAGGGCACGGGGCGGCAATTCCTCCGTCCCGAGTTCCACGAGAAAGTCCTGGCGGTCAGCCACGATCGGCGTCCTCCCTGGTTTGCAGCAGCGGGAACCCGAGCGCCTCCCGGCTGGCGAAATAGGCTTCGGCCACGGCGCGTGAGAGTGTACGCACGCGCAGAATGAAGCGCTGACGCTCGGTCACCGAAATGGCGTGCCGTGCGTCCAGCAGGTTGAAGCGGTGCGAGGCCTTGAGCACCTGCTCGTAGGCGGGCAACGGAAGGCCCGCCTCCAGCAGGCGGCGACATTCCTTCTCGGCCTCGTCGAAGGCGCGGAAGAGCCAGTCGACGTCGGCCTGCTCGAAGTTGTAGGTCGACATCTCCAGTTCATTCTGGTGAAACACGTCGCCGTAGCTGACCCTGCCCAGTGGGCCGTCTGTCCACACCAGCTCGTAGACGCTCTCGACGCCCTGAAGGTACATTGCCAGCCGTTCCAGGCCATAAGTGATTTCGCCCGTGACCGGTCGGCATTCCAGGCCGCCAGCCTGCTGAAAATAGGTGAACTGGGTGATTTCCATCCCGTTCAGCCAGACTTCCCAGCCGAGCCCCCAGGCGCCCAGGGTGGGAGACTCCCAGTTGTCTTCAACGAAACGGATGTCGTGCACCAGCGGGTCGATACCCAGCGCCCTGAGCGACCCGAGATAGAGGTCCTGGATATCCTCCGGCGACGGCTTGATGACCACCTGAAACTGGTAGTAATGCTGCAATCGGTTGGGATTCTCGCCGTAGCGGCCGTCCGTGGGCCGCCGACAGGGCTGTACGTAGGCCGCGCTCCATGGCTCGGGGCCGAGCGCGCGCAGAAAAGTGGCAGGATGGAAGGTGCCCGCGCCCATCTCCATGTCATAGGGCTGCATCAGAACGCAGCCGCGGTCCGCCCAGTAGCGCTGCAAGCCGAGAATCAGCTCCTGGAAAGTTGCTGGTCGGTCCCCTGGTCCAGGCCCCTGCATTTGGGTGTCTCCCGCGTCAGATCCGGTGTCTAGCAAAGCGGGCAAGTATAGCCGCAAGGCGGGCTCCCATGCATCCGCCCGATGCACCACCGCGGCCGCTGTTCCGTCCTGAATGCACCAAGATGGTGCATGCCGGCCGGGTCCGTCTGCATGATCCCCCGGATTTCCCCGCTCCGAAACCTGGCATAGTGTTTGCTTATAGACTGGTCGGATGCCGCCCTCTGGCGGCCAACGCCCGATATTCGAACCCGAGCAACCGGAGGTTTCCCATGAGCGCCAGTGACGTGATGAAGTTGATCAAGGACGAGGAGATCCGCTTCGTCGATTTCCGATTCACCGACACCAAGGGCAAGGAACAGCACGTCACCGTGCCGGCACATACCATCGACGAAGATCTCTTCGAAGACGGAAAGATGTTCGACGGCAGCTCGATTGCCGGCTGGAAAGGCATCAACGAATCCGACATGATCCTCATGCCGGATGCCGACAGTGCGGTGGTGGATCTGTTCACCGAGGAAAACACGCTCAACATCCGCTGCGATGTCATCGAGCCCAACACCATGCAGGGCTACGAGCGGGACCCGCGCTCCCTGGCCCGACGCGCCGAGGCCTACCTGAAATCCACCGGCATTGCCGACGCTGCCTATTTCGGACCGGAAAACGAATTCTTCATCTTCGACGACGTCCGCTGGGGCGCCGACATGAGCGGCGTGTTCTACAAGGTCGACTCCCAGGAAGCGAACTGGAATTCCGAAACCGTTTATCCGGACGGCAACTTCGGCCACCGACCGGGCGTCAAGGGTGGCTACTTCCCCGTGCCACCGGTGGATTCACTGCATGACATCCGTTCCGCGATGTGCCTGGCGCTGGAGGACATGGGACTCAAGACGGAAGTGCACCACCATGAGGTGGCGACCGCCGGCCAGTGCGAAATCGGCGTGGCCTTCAACACCTTGCTGCGCAAGGCCGACGAGGTGCAGATCCTCAAGTACGTGGTCATGAACGTGGCCCACAGTTTTGGCAAGAGCGCGACCTTCATGCCCAAGCCGCTGGTCGGCGACAACGGCAGTGGCATGCACGTGCACATGTCGCTGGCCAAGGACGGCAAGAACCTGTTCACCGGCGACGGCTACGGCGGACTGTCCGAGACCGCGCTCTTCTATATCGGCGGCATCATCAAGCATGCCCGCGCACTCAACGCCTTCACCAATCCCTCGACCAACAGCTACAAGCGGCTGGTGCCGGGCTTCGAGGCGCCGGTGAAACTGGCCTATTCCTCGCGCAACCGATCCGCGTCGATTCGCATTCCCTACATCGCGAATCCCAGGGCGCGCCGCATCGAAGTCCGTTTCCCGGATTCCATGGCCAACCCGTATTTTGCTTTCAGCGCCTTGATGATGGCCGGCCTGGACGGCATCCAGAATCGCATCCATCCGGGCGAGGCAATGGACAAGGATCTCTATGACCTGCCCAAAGAAGAGGCCCTGTCGGTCCCCGAGGTGGCTTTTTCGCTGGAAGGCGCGCTCAACGCTCTGGATTCCGACCGGGATTTCCTCAAGGCCGGCGGCGTGTTCACCGACGACGTGATCGATGCCTACATCGGCCTCAAGACCGAGGAGATCACCCGCCTGCGGATGACCACCCATCCGGTCGAATTCGACATGTACTACAGTCTGTGAACTGATCCGCACTTCACGCCAAAGGGCCCCGCCTCGGCGGGGCCCTCTGTTGTGGCACATTGTCCGCGGGTCTATTCTAGGCAGCATGGACACGCGTTACTTTGCCGGCTTTCTTGTGGCCCTGCTCGCCATTGGGCTGCTGAGCAGCGTTCAGGCTGCCACCTACAAGTGGGTGGACAAGGACGGAAATGTGCATTATTCCGACACGCCGCATGAGGGCGCCAAGCGTGTCGACCTGCCCAAGGTACAGAGCTACAACCCGGCTCTCAGCCAGCCGGCCGCCAGCCCTCCCGGAAACGGCACCGGCCAGGCGAACAATGCCGCCCAACAGGGCTACCGCGAATTTACCCTGACCCAGCCACAACCGGATGACGTGATCTGGGCGGATGACCAGATCATCAATCTGAGTGCCGCACTCAATCCTTCACTCCAACCCGGCGACCGGGTCGTGTTCTATTACGATGGCAAGCCGGTGGGCGAGCCCGGCACCAGCCTGTCCACGACCGTCGGTGACGCCTACCGGGGCACGCACACGGCACGCGCAGCCGTTGTTGGCAGCGACGGCAGCGAACTGATATCAACCGCGACCGTCACCTTCACGGTCAAGCATCACTCACGGCTTCTGCCAAACACGGTCCACCGCCCGCCGCGTCATTGAGGCAGTCAGCGCCCTGACTGTTCCATTCGAGGGCATTGCACTAAAATGGTGCAAATGCCGTTCTACGCCAAGCCACCGCCCCGTTCCGCCCCAATGGAGATTCTCGACGCGCTCCAGACGGCCGTCATCTGGCTGTCGCACGAGGGGCGGGTGACGTATATGAACCCGGCAGCCGAGGACCTCCTTCAGCTTTCCCCGAAGGACGCCGTCCGCGTGCGGCTGGAAGTCCTGCTGCCGCGGGCCCCCGAGTTGGCCGCGACGCTGGCCCGGGCCCGCGCAACACGGGAAATCTGCACGCGGCGCGAGTTGCCTCTCCCGCTCGGCGAGCAGGAGGGTCTGCAGCGGACGGTGGACTGCACCGTTACGCCGGTGGTGTCGACTGACCAGGAGTCACCGGAGTTGGTGGTCGAACTCTCACCCCTGGACCGGCACCTGCGCATCACCCGCGAGGAATCGCTTATCGCGCAACACACGGCCAGCCGGCACCTCGCACGAACCCTCGCCCACGAAATCAAGAATCCCCTGGGCGGGTTGCGTGGCGCGGCCCAGCTTCTGGCGCGCCGCCTGGACACCCCGGAACTCGGCGAGTACACCAGCGTCATCATCCGGGAGGCGGACCGTCTCCGTGACCTGGTCGACCGTCTGCTCGGACCGGCTCGGGCGCCGCGCCGACAACCGGTCAATGTGCACCGGATACTCGAGGATATTCGCCTGCTCGCCGAGGCGGAACGAGCCCCGGAAATCGAAATCACCCGGGATTACGACCCCAGCCTCCCTGAGGTGACCGCCGATCCGGAACTGCTCACCCAGGCGGTCTTCAATCTGGTGCGAAATGCGCTGCAGGCGCTGGGTAGCCAGGGGCGCCTGGTCTTGCGCACGCGGGCCCTGCGCCAGTACACCATCAACAGCCACCGACACCGCCTGGCGCTGGCACTGGAGATCGAGGACAACGGACCGGGCGTTCCCGCCGAGCTTCGCGACACCCTCTTCTACCCCTTGGTCAGCGGCCGCGAGGAGGGCACCGGTCTGGGCCTTGCCATTGCCCAGGATCTGGTCCAGCGCCAGGGGGGGCTGATCGAATGTCAGAGCGAACCGGGCCGCACCGTGTTCTCTCTTGTCCTTCCCATGGAGACGGATCGATGAAGGCAACCGGCCACGAAGTCTGGGTCCTCGACGATGACGCATCCATTCGCTGGGTGCTCGAGCAGAGTCTGGTCGAGGCCGGGCACACGGTCCGGGTGTTCGAGACCGCCGAGGCCCTGGGCCAGGCATTGCAGGCCGACAGGCCCGCTGCCCTGATCACCGACATTCGGCTGCCCGGCGAAAGCGGGCTGGATGTGCTGGCGGCCCTCGGTAAGCGAAAAGAGGCGCCGCCCGTCATCGTGATGACGGCGCATTCGGATCTGGACAGCGCAGTTTCCGCCTTCGAGGCCGGCGCCTTCGACTATCTGGCCAAGCCCTTTGATATCGACGAATTGATCGACTGCGTCGACCGTGCCCTGCGCGCCCGACAGCCGGAGACCGCGCCGCCGCGGGAGACCCGGAGCGACGCGGACCAGCTCATCG
>JASFQN010000009.1:0-28682 GCA_050115425.1 Gammaproteobacteria bacterium | reverse complement strand
TGGTTCTCGCCTGACCGCCCACGGCCAATTGCGCGGCCAGGGGAATGCCGCTCCTGCGGACCGGCCGGAGAAGCTGGTCGAGCCATCGGCGGCGAACATGCGCCGGGTCCCGGGCCCGGGGCAAAGTGGCCGTACGGTCGCGATAGAAATCCTCGCTCAACGCGGGCGCGGGATCATAGAGCCACACTTCGAGTTCGGCGCCAAAACGCCGGGCCAGGTGCGCCGCCCTCGCCACCGAGGACTGGCCCCGCTCCCAGGGTTCGACCACTACCATGATGCGCCGCGGAGAATCCATTCCACGTCTCCCGATTGCCGGTCCGACCGGCCTGTTTGTGAACGTGACCGGCATCACTGCACGAATCCCGCTACCTTTTATAGTGCATTCAGGCGCTGGCCGACAGCCTGCGATGACGCGCGGCCGGTCCATCCCGCCGAATCCGGATCCGGGAGGCTGCCATCATGACGACTTCATTACCCCGATTCGGTGCCGCCACCCTGCGGCGCGCCGGTGCCCTGATCCTGATCCTGGTCGCAACGCTCGCCACCGGCTGCAACGGAGGCGGCGGCGCGTCTCTGAGTGCAGGCAGCGGCAGCACGACCAGCCTGTGCGACAGCGGCATGCCGTCCACGACGGATTGCGGCCAGATCTACGTCGGCCTTACCGATGCCGACGGCGATTTCCTCGGTTACACGGTGGATGTCACATCCCTGACGCTCAAGCGGGCCGATGGAACCACGGTCGAAGCGCTGCCGCACAGCACGCGCGTGGACTTCACCCGCTACGCCAGCCTGACCGAGTTCCTGACCGCCGCCACGGTGCCCACGGGCACCTACGTGGCCGGCACGCTCACCGTGGACTATTCGGACGCGTCGATCTTTGTGGAACAGAACGGCCAGGCGGTGCAGGCCACCGCCGTGCAGCCGGACGGCAGTCCCGCGGGAGTCATGCGGCTCAACGTGCAGCTGGCCGATGGCACCGGGCTGGTCGTGCGGCCAGGCGTGCCCGCGCTGCTTGACGTCGATTTCAATCTCCAGGCATCCAACGCGGTCGATCTCTCGGGCGCCGCGCCCACGGTGACCGCACAGCCCTTCGTGATCGCCTCGCTTGTACCGCAGGACAATTCCGAATTCCGCGTGCGTGGCCCGCTGGTCAGCGTGGATACCACTGCCAGCTCGTACGACGTCGTAGTCCGGCCCTTCCACCGGGAGAACGGGAGTTTCGGGCCGCTGACCGTGCATGTCACTGCAAGCACCACCTATGAAATCGACGGCCAGGGTTATTCCGGAGCAGCGGGGCTTGCTGCGCTCGCCGCATTGCCCGCGACCACGGCGACCATCGCACAAGGGACGTTCTCTCTTTCAAGTCACACTTTTTCTGCAAGCGAAGTCTACGCGGGAAGCAGCGTGCCCGGCGGCACGCTGGATGCAATACAAGGCAACGTAACGGCCCGCAGCGCCAATCAGATAACGGTGCAGGGCGCCACGTTGATCCGCAGCGGTGCGAGCGCCGTGTTCAACGATCACGTCAACGTCGCGCTGGGCTCGGCAACACGCGTGACCAGGGCGGGTGAGCCGGCTGCCGCGTTGGACATCGGCGCCATCTCGGTGGGCCAGCGCGTGCAGATTCTCGGCACGCTGACCGATCCATCAACCGGCAACCTGACACTCGACGCCAGCCAGGGCTTCGTCCGGCTGCTGCCGACACATGTGACCGGCACGCTGACCCGGATCCAGAGCGGCCAGATCAATCTGGACGTGCAAAGCATTGACGGGCGCCGGGTGAGTGTATTCGATTTCTCCGGCACCGGGACCGGGCCGTCCGCTGACGCCGACCCGTCGCATTACGAGATCGCCATCGGCGCAATGGCCGCGCCCGGCCTCACCGTCGGCGATCCGATCCGTGTGACGGGCTTTGCCAGCGCCTTCGGGACTGCACCACCGGACTTCACAGCCATGAGCGTGACGGATTTCAGTCACGCTCATGCGGGACTGGCAGTAAGCTGGGGCATCAGCGGGACCACCGCACCGTTCATCACGATCGACAGCTCCAGCCTGGTGATTGATCTTGCGAATCCCGACCTGGGCGCGCTGCATCATCTGCGTCGCGGCAGCCTCGTGACCGATCTGACAAGCCTGCCAGCATCCCCACGGATTGTGCCGGGCACTGCCGGCCTGGGTCTGTTCGCGATTGCGCAGAACGGCACCGTCAAGGTGTACACGAGCTTCGCGGACTTCGAGGCCGACCTGGCCTCACGGCTGGATGGCAGCGTAACCATGCATGCGCTGTTCGCGCGAGGCGGGTTTGACGCTGCAGCCAACACGTTCACGGCCACCCGGATCGGCGTGCTCCTGGGCGGCTAGACGGAGCGGATGAGAAGCAAACGACCCGGCCTGATGGCCGGGTCGTCGGGTAGCAAAGCGCCGATGCCCACCTCACTCAATCATCGTGAGCGAAACCCCTGATGATGTAGCCGCCGGAACGTTCGTCGCGCTCGAGATCCACCAGCTTCTCTTCCCCTGCGTATTCCAGAAGGCGGGAAAAACTGGAAAACCCGTAATAGGATTCGTTGAACCCTGGCTTGCGGCGTTTGAGGGTCTGCTTGACCATGGAACCCCAGATCTTGTCGCCGTCGTCCCGATCCTGAAAGAGCGCCTCGATGGTTTCCATGAGCAGGTCCAGGGCTTCCTGTTTCTTCTCCTCCTCGGCGGAGGTCTTGCGCTTGCCGGCCGCCGTTTTCTTTCCGCCACGCTTTTTGCGTCGCCCGCCGCGGCCCTCCGGCGCCCTGACAAGATCATCGTAGAAGATGAACTCGTCGCAATTGGCGATGAGAAGATCCGAGGAAGAGTTCTTGACCCCGACACCGATCACCACCTTGTTGTTCTCGCGGAGCTTGCTGACCAGCGGCGAGAAATCGGAGTCACCGCTGATAATCACGAAGCTGTCCACATGCGGCTTGGTGTAACAGAGATCCAGTGCATCGACGACCATCCGGATATCCGCGGAGTTCTTGCCCGACTGGCGCACATGGGGAATCTCTACCATCTCGAAGGCAGCCTCGTGCATGCCGCCCTTGAACTCCTTGTAACGCTCCCAGTCGCAGTAGGCTTTCTTGACCACGATATTGCCCTTGAGGAGCAGCCGCTCGAGCACCCGGGCGATATCGAAGCGGTCATAGCGTGCATCGCGCACACCCAGCGCGATGTTTTCGAAGTCGCAGAAAACCGCCATGTTCTGCACTTCTGTTCCTTGCACCATTGTCTTGTCCTTCTGATTGTCGCTGCAGGGCAGCGTAACGCCGGTGCAGGAGACCGGCAAGCGGATTCATTGACCGGCAGTCACGCCCAGATGGCGGCAAAAACCGGCCGCGTCGATATTGGTGCCGCACATCACGAGCCCCACGCGCTTTCCGGCCAGCGTTGCTCGCAACGGGCCGCACAGGCCGGCTGTTGCCGCCGCGGCGGCCGGCTCCACCGCCAGTTTCATTTCGCGGAACAGCAATCCCATGCCATCACGCAGGTCGTCGTCGCTGACCAGCACCACATCGTCCAGATAGTGTTGGCAAAGACCGAACGTATAGGGTGCGGCATAGGGCGCGCCGAGACTGTCGGCAATGGTGCGGACTTCCTCGAGTGTCTGCGGAGAGCCGGCCTCGAGGCTGCGATGCATGCTGTCGGCGCCCTCCGGCTCCACCCCATAGACCCGGCAGTGCGGTGCCATCTGCCGGATGGCGCAGGCCATGCCCGCAGCGAGGCCACCGCCGCCCACCGGAATGATGACGGCATCCAGGTCGGAGACCGCCTCCATGAATTCCAGCCCCACCGTGGCGGTACCCAGAACGGTTCGTTTTCCTTCAAACGGATGAATGAAAGTGCGTCCCTCGGAGGTTTCGATATCGCGAACCCGTTCGAAAGCCGCATACACATCGTCAACCAGGACCACCTCGCCGCCCCAGGCCCGGCAGGCCTCGACGCGGGCCGGGCTGGCGGTCTTCGGCATCACGACTTTGGCTGTGGTTCCAAGGCGGCTTGCGGCAAAACTCACCGCCAGGGCGTGATTGCCCGCACTCACCGCGGTGACACCGCGCTCCAACGCCGCCTCATCCAGCGACAGCACATTCAGCAGAGCGCCCCGCGGCTTGAAGGTGCCCGTGTACTGGAACAATTCCAGCTTGAGAAAGAGCCGTGTACCCCGATTCACCCGTGCGTCGATTTCGCGACCACGCCACTCCCAGACCGGCGTGGTCCGCACCTGGTCACCCAGCTCCGCCCGCGCCGCGTGGATTTCATCCAGCGTCGGTGCATCAAAGTCCTCGCTCATCGCCGCCTCCGGGAACCGTGCAGAATCAGGCAACCATCGTTCTACAGCGACGCGCGAATGTAAAACCCGTCACCGCAAAATGCGGGGATCGCCGGGCATGATTCGGCCTGGCGCCTGGCGAAAGTTTTCGACTATCCAACCAGAGCCGAATTCGGCAGAAAGCAAAAGAGGTTCTTCAAAGGGGCTGTGACCCCGGCGCGCTCGCGGCGCATTTGTTGTCTGGCAAGGCGCGAGGAGTGCTGTGTAGCAACGCTACATGAGCGACGAGCAACGCGGCCAGGCGGCAAATGCGCCCGAGCCCGAAGGGTTGCGCAACGCGCAACGCGTCGGGGCAACAGCCCCTCCGAAGAACCCGGAAAGAAAAAAACCCGCGGCGCTTTCGCGCCGCGGGACCGGCAAACCTGAAAGTCAGGTCCGGAAATTACGGATGGCTGAGACAGAAGGTGTAGGAACCGCTACCGCTGTAGCTCTTCACCTTCCACACGTAGTAGCCGCTGGCACCGCTGTAGTCGACCTGCTCGTTCGAGGTGTTGCTGATCGACTTGTCCACGGTGCTCCAGCTCGAACCATTCCACTTCTGCAGGTACAGGTCGAAATCCGTACCGGACGGGCCGGTCAGGATGCCCGAATGGGTACCGCTGGAAGTGGTCTGGTAGTAGTTGCCGTTGGGCTCGTAGTTGGAAGCGCCCGAACCGGACAGCGAACCGGTGTACTCGGTGTACCCGCTGGGGCAGGCGCCGCCAGTGCCGCCGCCGCCACCGGTGCCGGTGTCATAGCTGCCTACGAGGCTGACGCCCGAGAAGCTCTGATAGGCATGCACCATTACGTAGTAGGTGCCGGCCTGCACATTGGAAATGTTGCAGGTCTCGTTGTTGCCAGTCAGGTACGGACGGCAGTCATAGCTGGAGGTGGTCGGGGCCGAGCCGAACTTCACATAGAGGTCGGCATCACCCGTGCCGCCGCTGATCGCAAAGCTCAGGTTGCTGGCGCCCGAGGGCACATCCATCGTATAGGTGACGTCACCGCCGGTGCTGGCGGACAGGCCGGTCACCGGCGTGCCGTTGGTCAGCGTGTTGCCGCCGGTGCCGCCACCGCCGCCGCCACCACCGCCGGAGGCGGAGGCCACCGCGGCAGCCGCGTCCACGATACCCGTGCCGCAACCGCTGCAGCTCGACGGGAACGACCGCGCCGTGTTCTTCAGGATGTTTTCCACGTCATCCGGTGTCGCCGACGGATCCACGCTGTAAATCAGCGCGGCCACGCCGGAAACGTGCGGAGTCGCCATGGAAGTGCCCTGATAGTAGGCATAGGTGTCGGAACCCGGCGTGGTCGTGCCGGTGTTCAGCGTGGAGAGAATCCCGTCGGTGGAGCTGGATTGGGTCAGCTCGCCGCCGGGAGCGGCCACGTCCACAATGCTGCCGTAGTTCGAGTAGTACGCCCGGCCGCCGCTGCGGTTGGTCGCAGCCACGGCCACGACGCCATTACAGTTGGCGGGGTTCGAGTTGCTGGCGTCCTGATTCTCGTTGCCGGCTGCAACCACCACCGTCACGCCGTGGTTGCGGGCGTAGTTGATGGCGTCCTGGGTGGTCTGGTCACAGGCACCCGATCCGCCCAGGCTCATGCTGATCACATTGACCGGGTTGGCGTTGTCGCTGACACCGCTCACCGAGCCGCCGGCTGCCCAGATCATGGCATCGGCGATGTCGGAAGTCATGCCGCCGCACTTGCCGAGCACGCGCACCGGAACGATCTTGGCGCCGTACGCCACACCGGCCACGCCGTTGCCGTTATTGGTCACCGCGGCGATGGTGCCGGACACGTGCGTGCCGTGCCAGGAGCTGTTGCGATCCTGGGTCGGCTGGCCGTTGCCGCATTCGCCCGCGGTGATCCAGTCACCCGGATCCTTGGCGTCCATGTCCCGACCGTCACCGTCATTGGAGATGCTGGTGTCGGTGATCATGTCCGCGCCCGGCAGGATGTTGGCCACCAGGTCGGCGTGCGGGCGGTAGCCCGTGTCAATCACGCCGACGATGGCGCCGGAGCCGTCGGTGGTATCCCACGCGCTTTCCACATCCAGCCCGCCAGTGGCTTCGTAGAAGTCCCACTGTTCGCTGTAGCGCGTGTCGTTGGGCGTCATCATGGCATGCATCACCCGGTCGGGTTCGGCATAGGCCACATTCGGATTGGCTGCGATCGCCCGCGCAATGCCGGCCAGATCCGGCTTGCTTGCACCGGACACCCGATACAACTGGGCCCCGGTGGCGAGCTTGCGGAGCGGCTTGAAGGCCACACCGAAACGCGCAGCGGCATCCTTCATTGCCGCATCGGCCGGCACCGCGCCACCCGTCTTGCCCGAGGCGGCGCCCGCCTTGAACTTGACGATGATCTGGTCCGGAATGATTTTGTGGATGCGGCCGGTGACGGCACGATGGTCAGCGATATTCCACTGGCCATGATCCTCGATTGCCTGACTGCCGGCGAGGCCGGAGTCGGCGGGTGAGGCCTGCGCGATGCCGGCGGCAAACGCAGACACGACGATGGACGCGGCCAAGCCTGAACGCATCAGGCCGGACACACGCCCGGTCTTGAGATTACCCATGGATTGATTCCCCCCGTGAAGGTCTTCTGCCGAAGCTTCAACGTTTTTCTTGAAACGACATACGGCGATTCCCTGGTTAGGAGAAACGCCGTCGTAGTCCGTATTCCGCTTGTTGTTATTTTCGGACGGCCACGAAACTACAGGTCTGGTTATAGCAGACAATGTGATCTGTGTCACATTTCAAGAAATTTTTTATGAATTTTTATTTCCGAACTTGGCGGCAATTTTGCGTGTAATTGCTGCAAAGTTCCCGCAACTCGCTTATTTGCATGAAAAAACATGAATGGGACCATATTCCCGCTTTCTTTGCGATCATCGTTGCCCTTGAGCAACAGACCTCCGGAACCGAGACCCGGAAGGGGCGGGGGCACGCCCCCTGCCCGGGTGAGCTACCCGGACATCACCATCAGTACGGCCCCGGCCACGGCAAAGCCTGCGTGAAGCAGAATCATGAACAGGGGCGGAGGCTGGCGGCTGATCCTGAATCCGAATACGAAGAGGCCGCCAATCAGGGCCATCGTGGCGAGCAGCAGCCCCGAATTGAAAAGCTTGCCCTGGCCGCCGGCGAAAGCCGCCGCGACCAGCACGGCCCAGCCTGACGACACCAGTCCGCCGTGAATGAAGCCGAGGTGCCGGCGCACCGGTTGGCGGCGCAGCCAGCGGGCAGCGAGCCAGCCACCGAACACCATTCCGCCGAGCAGCATCAGCAGACCTGCCCGGGCCATCAGGCCAACCCCGCCCGGCCCACCGGCACCGTGCCGACCCGGAGCCCGATGGAGGTCGACTTGCCGGTGTCATGGCGTCCGAGAAACCCGTGGACGATCCCCGCGCCGACGCCGGGCCCGGGAGCATCCATGGCACGATCTCTGCCGAACGACTCGGACACATGATCCTGTTGCAACATTTCATCCATCCAGAATCCCCTTCGTGCATCCATGGCGCTGCGCGCGACAGTCTGAATTACGGTACGGCGGACGGATAGCGGGCCGTGCCGCGTAGACGGGCCCCATTATGTGGCCACGCATCTGCTGCAATGCGAGTGGCGCAAGAATGCCCGCGCTGACTTCAAATTGCCATCCGGTGGTGGTATCAAGGTTGCAAGTGCTTGTCGGACGTCGCCAGGAAGGCGGCATGGCGGTACTCCGGAGGGAGATTCATGAAATGCACGGCCCGGGCCATCACACTCTTCGCGACGCTGCTCGCCGCCAGCGGCGTATCGGCATCGGATTTCTCCGCCTGCGTGGATCGCATCGGCCGCGACGCCGTCAGCCAGGGTGTATCGAAACAGACCGTGGCAACCAGTCTGCAGGGCGTGCATCAGTTGCAGCGCGTGCTGGAACGCGACCAACGCCAGCCGGAATTCAGCCTGACTTTCTGGCACTATCTCGACAGCCACGCCACCGAGCGGCGCGTGGCCCGCGGACGCGAACTGCTTCGCGACCATCACAAGCTGCTGACGCGCATACAGGCACGTTATCACGTGCAACCGCCCTTCCTGATCAGCCTCTGGGGCATGGAAACCAGCTTCGGTGACGACTACGGCAAGACCCCCGTGCTGGATGCCCTGACCACGCTTGCCTGCGACCCGCGCCGTTCCGATTTTTTTACCGGACAGGTACTGGATGCCCTGCGCATCATTGACGAAGGCAGCATTCCCGCCGACCGCATGCTGGGTTCCTGGGCCGGGGCCATGGGCAATACCCAGTTCATGCCGTCCACGTTCCTGGCCCACGCGGTGGATTTTGACGGCGACGGCCGCCGCGACCTGTGGAACAGCGTGCCGGACGCCCTGGCATCGGCAGCCAGGTATCTGCATGACATGGGCTGGGACGGCCACCAGCGATGGGGCCGCGAAGTCCGCCTGCCGCAGACCTTTGCCTGGCGGCTTGCCGGACTCGAACGCGAGCGCAGCGTGAACGAGTGGCGCCGCCTGGGCGTGCGCGACGCCCGTGGCGGGGCCCTGCCCGCCTCGCGCATCCCGGCCTCGCTGCTGCTTCCGCAGGGCGCCGACGGCCCGGCTTTTCTGGTCTATCCGAATTTCCGGCGCCTGATGCGCTGGAACACGTCGACGCTCTACGCACTGACCGCCGGCCACCTCGCCGACCGGATCGCCGGCCTGGGCCACCTGCGGGCCGCACGGGCCCACGCCACGCCGCTGCGCAGCGCCGATGTCCGCGAGATACAGGAACTGCTCAACCATCTGGGATTCGACAGCGGCACACCGGACGGTGTCATTGGCCGCCGCACACGCGCCGCCACCCGCGCCTTCCAGTTGCGCAACAGCTATCCGGCGGACGGCTACCCCGACCGCCGGCTGCTGACCCGGCTGCGAGCCGCTGCGGGCACGCAGATGGCCAGTGACGCGGGGCCTCAGGCCGGCGTCCGGCCGTGAATCAGCGTCCAGTAATCGAAAGCGTTGACGCCCGCGATTTCGACAACCTCGAAGTCCACTTCGGACAGGAATTCGGCGAGCTGCAGATCGGGTCGAAAGCCCACCAGGCGTGAGAGTGGCGAGGCAGCCTTTTCCAGCCACCGCAGCGGACCGCGCTCATGGCTGAAATGGTTCACGAAGAACAGGTCGCCGCCCGGCCGGCAGACACGCCGCATCTCGGCCAGCATCCGCGGCAGGTCGGGCACGACCGAAACCACATACATGGCAACGACCTTGTCAAAGCTCGCGTCGGCAAACTTCAGCTCCTGGGCATCCATTTCCACGAGTTCGACATGCTCGAGCGCCAGACGCGCAACGCGCTCCCGGGCCCGGTCGAGCATGTGCGAAGAGAGATCGATCCCGGTCACGCTGACCCCGGCGGGATAGCTGGGCAACGACAATCCCGTGCCGACGCCCACTTCCAGGACACGCTCGCCCGGGTGGCAATTCATCCTGTCCACCACCTGTTGACGGCCCGGCTCGAAGACCGCCCCGAACAGCCGATCATAGGCGGGCGCCCATCGGCGGTAGGCATTTTCCACTGATTTCTTGTCCAGAAACGACTCCATTGGGTATCGACATGCTCCTTGTCAAGGCCCGGGCCCGGGCCGCCGCAGCCGGCGCGTGGTCGCAATTCCGGCCACCACGGCGAAAAGCGCCACGGCCACGGCCACCCAGGCGTGGTGGTTCAGGACCGCAACACCCGTCAGATAAATATAGGCCGCAAAATAACTGAGCAGGGCTCCGAATAACGCTTTCCGGTCCAGGCGGCCGCGCCGCAGCGCCCTGAGCAGGCGCAGCAGGGTCCACAGAAAAACCGGTGTAGTCCCGATATAGATGAACCCGAAAACGAGCCATGTCGCGGTATCGGGTCCCTGCTTTGTCCATTCAGACCATTGCATGGGCGACGCCGGCAAGGGTACGGACGAGGCCCGCTTCACGCAATGTGGCGCCACGGAACGATTCCCGCTCAGCGCCAGAGGCGCACGCGCCGGTATTTGAACACCGGAATCAGGGCCAGACCGGCCAGAAACCCGCCAATATGAGCGCGGAACGCGACGCCTGCGCCGCCCGGTCCGGCGAACAGGTTGTCGAGCAGCTGGATCACGAACCAGGCACCCAGCACCCAGACGGCGGGCAAACGCATCAGGGGAAGGAAAAATCCGAGCGGGACGAGCACCAGCACTTCGGCTCGCGGATGCAGCAGAAGGTAGGCTCCCAGCACACCGGATATGGCACCGCTCGCTCCGATCATGGGCACCGTCGAGCCGGGTGCCCCGAGCACCTGGGCGAACGCCGCCACCGCACCGCAGAGCAGATAGAAGATCACGTAGCGGACATGGCCCATGGCGTCTTCGACGTTGTCGCCGAAGATCCACAGGAAAAGCATGTTGCCAATGATGTGCAGCCAGCCACCGTGCAGGAACATGGAAGTGAGCACGGTAACCGGCGGCGGCACCCATGCCAGCGACGGCGGCAGCGCAGCCTGCCCGGTGAGAACCGCCGGGATGAGCCCCAATGCATAGAGCGTGCGCCCTTCTCCGCGTGCCCCGAGACTGAATTGCCAGAGAAACACCACGGCACACAACACCATGACGGTGTAGTTGACCACCGGAACAAGGCGTGTGGGATTGTCGTCACGCAAGGGAATCATTTGATGCGTCCGCAACGCCGCTCGAAGCCTGCGTTCAATATTGCCTTTGCCCGCCCGATGGTCAATGCTCAACGAGGGAGTGGCAACAGCGCTCCCGCAAAGGGGGAGTCCGCACCGGGTGCCGGGGCGGGCGCAGGAGGTGACAATTGAACAACCATTGGCTTGCCCGTGCAATGGCACTGGCGGCTCTGCTGACCGTGGTCGGTCCGGCATCCGCACTCGCGCCCGACAAGGCGTTCCACGACTACGTCAAGGATACCTGGAGCCTTGACGAAGGCCTGCCGCAAATTACTGTTGCCGCGATTACCCAGGACGCGCAGGGCTATCTCTGGGTGGGAACCCAGTCCGGCCTGGCACGATTCGACGGCGTGAGATTCACCTCCTTCACTCCTGAAAACACACCCGAGTTGCCCGGCCTGCTGGTTCAGTCGCTGTACACCGATCGGCATGGGCGGGTCTGGATCGGTACCTACAAGGGCGTGGCCTGGTATGCCGGGGGCCGCTTTCATGCCGTGACCGGTCCGGGGGGGCGCGCGGTGGACGTCCGCGCGATCGTTCAGGACGGCGGCGGACGGATTCTCGTGGCGACGCTGCAGGGGCTGTTCAGCGTGTCACATGGTGAGATGCTCCCGTTGTCGCAGGCGATCGACCAGCCCGTCTACAGCCTCGCGGTGGATGGGCGTGTGGTCTGGGCGGGCGGTATCGGTACGCTTTACCGGCTCGAACACGGCACTCTGACGCGTGTGCCGCTGCCTGAGGACAGTACCGGCAGAATTGCCATGGCACTCGTCCACCTCCAGGGTCGACTCTGGGTTGGCACGAGCCATGGCCTCTACTGGCACGACAATCGCGGCTGGCATCCGTTCCAGCCGGTGCCTGCACTGGGCACGCTGCCCATCGACAGCCTCGGCAGCGATCATGACGGCAACCTCTGGGCCGGTACCAACAAGGGCCTGGCTCGCATCCACGACGGTCGACTGACAGCATTCGTGGCCAACGACAATCCCGCCGCCCACCGCCACGTCGAGGCCATCTACGAGGATCGCGAACAGAACCTCTGGCTGGGCAGCCATTTCGAGGGCCTCGCCCGGCTCTGGAATGGTCGCACACGGCGTCTCACCGTCCAGGAGGGCCTGCACGACCCGCTGGTCTGGTCGGTGGCAAGAGGCGCCGACGGCACCCTCTGGGTCGGCACCAACGATGGCCTGTCGATCTTCAGTGACGGCCGCTTCCGGCAAGTCCTTCAGGGCAAGGACCTGCCGCATCCGAACGCCTATACGCTGCGGGTGGAAGGCAGGCGGGTCTGGATCGGAACGCGTGCAGGCCTGGCCATTCTGGAGGATGACAAGGTTTCCACTCCGGCACGCTTCAAGGCCATGGGCACCGCGCAAGTCAACGGCATCATCGGCGACGGATCCGGCGGCCACTGGTTCGCGACCACCAATGGTCTGTTCCACGACACCGAGGGCGCGCTCACCCGCTACGGCAGAAGCGCCGGGCTGACCGATGTCCGTTGCCGGATCGTGTTCCGCCAGAACGACGGAACACTGCTGGTTGGAACACAGGCGGGACTTTATCGCCTGGACCGGGACAGGCTGGTGCCGGTCGGTGCCGGGGACCTGCCGGCCGACATCGACGTCACCGCGATTACTCAACTGACCGACGGCCGCCTGGCCGTGGGCACGCTGGCCGAAGACCAGTTGTTCATTCACGGCGATCATGGCTGGCACCGCCTCGGCCCTGCTCAGGGCCTGCCGCGCGACAGCGCCTTCTTCATGGCCGAGGACACGCGCGGCTATTTCTGGGTGGCTGGCATCCGCGGGCTTTATCGCGTCCCGATCGCCCAGCTCGATGCCGTTACGGCGGGACGACGGAACACCGTGGACGCCGAAATGCTGCTTTCCGAGCGCGGCGACGTGCGCGGCAGCCAGAAGGCGTACTGTTGCAACGGCGCCGGCAATGCGAAGGGCGTTTTCGCCGACGGCCGTCTCTGGCTGCCCACGCGTGGCGGCGTGGTCGTCGTCGATACACGGCACATCGAGCACAATCCCGTGCCGCCGTCGGTGGCCATCCAGCGGCTGCACTACGGTGATGCCTGGCACCGCGTGGGCACCTCCGGGCATCTCGACCTCACGCCCGACCAGCGCGACCTGACCTTCGATTTCACCGCCTTGAGTTTCCAGGCGCCGCGGGGTGTTCGCATTCTCTATCAGCTGGTCGGTTACGACAGCGACTGGTCGGAGCTGGACGACCCGACCCGCCGCAGTGTCCGCTACACGAACCTGCCGGCCGGCAACTACACGTTCCGCGTGAAGGCGGCCAACAACGCCGACGTCTGGAACCCCGACCCGGCGAGACTGGAATTCAGCATCGAACCGCGCTTCTACGAGACCTTATGGTTCCGTTTCGTGGTCCTCGCCAGCCTGCTTGTCCTGTTCTACCTGGGCTACCGCTTCCAGTTGCGCCATCTGCACAGCCGACAGCGTCATCTCGAGAGCGTGGTCAGGCAGCGCACCGAGGAATTGCGCGAGGCCAACCTGAGCCTCCAGCAGGCAAGCCTCACCGACCCGCTCACCGGTCTGCGCAATCGCCGCTACCTCTCGCAACAATTGCCGGCCGACTTTGCCTACTTCCATCGCGAGGCACTCAAGCCCGGCAATGAAGACCTGGTGATGGTATTCGCCATGGCCGACCTGGATTTTTTCAAGCGCATCAACGACCGTCACGGCCACATGACCGGCGATCTCGTCCTGCAACAACTGGCCGCCCGACTCGGTCAGCTGGTCCGCACAGGCGACTACATCGTGCGCTGGGGCGGCGAGGAATTTCTGCTGGTACTGCGTCCCATGCCACGCAGTGAATCGGTGAAGATCGCCGAACGCCTGCGTGCCAGCATCGAAGCGCATGCATTCACGGATGCCAACGGCGAAGCGCTGCAGGTAACCTGTTCGCTGGGCTTTGCCGAATACCCGTTCTTTCCCGGCCGTACTTCCGACAACCTGAGTTGGGAGGACATGGTCGCCATCGCCGACCATGCGCTATACCTCGTGAAGAAAGGCGGGCGCAATGGCTGGGCCGTGCTGCGCCCGACGCATCGCGCACAGTCGGCCACCCTGGCCGAGGACATTCGTCGCGACGTGGAAGCACTGGTTCGCGAAGGCACGCTGGTGGTGGTCCGCACTTCGCCGGAATCAAACGGCCCGCAATGAATGGCCGTCAGGCCGAGGCCGCGACCTGTTCCATGTGGCGAAGCTTGGGGTGCGCGGTAAGCCGGTAGAAGCGGCGCAACTCCTGAAGGAGTCCCGGCCGGCCGCCGCGCAGGAAGCAACGGGCCAGGCCCAGACAATAATCGGCTGCACAACGGTTGGCGCGCCGGTAGCGACCGTGTTCCTCCGTATTCAGTTCCGCGGCGTACTGCACACGTTCGAACAAACGCGCATGAAGTCCGTCCGGCAGTCGCCGCCTGTCATCCGCCAGGAGGAACGCCGCGGACACGAACTTGTCCACTTCCGCCTGAATCTCCATCTCCAGGCGTGACACCGGCCGGTTCCAGGCAGCGTTCCAGCCCAGATAGAGCAGATGACTTACGCCCTCCAGCGCAACCACAAAGTCCGCCAGCGTCTGTTCGTCGAGCGCTTCGAGCGGCGCGAGACGAGCCAACAGTTCATGGTCCAGATAGAGCGACACCAGGATTTCGCCGTCCGCCTCGTGCACCAGCAGCTTTTCCTCCGTGACCCGTCCGCCGGCGTCCAGCGCGGCGGCGAGCACGGGATCGGTCAGAAGGAAATCGCCCACACGCCAGTCGAAGGACAGTTCGTAGATGCGCTGAAGCAACTGCTGCATCTGCTCCAGCGGGCCGATGGAAGCCGCCAGGGTCATGGCCTACTGCACAAACTCTGTTGTCGCCTGCCGGGAGGGCTCGATGCCCAGCGAACGCAGCAGCTTTTCGGCACGCTGGCTGCCGGTTTTCATCCATATTTCGTAGAGCCGCAGAATATCGGCCTCGGTGAACACCCGCGCGGCGTCGGCAACCTCGGCCAGCACATCCACAAAGGCCGTGAACTTCGCGGCCAGTTCCCGAAAGACGTCGACCAGTGCGCGGGCGCGCTGCGTGGCCACCGGCTGATCCGCGAGCGTGCCATAGGCCGCACCGCCCATGCGGCTGTAGTAGTCCACGTCCACCAGCTTGCGCGCCAGGCTGTCGGCGAAGAATCCGGCAATGAACAGCGCAACATCGCCGAGACGCTGCAGAGCGAGTTCGCGTTCCCGTGCATCGCTGGATTCCACCGCATCCGCATACAGAAAAGCCAGCGGCGGCAGTTGGTAACCATCCGGCGTGGCCTGGTAAAGCCGGTCGGAACGGGCGAACACGGTCAACAGGTTCACCATGTACTGTGAAGTGCCATCGATAGTTTCCACGCGCTGGTTGCGCATGGCCGACTCGATCGACTCACGGAACCAGTCGGTGAGACTTTCCACCGGCAGGACTTTGGGGTTGCGTGCTGCGGTCATGACAACGACCCTCCCGCATTGCTCGCTTGAACGATCAGAGGGCGGCGCACGCAATGGTCGATACACTTCGTTACACGCGCCCCTGTTTCATATATAACCCGTCCCCGGCACAGCCACCCGCCATCCGCGCCCGGCTTTGCCACCGTTCATCGTCGACTGCGCGGACCAGGCCGCCAGGCGGCTGACTTTGGGGACCCTTTCCCGTGCGCAGACCCCACCGGCGGCCCCGCACCGGTCGATGCCGCGGATCAGGCGTGTGCATCCGTGCCCCCGGCATAACCGGCGGGATTCTGCCGCCGCAACAGAATATTGCGCAGCCGCCATTCGGTGGCAGGATCGACATCCCCGAGAAACCGGATGTCGCCCCCCGCGGACACCGCAACGGGAACACCGTCGCGCAGCAGGACTCGATTACCGGCCAGGGCCGGCAGGCGTTCGCCCGGAGTGACAATACCCGTCAGATTGAGCGGATCAGCCGCCGAGATCGATACCAGGTCGCCCCGATTCGAGCGTTTGCGGCAATCGTTCAGGGCGGCAGCCGCCTCGGCCAGGGCGAACTGCTCGCCGCTGAAGCCGGACACGAATCGACCGCCCTGGATTTCGCCGCGCGCCTCCAGCCGCCGATATGTGTAGAGCAGATCGCGCCAGGCTGGCAGGCCGCTTTCACGCCGGAGCACCTGGCGGAACACCACGCCGTAGCGCTCCAGCAGCGTCCAGGCCACAGTCTGCAATGATTCCTCATCCGCCCCCGGAACGGGTGGCAGGAGGGACCAGCGCCCCGCTGCATCCACGCCACTGGTGGTGCGACGCCGGCGGCCCCGCGGCGAGAAGCCGGCCCGCCGATGGGCCGGCGCAATCAGCGCGCGCAGGCCGGTGAACGAATCCGAGGTGACGAGCCCGGCGCTGGCCAGTTCGCCCAGCGCCGATTCCAGCTGGGTACGCAACAGGCCGCTGGCGGCCACCAGGTCGGTGAAGAACGATGCGCCTTCCCGTTGCAGGGCCTCCAGCGCCTGGGCGGCCGCGCTGCCCAGGCTTTCAGTGTCGGCCTGCGTCGCGTAGGCGCGCCAGGCTGCCAGCGCGGTGCGATCGGCCAGCACCACCGGCGTGCTGCGCACCGGGCCCGTGGAACGGCGGCCGTTGCCGCGCGTTGTCGGCAGTCGGGCCCAGGCAACATGGCCCGCGGCGACCAGTTGATCGAGCATGCCCGGCAGGTAGTCGGCAATGCGGGCGGGCAGGATGTCGCTTTCCCAGGCCGCCGCAGGCACCGCGAAACCTTCCAGTTGCCCCAGCGACGCGGCCAGAGCCTCGAGCCCTTCGCGCTGTTCGCCACCGACCCCGTGCCATGCCAGCAGAAAACGCATGTAGTCGGCCGGGCTGGCGGTCTCCACCGCCGCGCGGCGCCGCTGGATGGAATAGCGATGCATGCGCGCCAGCAGCCGCCGGTCGCACCACTCCACGTCCGTGGCACCCGGGCTGAAACGCCCCTGCATCACGAAGCCCTCGGTCTCCAGCGCGGTCAGCGCGCCCGCGATATCGTCAGCCTCCACGCCCAGCCGCGCGGCGAGATCCGCGCACGTGCAGGGACCGCATCCCTCCAGCCGACTGCGCACGAGTTCCACCAGTGCCTCTTCGCGCGACGTCGCCGCCGCACCCGGCTCCGTCAAGGGCTGCAGCGGCGGATCGGCGGCGACCGCGGGATGCACGGCCCGCCATTCCGCGAGCCGTTCCACGGCGACGCGCAGAACGGTTCCGTCGGGGAGTGTCAGGCGGGTCGCGCGCCCTTCATCGACCAGGGCGTCGTACAGATGATCCCAGCCGAAGCCGATGCCGGTCTCCGCGCGCGGCCCCTCGTCCGCTCCCAGACAGCCCAGCACCACCAGGGCGTCGTGGAGTTCATCGTGATCGCGGGCATCCGGCCAGGCCTCGCGCCGCACCCGTTCCACCGCTTCGGCCGACAAGCGTCCCAGGCCCTCCGCGGCAATCGGGTCCAAAGGTCCGCCGGTGCGTACAGCCAGCGTGCGTCGCTCCTCGGCGGGCGCATCGTCCAGGAACGCATAGGGCCGGGCCGTGAGCACTTCCTCCGCCAGCGGGCTGGGCGCACTCAGGTCGCGTGTCAGCACCCGCACCTCGCCCGCCTCCATCCTCCGGAGCAATGCCTCCAGGCCCTCGATATCCATGACCCCGTGCAGGCAGTCACCAATGGTCTGATCCACCAGCGGGTGTTCCGGCACCTCGCGCTGCCCGGCGATGTTTTCCAGGCAGGCCAACTGGTCGGGGAAGATCACCGCCACCAGGTCCTCGGCATCGCTGCGCTGGAACTGCGGCGGCCGCTTGCGGCCGTTGACCATGCGCTTGACCGCCAGCGCGGTGGTCGCGTTCCAGCGCCAGTGGGTGCCGAACATGGGCGCGTCGAGCAGCGCCTGGATGAGTACCTCGCGGACGCTGGCACTGTGCAGGTAACGCGAGACCTCCTCCAGCGCGAAGCTGTGGGTGGAACCGAGCGAGAGCACGATGGTGTCTTCCAGCGCCGCGGCCTGCAGTTCGAAATTGAAACGGCGACAGAAACGCTTGCGCAGGGCCAGGCCCCAGGCACGGTTGAGCCGCGAGCCGAAGGCGGCGTGAATCACCAGATGCTGATCGCCGGCTTCGTCGAAAAAGCGCTCCAGGAGCACCGTGTCGGCGGTGGGCAGCGCGCCGAGTGCGGCATGGCCGGCGGCGAGATAGTCGCCCAACTGGCGCACCGCCGGTTCGGTGAGTCCGGGCAGGGTTGCCAGCCAGCGCCGCGCGGCGTCGGCGCCCGCACTTTCCAGCCGTTCCCCGAATCTGCCGCGCAGGCCGCAGACGGCCTCGGTCAGCTCGTCGGTGCGCCCCGGCGCCTCGCCGATCCAGAACGGAAGATTGGGCGGCTGGCCACGGGCATCCTCGACATACACCTTGCCCTGGACGACACGCTGAATGCGGTAGGAGGTGTTGCCCAACTGAAATATGTCGCCCGGCAGGCTCTCGAAGGCGAAGTCCTCGTTGAGCGTTCCGACCTTTGCCTCCTCGGGCATCAGCACCACGTCATAGTCGAACTGGTCCGGGATCACGCCGCCGTTCATCAGCGCGGTCAATCGCGCGCCCCGGCGTCCGCGCAGGCGGCCGTTGACCGCATCCCGGTGCAGATAGGCGCCGCGCCGGCCACGCCGGGTGGAAAACCCCTGGGCGAGCATCACCACGACTTCGGTGAAGCGTGCCCGTTCCAGGTGACGGTAGGGCCAGGCCGAACGGAAGAGATTGAACAGCCCTTCCTCATCCCACTCGCGCGCCGCCACCTCGGAGACAATCTGCTGGGCCAGAACGTCCAGTGGCGCCCCGGGAAAGCGGATGCGGTCCAGCTCTCCCCGTTCCACCGCTTCCAGCAGGGCGGCACATTCCACCAGGTCGTCGCGCGAGAGCGGAAACAGTCGGCCGCGGGGCCGCGCGCCCACGGCGTGGCCGGAACGACCCACTCGTTGCAGGAAGATGCTGATGCCACGGGGCGAGCCCAACTGGCAGACCAGGTCCACGCTGCCGATGTCGATGCCGAGTTCCAGCGACGCCGTGGCCACCAGCGCCTTGAGCTCGCCGGACTTCAATGCCTGTTCCGCGCGCAGGCGATGTTTTCGCGACAGGCTGCCGTGATGCGCGGTGACCGACTCCTCGCCCAGGCGCTCGGCCAGATGCCGCGCCAGCCGTTCCGCCAGCCGCCGGGTGTTGACGAAAATCAGCGTGGTTCGGTGTTCGCGAACCAGCTCGGCCAGCCGGTCGTAGATTTCGCTCCACACCTCGGCGGGCATCACCGCCTGCAGCGGCGAACCCGGTAATTCCAGCGCCAGGTCGCGATCGCGCACGTGGCCGGTGTCGACGATGCGGCAGGGTTCGCCGCCGGTGAGAAAATCGGCCACCGCCTCGATCGGTTTCTGGGTGGCCGACAGGCCGATCCGCGCCGGCGGCGCGGCCGTGAGCGCGTCCAGCCGCGCCAGGGACAGCGCCAGGTGGGCGCCGCGCTTGGTGCCCGCGATGGAATGGATTTCATCCACGATCACGCTGCGCACGGTGGACAACATCCGCCGCCCGGACTCGGAGGTGAGCAGGATGTGCAGCGATTCGGGCGTGGTGACCAGTATGTGCGGTGGCTGGCGACGCATGCGCTCGCGTTCCGCCTGCGGCGTGTCGCCGGTGCGCACCCAACTGCGCACTGCCACGTCGGGCAGGCGGTTTTCCAGCAGCGCATCGCGCACGCCGGCCAGCGGCGCCTCCAGGTTCCGGTGAATGTCGTTGGACAGCGCCTTCAGGGGCGAGACGTAGAGCACGCGGGTCTCGTCGCGAAGACCACGCTCCAGACCTTCCCGCACCAGGCCGTCGATGGCCGAGAGGAAGGCCGCCAGGGTCTTGCCCGAGCCGGTGGGCGCGGCGATCAGCGTGTGATGGCCTTCGCCGATGGCCGGCCAGGCACGGGCCTGCACCTCGGTCGGTTCACCGAAGGTCCGGCCGAACCATTCGGCGGTCGCGGCATGAAAGCGGTCGAGCGTCATTGCTGTATGGATACACAGTACAACGCCGGCGTCAAGACGCGGCACGGCAGGCGGGAACTCATACCGCTGCTATGCTCAGGAAACCTTGTTTCCGACTGCCAGGGAGGCGCGTCATGGACTACCGCGCCAAGGTGCTTTTCACCGAATTCGTCACACACGATGTCACTCGCTTCATCCTGGAAAAACCCCAGGGGCTCGCGGTCGTGCCGGGCCAGGGCGTCGAGGTGACCATCGATCAGGAAGGCTGGCGTGACCGGGGGCGGCCGTTCACGCCGACCTCGCTGGCCGAGGACGAAATTCTGGAATTCACCATCAAGCATTATCTCGACCGTGACGGTGTGACCCGGAAACTGACGGAAATCCATCCGGGGGACCATCTGGGCCTGTCCGACGCCTTCGGCACCATCCGCTATCAGGGAGCCGGCGTGTTCGTCGCGGGCGGCGCAGGGATCACGCCGTTCCTGGCCATCCTGCGGCAACTGCATCGCGACGGCGATCTGGCAGGCCACCGGCTGCTGTTCTCCAATCGGACGCCGGCCGACATCATCTGCGAAAAGGAATTGCGCCACCGGCTGGGTGGCGACTGTCTGCTCACCTGCACGCGCGAGTCCGCCGCCGGCTACCTGGACCGGCGAATCGACCGTGCCTTTCTCGAACAGCATGTCACCGACTTCAACCAGCATTTCTATATCTGCGGTCCCAAGGTGTTTGTCACCGAGGTGCGTCAGGCGCTGGAAGAACTCGGCGCCGACAGCCAACAACTGGTGTTCGAACGCTGATCACGCCTTGTTGCGGGATACTGAGGCAACTAAGATCAAGGGACACCATTCCCATTGAGACTAAAGGGGCCTTGCGTGCACAAGAGCTTTCGTACGGCGGCGATCGCCGCCAGTGCGACCACGGACACTGTCGGTGCATTACGCCAGCCATTCCGCCGATTCACTGCGCAGGGCCGTTGGCGCGATGCATCTCGACATCGCCCTGCTTCACCTGCGACTCCCCGACGGTGGTGAGCGCTCGCCGCTGGCGGCGGGCGTAAAGGCGCTGACCTGGTCCTTTGATCGCCATCCCGATGACGGCCGCTGGCCGGCCCGCGACAGCCCCCCCTTTGCGGGCGCGCCCCTGCCGGGCGACACATTCGCCATTCGCTTCCTGGCGCACGGTTACCGGCTCGCCTCTCGCTATCGCTACGGCGCAACGGGCTGGCAGATGGTTCAGGCCCACAGCGACAGGGTCGGTCTGTACGGCGACTGAGTCTCCCCCCGTTTCGACGACGCCGTCGGGCGCAGGTATCATTGGCCCGCGCGGCGGCGGGCTGTTCCGCCAGCGCGCGATAACCCTGGAGTCGTGAGCCCGCAATTCCCGCATGAAAAATCCCGATCGCATCGTCATCCATTTCGCCGAAATCGCGCTCAAGGGTCGCAACCGCGGCGACTTCGAGCAGCGCCTGCGCGACAACGTCGCCCACCGGCTGAAGAAGCTCGGCCTGCACTGGACCGTGCGCCGCGCGCACAAATACCTGTTCGTGGAAGTCGGCGACGAAGGCGAACGGGCGGTCACGCAGGCACTGGACGCGATAGCCCACAGCAGCGGCGTGGCCTGGTATGCGCCCGCGCGCTGGCTGCCCGGCGCCCAGGGCGGCAACGGCATCGAGCCCGATTTCGGCGCCATCGAACGCAACGCGGTGGAGGTCGCCCGCGAGAGCTACCGCCCCGGCGCGACATTCCGCCTGCGGGTCAACCGGGCCTGGAAGCCATTCCCTCTCACTTCCGACGTGCTGGCCCGCGACCTGGGCGCGGCGGTGATCGGCCAGACCGACTGGGACAAGGTCGACCTGCGCCGGCCCGACCACGTGATCCACGTCGACGTCCACCACGACGGTGTCTACGTCCACGGCGACCGTCTGCCCGGCCTGGGTGGCCTGCCGGCCGGCACCAGCGGGCGCGTACTCACCCTGCTCTCGGGCGGCATCGACTCGCCGGTGGCCGCCTATCTCATGGCCCGGCGCGGCTGCAAGGTGGACTTCATCCATTTCAGCGCCACCAGCACCCAGCAGCGCGAGGCGGCCACCGGAAAGGTCGCCGAACTGGCGCGGCTGGTCAGCTGCTATACCCAGCATTCGCGCCTCTGGGTCGTGCCTTTCACGCCGTATGAACTGGCCACGCTCACCGACCAGACACCCTACGAAGTGGTGCTGTTCCGCCGCTTCATGGCGCGCACTGCCGAGGCTCTCGCCGGTCGCATCCGTGCCGAGGCGCTGGTCACGGGCGACAACCTCGGGCAGGTGGCCTCGCAGACCATCGAAAACCTGGTGAGCTTCGACCGCGCCGTGGAGATTCCCGTCCTGCGCCCGCTGCTGGCCTACGACAAACAGGACATCATCGAGGTGGCACGCCGCCTCGGCACCTACGAAACATCCATCGAGCCCTACAAGGACTGCTGTTCCATTGTCGCCGGCAAGCCCAAGACCATCTCCAGGCACGAGCGTCTCACGGCTCTGGAGGACGCCCGCCTGCCCGCCTATGACGCGCTGATCGCCGAAACACTGGATCAGGCGGTGCAGGTTGAATTCGACTGCGGCGATCGCGTGGAAGCCGCCAATAACGCGGCCTGAGGCCGGCCCGCCTTGATTTCGGTCAAGGCGGGAAACGTCCGCCCGCTGCATGCTGACCGCCTGGACTGGTCACGCAGAGGGGAAGGACGTGAACGAAGAGGCTCCGGAAATCACGGCGCGGCTGGCGGCGGAGACCGCCGAGGAAGAGGCGCGTGAATTCCTGAACCCCTGTTTCCTGGGGTCCTACGGCGAGAACAACGACGTCTTCGAACGTCTGTTGCTCGAATTCCTTCGCGACCACGTCTACTGGCGGCGCAACTTCCATCCCGAAGACCAGCCGCCCATACCCACCCTGGCGTTGCACCAGCCTCGCTACATGGAATTCGTCGACTCGATGAAGACCGAACTGCACCGGCTGACCGCCTCGCTGAAGCGTTCGGTACCCTTTTTCAATCCCCGCTACATGGGCCACATGGTGTCCGACACGCTGCTGCCGGGTCTGCTGGCGCAGATGATCACCACGCTCTACAACCCGAACAACGTGGTCGAGGAAGCCGCGCCCGTGACGCTCGACATGGAACTGAAGGTGGGCCTCCAGCTGGCGCGCATGTTCGGCTTCGCGAGCGATCCGAAAAACGACCCGTGTGCCTGGGGCCACCTGACCGGCGGCGGCACCGTGGCCAACTACGAAAGCCTGCTCAACCAGCGCAATCTGCGTTTCTTTCCGCTGGCACTGCAGGCCGCCGCGGAAGCCGAACAGGTCGGCAACAATGTGGCACTCACCGACGGGCGCCTGCTGGGTGAACTGAATGGCTGGCAGTGTCTCAACCTCCCGCTCGAAGAAATCATCCATCTGCGCCAGGCCTTTCTTGCCCATCTCGACCAGGAACTGCGCCCGGCCAGGGCACGAATCGTTCGCGCACGCCTGGAATCCGAACGGATCGAGAACCTCGGGATCGGCGAATTCTTCCGACGCCATCCGGAAGCCGCAAATACCGTGGTGATGGCGCCGGTCACCGCGCACTATTCATGGGCCAAGGCCATGAAGGTGTTCGGCTTCGGGAAACGCCAGCTTGTCGCCATCCCGGTGGACGATCACATGCGCATGGATGCCGAGGCCCTGGACCGCGCGCTGGCCGACGCCGAGGCGGCCCGGCAGCCCGTGCTCTCGGTGGTTGCCGTGCTCGGCTCCACCGAATTCGGCACCATCGATCCCGTGCATCGCGTGGTGGCGTTGCGGGAGCGCTGGCGCAAGCGCGGCATGGATTTCGGCATTCACGTGGATGCCGCCTGGGGCGGCTATCTCGCCAGCCTGTTCCGCAACGAGAACGGCACGCTCCGAAGCCGCGAGGAAACCGCCAGCGAGCTTCGCCATTTTCCCTCGGAAGCCGTGCACTCCAGCTTTGCCGCCCTGCGTGACGTGGACTCGATTACCGTGGACCCCCACAAACTGGGGTTTCTGCCCTTTGGTGTCGGTGGCATTGTCTGGCGCGACCGGCGCGTCAACGACTTCATCAGCGAGCGGGCCGCCTACGTGTTCGAGGAAACCGGCGAGCCGCCTTCGCCCGACGCGCGCTACCGCAACCTGGGCCAATATATCCTGGAAGGCTCCAAGCCGGGCTCGGTCGCCGCCGCGGCCTACGTCACCCACCGCGTACTGCCGCTGGACCATACCCACTTTGGCCGATTCCAGCAGGGCACCATCGCCGCCACCGAATACTTCCACGACGCGTTGCCCGAAGTCGCCGAACGCTTGCGCGGCGAAGCGCGTCTCATCGTGCCTTTCGAACCGGACACCAATCTGATCTGTCTGGCGATCAACCCGGAAGGCAACACCAGTCTGGCACGAATGAATACCTTCGGCTGGCGGCTTTATCGCAGCCTGCGCACGGATGGCCGCCAACCGGTACAGCTCAAGGAATTCTTCGGTTCGCACACCTCGGTGTACAAGGACATGCTGAGCGAGACCGAAATGGGACGTCTCCTGGACCAGCTGGGCATAGAACCGTCCACGTTTGCCGAGGACGTCGAAGATCCGGCGTTGCAGGCGGAGAGCATCTTTCTGCTCAGGCACACGCTGATGAATCCCTGGCTGACCAAACGCACGGACGGGCTCAACTATCTGGACCGCTACTGCCGCTATCTCGAAATGCTCATTCGTCGCGAACTCGACACCGTCCGTCAGGGCTGGCGTCTCTGAGGCGGCCTGCGCGAAATTACCGGCTAAACTAACCGGGGTGTACTTACCCAGGGGAGCCGGGCATGCGCATTCTCAAGTGGGGGCTGGCCGCCCTCGCCCTGCTGGCAGTTCTGGTCTGCGGCATCGGGCTGGCGCTTCCACGGCATGTGCATGTCGAACGCAGCATCGACATACGCGCACCACGAGCCACCGTATTCACGCTGGCGAACGGCATGCGCAACTTCAATCGCTGGTCCCCCTGGGCGGCTCGCGATCCGAATGCCACCATCGACTACCGGGGTCCCGAATTCGGCAAAGGTTCGTCGATGCACTGGCACAGCGATGATCCCGACGTGGGCAGCGGTACCCGGACCATAATCGACAGCCAGGCCAACGCCGAGGTGCGCAGCCACGTGACATTCGCCGGCCGGGACGACGCCACGACCACCGTGCGCGTGTCGGCTGCCGACGGCGGAATCACACATGCCGTGTGGAGCTTTGACACCGACCTCGGACTCAACCCCTTCGCCCGCTATTCCGGGCTGTTTCTGGACTCGGCCGTCGGACCGGATTACGCCGAAGGACTGCAGCGTCTGAAAACTCTCACGGAAAACCTGCCCCGAGCCGACTTCGAAGGGCTCGATGTGCAGGTCGTCAAGACCCCCACCATGCACCTCGCCTATGCGGTGATCCAGGCGAGCATGGATGATGCAACCATTGCCGCGCGCATGGACCGCGCCGTGACCCACATCAAGGCGTTTGTGACCCTGCACGGCCTGAAACCGACCGGCCCGCCGGTGGCCGTGGTGCGCGTGGCCAACCGACAGGAAAACCTGTTCATGTTCGATGCCGCGGTTCCGGTGAATCGTGGCGATGTCGCTTTCGACGACTCCACGGTACGCGTTGAGACGCTACCCGGCGGCCGAGCCGTGCGGGCCACCCGAAACGGACCCTACGACGCCCTGCCCGACACACTCAGCCGGCTGCATGCCTGGCTCGCCGCACACGGCTGGCAGCGCCGCGGCGATGCATGGCAATCCACCGTGGACCCCGGCAGGCACGGTACGTGGGTCTATCAGTTGATCGACGACGCCTCGTCCTGACGCGCGCAAAATGCGGCCAGCGCATCGAACCACCCGATCAGGTCGCTCAGCGAAAAAACCGCGTTCGCCGGACTCGGATTGGGCGTGACGAACAGTGCCGGCAGGCCCGGCGAGGATGGCTGCAGCCCCCACTGCGTCGCGGCGGAACCGCCGTCGGCGTAGCGGCGGAAGTTGTTGTAGGCGAGCTTGCCATGAAACCAGGCGACGGCTGGCTGAAAGCGGGTGAGTTTTTCGCTCAGCGCCGGCGCCCACTCACGAAAGTCCTTCGCCCGCAACTGCGCGGCGCCCGGCGTGGGCCGCTTGACCACGTCCGTGAAGCCGATTCGGTACGTGACAAACAATCGCTCGATGCCGGCAACGCCGGGTTCAACGGGCTCGTTCACCAGCCGCGATGCATTCAATGCCTTCCAGAAACGGTTCTGCCTGGTGGCGAAGTAGAACCCGGCACGCACTGAATTGAGGGAGGGATTGAGGCCGATGGAAAGAATCCGCAGGCCGGGTGCGAGGTAATCGGGCAGGGTTTTCATGTGGAAATGAGCCTCTGATAGTCCGTTCTGCCGTACTGCCAGCCCGCGAGATTCTACCGCTCGCGGGGCAAAATCTCGCCAGTCCGCATCGGATTGATGCCGAAACCGCGGACGCCGCCCGGAGCGCCGTGCGACAGGACAGGACCTGCGGTAACATGACACGCCGCCAATTTTCGGGATCAAGACGTGAACAAGCGACTGCGCCGGACCACCTTCATGCTCGCCATCGCCACGCTGCTGGGCGCCGTTCTGAGTGCGTGCGGGAGCGGACCGAACGACACCCTGAGCGATGCCGCTTATCGCCAGAGCATTCGCCAATGGCGCGCCCAACGACTCGCCGGACTCACGCGCCCGGACGGCTGGCTCAGCCTGGTCGGGCTGCTGTGGCTCAAGCCCGGTGACAACAGCTTCGGCGCCGCGGCGTCCAACGACCTCACGCTCGACGACCCTCGCGCGCCGGGGAGGATCGGAACATTCACCCTGAGCCATGACGGGGTGCGCTTCACCCCTGCGCCGGGAACCCCTCTGACCGAAGACGGCAAGCCGGTGGCCGGCCCCCTCGCCATGGTGCCCGACACTCACGAGCATCCAACCGAACTGGCCAGCGGATCAATCCGCTTCTATGCCATCGAGCGGGTCGGCCGTTTCGGCGTCCGCGTGAAGGACAGCCAGGCGCCGACTCGCGTCGGTTTCAAGGGGCTGGATTACTTTCCCATCGATCGTGGCTGGCGCTTCCATGCACGCTTCGTGGCCTACGATCCGGTCAAAAAGATTCCCATCGTCAACGTTCTGGGCATGGTCGAGGACATGCCGTCGCCGGGCGCACTGGTGTTCGAGAAGAACGGCAAGACCTTCCGTCTGGACACGGTGGATGAGGGGGGCGATCAACTGTTCGTGATGTTCGCCGACAAGACGAGCGGCAAGTCGACCTATGGCGCGGGCCGTTTCATTTATGTGGACAAGCCGGTCGACGGCCACGTCGTGCTGGACTTCAACGAAGCCTACAATCCGCCCTGTGCGTTCACGTCCTTTGCGACCTGCCCGATGCCGCCGCCCGGCAACCGGTTGAAACTGGCCATTACGGCCGGGGAAAAGCGCTATGCCGGCGGACACGGCGAGAGAGCGCCCGAATAAGCCATGACGGATTTCCAGACCGCGAGCGGGCTCGGCGCTGCCCTGGCCGGCGCGCTGCTCGGCCTGAGCCTGGCCGCTCCGCCCGGCCCGATCATTGCCATCATGGCCAACGCCTCCATGCAGGGCAGGATTCGTGAGTCGCTTTCCATGGCCTTTGGCGCCATTGCAGGCGACGCCACCTGGCTGGGCCTGGCCGCCCTGGGCACCATCGCCTTCTTCCGGCACCACCCCCGCGTGATCGGGGTCCTCGGCCTGGCCGGCGCTGCGTTGCTGGTCTGGATGGCATTCAATACCTGGCGGGCCGCGCGGTCGGGATTTCACGAACAGCACACCCCCGGCTCGCTCAGGCTGGGCTACGTCACGGCGGTCACCAGTCCCTACAATTTCGCCTGGTGGCTTGCCAACGGTGCACTGCTCTTCACCGCCTGGGGCTGGCCCGGCATCGCGGGCATGTTCATCTCCCTGGTGATCTACAGTGTGCTGATCAGCTATGCATTCCGCTGGCTCGGTCAGCGCGTGGAGTCGGCCGTGGTCGGTATCGCCTATCTCAGCGTCTTCATGCTGGCCGGCTTCGGCCTGTATTTCGGCTACGGCGCGGTGCGCATGCTGGCGCCGGCCTGAGCTTTGCGGAGGTATTCCATGACCACCCTGCGCCTCTTCATCCTGCTGGGCAGCATTCAGGCCCTGCTCGGCGTACTGCTCGGTGCGTTCGGCGCGCACGCGTTGAGACATCGGCTCGATGCGCCCATGCTCGAGATCTGGCACACGGCCGTTCAATACCACCTGGTTCACGCGCTCGGGCTTCTCGCGATTGCCCTGGCCGCGGGCCACTGGCCCGAATCCGACATCCTGCGCCGTGCCGGCTGGAGCCTGTTCGCCGGGATTCTCCTGTTCTCCGGCAGCCTCTATCTGCTTGCGCTGACCGGCATGCGCTGGCTGGGCGCAGTCACACCGGTCGGCGGCCTGCTTTTCGTGATCGGCTGGGCGCTGCTCGCATTCGCCGCGTGGCGCGGCTTCCCGGCGTGAAGGCACCCCCACCCTGTATCGAGGCTGCGGAATCGATACCGGATTTGCGGAACGCCGACCCCGCCCGGGAGTCCAACATCGTGAAATCT